>JBMFTN010000001.1:0-54705 GCA_049966995.1 Candidatus Micrarchaeia archaeon
TTATTTTTAGGATTTGGTTTTATAAGATCTTAATTTAGCAGAACTGCATAAAGCAACATATTTAAATATCTGAAAAAATATATAATAAAATGTGGAGGTAACTGACCCTGTATGGAAAAGTTTGCTCAACAGCTCGATTGTACGCAAAGAAATAGAAGTTAGAGTCTTGTCTGCAAGATATGACGATGCCAGGGGTACGCTTATAATAAAGACACCTTGGTTATACAAAGAAAACAAACCAGTACATATATTCGTAAATGATATAAGTGAAGAGAGGGTCTTTTGTGATTTTGGATGCAAAATCAACCAGAGAGGTTTCCTTGATTTAGATGATAATAAAGAATACTTTGTACACTTGCTAGTTTATAAGAAGCAATCCAATAGATGGGATTATCCGTTTACGCTTTCAACGAAATATAATCAGGCAGGGCTTTTTGTAAGGACATTCAACAAAGGGAATTTGCTTAGAAAAGAAGGCACTAATGAAATTCAGACCAACACTATGAATTTCTAATTTTTATATTGTACTTAAAGCGATAGATTAACGCTAAATAGAAAAAGAATAAGAAAAAAAGGCAAAAGCCGAAATATTAAAAATTTGCTTTAGCCTTTGTAGACTAATCCAAGGATACTTCCAACAAGGCCGAGTATAAACCCAATAATGAAGCCACCACCATTTGCAAGACCGATTATTGTGAAAACCAAAGCAATTATCGACCAGGTGTGCACTTTTGATATGTCTGTAGAGTTCATAAGTACTCCTGCAAGAATTACTAATATTCCAGATACTATGCCGACTATACCGACTACTGCACCAATACCACCTAAGAAAAATGTTGCTGCTCCGCCTAATATTGCTACGAAAATACCGCCCAATAAAGTGAATATACCACCTATCAGCACAAGGGCAAATGCTGCTGTAGGCTTATTGCTTTGAGTTGCCATTTTATCACAATAATAATATTTAAGATATATTTAAAAACTTAATGGTTTTACGATGAGGTATTAATGGCATTTGTCGTATGTCGTTTATATTTTCCTGAATTCAACACTTGCTTTTTGCATGAATCCTTTTAATACTGCGCGCTTCATTTCGGCAAACATGTTTCTATATTCAGATGGTTCTATTGCAAGGAACACAACCTTTTTAATGTGAAGATTGTTTATTGCTATATCTATATCGGGCTGCACTTCCTCTATGCTGCTTGCATGTATAAAATATACGTTGCTTATTTTAACACCTAGGCTTTTGCATATGTCTTCATATTTTTTACCTGAAGGATAAGTAAATACCAAAATATGCTCTTCGTTTTCTTCTGGATTTTGGTTTTTAAGGTCTATGTACTGCTCTTCAATTTTTATACCTCTTGAGATCTTTGACAAGCTTTCATTTTGCATATGCCTGTTGATCTCTTCAAGCTCTTCTAAATTTGAGAAGGAGGATTTAACGAACTGCTTGACAAGTCTGTCGTAAATTTCATTGCTTGGCTTAATTCCATTTTTTATTGCTCCATAAACTACTTTCATTGCGCCGCAGTCTGTATGGGGCATGAGTATTATTTTGCTTATGTTATGCGCATTGAGCATGGAAGTTATGCTGTTTGACAAGCCTTCCACGTTTGCCCCTGCATTTCTTAGTATAATGGTACTTTGGTTATTTTGTTTATCTATTATTGAATTGAGCCTTCTGTCCATACAGCTTATCAGGAGGGTATTCATTGAATCACTTGCGCGAAAATACGCTCTAATTTATGGTAATCTGTATTTATATTAATTTATTAATAAATATAGTATATGCTAAATGGATGGAATGAGCTTGAGCCATATTCGCGCCTTGTTAATACAGAAGGGATTGAGCCCAGAGCTTATCAGATAAACATAGCTAAAAGCATATACAATGGGGGGAATACCCTTGTCGTACTACCCACAGGACTAGGTAAAACTTTCATTGCTGTTTTGGCAATAGCATATGTGCTTCATCACGCTAAGAAGGCAATATTCTTAGCCCCAACAAAGCCATTGAGTGAGCAGCACTATAACACAATGCTTAAGCTTCTTAATATAGATCCCAAACTTGTGTTATTACTTACGGGAAGCCTGCCGCATAGCAAGCGCTTGGAACTGGAGCAGCAGGCAAAGGTAATTATAGGAACGCCACAGACGGTTGCCAATGATTTAAAAAAGGCAACACTATCTCTCGAAGAAACAGGGATTGTTATTTTTGACGAATGCCACAAGGCAGTAGGCAAGTATGCGTATACTTACATTGCGAATGAATGCAAGCTGAGGGGTGTGCAGATGATAGGGCTGACTGCCTCTCCAGGAAGCGATAGAAAAAAGATAAACACCCTTGTTGAAACACTAGGCATAAGCAATATTGAGATTAGGATATCCACAGATTATGATGTTGCCCCGTATGTAATGAAAAAAGATACTAATATTGTGTACATAGAAAAAAGCAGGACCATAGAGGAGATAGGGTCGCTTCTTAAGCCAGTTATAGATGAGCACCTTCAAGCACTCTACAACACAGGCTTAAGCCGTTTCAAAAACTTTGAGAATATGCCAAAGGGGCGGTTGCTGGAAATAGGAGACTACATATCAAAGCTAGAGGCTAGAAACTACAGGTTCATGGCAATATACCATTATTCTTATGTGTTGCATTTGGCTCATGCTTACGATTTGATAACAACAGAGGGCATTAGCCCATTTATGGCTTATATGCGCAGCCTTGATGAAAAAGCAACAAAAAGCAAGAATATAAAAGGAATTTTGGCAAATAGTGCCGTAAGCACAGCACGCCACATTGCGGCAAATGCAGAAACAACAGGAGAAGAACATCCAAAAATGACCATGCTTGCCAATTTGCTAGGCAATGAATTCAGGGATCAAAATGTCATAGTATTTGCACAGTATCGCTCTACAATAAAAAAAATTGTTGAAGTGCTTTTAAATAATGGGATAACAGCACATGCTTTTGTAGGGAAGAAGTACGGCGTCACACAGGCGCAGCAGCAAAGCATAATAGAGGATTTCAGGAAATCAAAATTCAGGGTTCTGGTCACAACATCCATAGGGGAGGAGGGCTTAGATATACCCGCTGTGGATATGGTCATATTTTATGAGCCAATACCAAGCGAAATACGTAATATACAGCGCAAGGGCAGGGCAGGCAGGCTTAAATACGGGCGAGTTGTTATCTTAGTAACGCTTGGGACAAGAGATGAAGCTTACCTTATGATATCACGCATAAGAGAAAAAAGGATGTATGATAATGTAGTAAAAATTAAAGAGCATCTGCTGCTTGGCCATGCTGGAAAGGTTGAAAAGCAACAAAAGCTCGGATAGCGTATTTTATATAAAAGGACATGGATTTGAAATGACAGTATCCTGTTCTTCACAATAATTTTTATATTATAATGCTTATATACTTATGATCGCTTGCTGAATGCGCCTGCTTATGTGTGCTTTCAGCTTGAACATAATGTGCGTGATTAATTGCTTAGATATTCTAAAGGGGCAAGAAGCGAAAGAGAGCTGCTGAACCATTTTCATAATCTCAATTATTCGGTTGCAAGGGCAGCAGGTAGTGGAGTAAATTCACTAAGCCCGGACATAATAGCAGCAAAAAATGGTAAGAGCTTTGTGTTTGAATGCAAAGCATGGGACAAAGGGAGCATTTCCATACCTAACGAGAAAATCGAATCCTTGCTTTCGTGGGAGAAGGATGGCAATATGATGGCTTTAATCGCGTGGAGAATGAACAACAGCGGCTGGTTTTTCATAAGCCCTAAAGACATGAAGAAAACAGAAAAAAACCACACTATAACTAAGGATGCGATAAAGGAGAAAGGATTTCGGCTAGACTTTTTCAACAGTATTTGATGGGGTTATGCCATGGCAGAAATACCGGAAAACTTAAAATCTACAATGAAAAAGCAAGGTTATCATTTCGTAGGAAAGCATTCTGCAGTAAAGATTTGCGAATATGCTGCAAACGGCTTAGAGGACAAAGAGCTTTGCTACAAAGCCAAGTTTTATGGCATAAGAAGCTGGCAGTGCATGCAGTCTACTACAGCAATAGGTTGCGACTTGCGTTGCAGGTTCTGCTGGCGCATCATACCGGAAGAGCACGGCTATAAATGGAATGAGCTTAACGCCGTAGAATGGGATGACCCAGATTATATAATAGATGGAATGATAAAAGAGCAGAGGCGTATAGTTAGCGGCTACAAAGCGGTTGCTGATACGGACTTAAAGAAAAAAAGATGGGAAGAAGCAAACAGCCCGAAGCACGCAACTTTGAGCCTTACTGGAGAACCGCTGTTTTACCCAAAGATGTCGGAGCTTATAGGCAAATTTCATGAGCGAGGAATGAGCACCTTTGTAGTACACAACGGCACACTGCCAAATGCTATAAAAAAACTCAAAAACTTGCCTACCCAATTTTATATATCGCTGCAAGCGCCTGATGAAGAGACATATCTAAAGACAACAGCGCCTAAAATCAATAATGCATGGAGCAAATTTAAGGAATCGCTAATGCTCATGGCAGGGATGAAGACAAGAACCGTTCTAAGGATGACTCTTGTGAAAGGGCTTAACATGATAAATCCTGAGGGTTATGCTGAATTAATAAAGATTGCAAGACCGAATTATGTCGAAGTAAAAGGTTTTTCCTTTGTTGGCGGTTCGCGTGAGGAACAGAGAGGATTGTCGCTTTCCAGCATGCCAAACCACGAAGAAATAAAGGAATTTGCAAAAAAAATTGCTGAATTGACAGGGTATATATGGACTGATGAACACACGACGAGCAGAATAGTGCTTTTAAGCAGAGACCAAAAATCGATAGACGAAAGGATCATCGACTTTGACAAAATAGGCCAGAAAGATTAAATTAAAAGGATATGGACTCTGCGGGATTTTCATTGCAAAGCAAATTTGAACCCGCAACCTCCTGCATGCCATGCAGGCGCGCTACCGTTGCGCCAAGAGCCCAACAGCATAAATTTATACCGGCGATACGAATAGTATGTTGCCCCCGCGAAGCAATATAGTGCCAAGTTTGGCCTTTAGCCCGCCGTCTTCAAGTTCTTCCGCGTCTTCTATTACTATGTTCATATGCGCATCGAACGAAGTAATCTTCCCCCTTATGCTTACATTGTTCTTTAGTCTGACCAGTGCTTGCTGTCCTAGTATTTTGTTTAAGAGATCAAAAGGTCTTTCTTGTTGCATCTTCACACCTACAAATATCGGTTGTTATTTAAGTTTTTTAATGTTTTCTTTTTTAACCATTAACTTTACATAGCCAGTGCCAACAGCAATCTGCTTTCCTATAAGTATGTTTTCTGCAACTCCGTTTAGCGGGTCTTTCTCCCCGAATATGCTTGCATTGACAAGATGCTTTACCGTTTCTTCATAGGCGGCTTTGGCCAATACTGAACTCTTTTCTCCCGCGACGCCATGCCTGCCTATACTTTTTATTGTACCATAGAAGGTCATCGTATCCGCTATTAAAGAGATATGCCTAAAACTTATGGTCAATCCTTCATCCCTTATTGTGGTAATAAACTCGTTGGCAAGTATATTTCGTGCCGCTTCTATCCCGTATGCTTTTGCCACCTCGAACGGATCATTGCAATATATGTGCCACTTGTCAACACCTTCTATGTTCATCACTTCAAGCATGTTGCTGCCACTTGTAGCTATAAAGAAGCTTTTATCCTCTGCCTCCTGTATTATTGCCTTGCTTATCCCAGATATGCCGGACACCCTCGCATTCAGTACATGAACAAATTCAGTTCGTATCGCCTTGATTCCTGATTTTTTGCTGGTTTTGACTTTTATTACTTCACCATCAACACTTACTTCTACGCCACCTAATTTTTCTATGCTGCTATGTACATTTTTCACCGTAAGCTCATAAAATGAAAGTTTTTCATGGTCTATTTTCATTGTCATCTGGCCTGCCTTGAAGTCTTCCTCATAGTCTTTTATGAGATTCGAAACCTTTACCTCTTCAAGCTTCCTCCAGATTTCCCTCACTTTTTCGTATTTGTATTTTATATTATCTTCAAAATAAATCCACATCAATGGGGATTTTGGCCTTTTTCTTGCATCTGCAAGTTCTATCATCCTAGGAAGCCCTTTTGTTTGAATCACTGAACTTACTCCTGCTGAATGGAATACCCTGAGCATCATCTGCGTACTCGGTTCTCCTATTGACTGCGCGGCTACAGTGCCTATAGCCTCTCCGGGAGTAGCTTTTGTATTGTCTTCCTTTGCTGCCATAATTATCACTCTATATCTTTTATAAGTTCTTTTGTAGGCTCATTGCCGTCTCCACCATAGATGGTTTGTATAAGCGCATTGCTTGCATCTTTTACCGCAAGGTTGTCATCCAGATAGAAATCCTGCATGGCATTTATTAGTCTTCTCTGTAGGTATCCGCTTTGCGTTATTACTACGTATTTTACTACTGCTGAATCTCTTGCGCCCATTCCGTGCATGAAGAGTTCGGTAGGCTTTAGTCCTGAGAAGAATGATGAGGTTATAAAACCCCTGTTTTCCGGATCCTTGTCATTCTTTTTAAAGAAAGGCATTGTTCTGCCGGAGTAACCTCTTATGGTCTGCTTGCCTCTGACTGCTTGCTGGCCGAGAAGCAATGAAGTTGCTACCACATTCAATATGTTACCTCTTGCCCCTATGGTCAGCATAAGCTTTGCATTGTTTGTCATGTCGAGGGATTTGTTGAGCAGCTTGCCTGACAATGAACGCGCCTGCTCAAGCTGGGCCATCACTTCCATTTCAAGAGTTTCCTTCTTTGTATAGCCGGGCAATGGCTCTATCTTGTTTGCTTTGTAGTCTGCATAAAGATTATTGACTTTCATTTTGATATCATTTATAATTGCATCTTTTTCTTTATACACTTCATCCTTCATGTAGTAATCCCTTATGCTTATCGTAACGCCCGCATGATATGCAGACCTTAGGGATATCCTAGCTAGCTTGAATAGAAAATCTCTTGTGAATTCGGGCCCATAATCTTTGTAGAGCTTGAGTATGAGAGCACCACCCTTTTCGCCAACCTCGTTTTCGCCAAGTATACCCTTGACAAGCTTGCCCTTCTTTATTACGCACTCACCGAGCTTGCTCTTATTCTCAAAATTCAGGTCTTCTGGAAGCAGCATGGAGATAAGCTCCTTGCCTGAGTATGTGCCATCCTTTTCCGGATCAGGCAACTTGAATATTCCAATATCACTGAGCATTATGGATGCTTCGTCTTTAGAGTAATAGCTGCCATCTTTAGTAAGATGGTATACGCCAGAAAGCTCATCCTCTTCTATAAACATAAGGGGCTTGCCGTCTCTTGGCGAAGGTATCAGATCCCTCGGCTGCATCAGATATCTTGCCTCTGCCTGCGCTTCTATTGATTGAGGAACATGCAGGTTCATCTCATCTCCATCGTAGTCTGCGTTGTATGGATATGCAGCAGATACGTGTATCCTTATTACTTTGCCTGGCAGTATTTTTGCCGTGTGGGCCATTATTGAAACCCTGTGCAGTGTGGGCTGTCTGTTCATTAATACTATATCCCCATCAATAAGCTGCCTTTCTATTATATAGCCGGGCTGCACTTCCTTGAGCAGTTCTTCCCTGTTTGTGTCTGAAACTCTCTTTCTTATACCTTCTTTTGTTATCATATTGATTGCCATTGGGTACTCTGTGTTTTCGAGATACTTCTTGGCTTCTTCAAAATTCCACTGGGTTAGGTAAATAGGCACAGTCAAATTTTCTGCCATTCTTTTTGGCACACCAACTTGGTCAATAGTGAGGCTTGAGTCTGGCACAATTACGGTTCTTGCAGAAAAGTTTACACGCTTGCCGCTTAAATTGTATCTAAGCCTTCCCTCTTTTCCTTTAAGCCTTTGCACAAGGGTCTTCAACGGCCTTGTGCTCCTGTGCCTTGCAACAGGTACACCAGGCGTTTCATTGTTGAAATAGGTAGTAACCTGATATTGGAGCAGCTCCCACAGGTCATCGATTATTATCTGCGGGGCGCCAGCATCTATATCCTGCTCTAATCGCTGGTTTATGCGCATTATGTCTACAAGCTTATGAGTAAGGTCATCCTCGCTTCTTTCTCCAGATTCCAAGGTTATCGAAGGCCTTACATTTACAGGAGGAACGAGAAGCACGGTAAGCACAAACCATTCTGGGCGAGTTATTTTTGGATCTATGCCCAAAAGCATAAGATCATCATCGCTTATCTTTGAAAGCCAGTTCAATATTTCGTCTGGCTTGAGCCTCTCGCTGTTTATGTAAAAGAAAGTTGGCCTCTCCAGTTTGATCTTTGGCTGCTCTGCACCACAGTGCGGACATTTCTTTATGGCCTTTATTTTTTTAAGAAGATCCATGCCGCTTACTTCGTGCTCGCTCTGATTGTCCTGATCCTCTTCTTTGACAATAAGATCGCTAACAACAGGTTTTACTTCTTTTATCTGCTCATCGTTGAGTAATATCCTGTGGCATTTGTAGCAGGTAGATTGAAGCAATAAGTATATTATTTTAGCATATTCTGGATGGATTACTGGCCTTACTAGATCGATATGGCCAAAATGACCAGGGCATGTTTTTGCTCTGCCTCCACATGTTTTGCATTTCAGCCCTGGATCTATTACTCCAAGCCTCTGGTCTATCAATCCACCATCTATTGGATAGCCGTCTTCATTGTAGGTATCTGGAACAACCAGCTTTGCTACGCTGATGCGCCTTATCTCATCAGGCGAAATGACGCCAAATCTTATATAATCAATAAACTCTGCTTGCATCTTATCACTCACTCTTTAATTTTATCTTTGGGTTGATATGGAGAGACTTAATCTCATCGAGAAGCAGCTTGAATGCGTAGCTTATTTCAACCATTTCTAGGTCATTGCTCTTGCAGCTCGGGCATATGGGCTTATTTTTAATGTAGTCATAGTAGCCTACCGAACCGCAATTCTTGCATATCCATATTGGCGCTTTGTCGCTCTGCTCTAGCATTCTGTCTTTTAGCAACAGGCTTGCGCCATGTCCAACCAATGCATCTCGTTCCATTTCTCCGAATCTAAGGCCTCCTCTTCTTGGCTTTCCTTCTGTAGGCTGATGTGTCAAAATCTGCACTGGACCTCTAGCCCTCACTTGCAATTTAAGGCTTGACATATGCCACAGCTTGTGGTAGTACACGACTCCATTGAAAATTTTTGCCTCAAACTTTTTGCCTGTGCGTCCATCAAAAAATTCCTCATCTCCAAACTTGTCAAATCCATACTGTTCCAATATTGCCCCGTACTTGTCAACAAGATCCTTGCCGTTTGTTGAAAAGGTTGTACCTTCAGCTTCTTCGCCTTTTAAAGAGCATGCCTTTCCGATAAGCATTTCAAGCATATGCCCAAAAGTCGTTCTGCCTGGAAGGCTGTGGGGATTAAGTAGCATGTCTGGTACGATACCATCTTTCGTAAAAGGCATGTCTGATTGGGGCACAATCAAACCTGTTACTCCTTTTTGTGCATGCCTGCTTGCAAATTTATCACCTGCTTCTGGGATTTTAGCACTCCTTATCCTAACTTTTACAATCTTTGTGGCGCCAGCAGTTTCGCTTAGCATTACGCTGTCTACAATGCCTTCCTCACCAACTCTCACCATAATTGAATTATCACGACTTTTTTCCATTGTTGCTCCAAATGCGGTTTGCTCCTCTAGAAATCTGGGCGGGGATACCTTGCCTATAAGCACATCGCCATCCTTGATCTCTAATTCAGGCTCTATGATACCATCTTCACTCAGCTTCGAGTATGCATGCTCACCGAGATAACCCTCTGTTGTCGGAGGAGGAACCTCAAAATGATCTTGCTGCCCTCCAGGATACCTCCTTTCTTCATCTGTATAAGTCCTTAAGAATTCACTGCGGCCTATGCCTCTCTCGACTGCAGCTTTATTTAATATAATCGCATCTTTCATGTTATATCCATAATATGTTGACAGAGCAACTACGAAATTCTGCCCTGCAGCATGCTTTTCCATGTGCACTGACCTATATGCAACACTGTTTACTATCGGCTTCTGCGGGTAGTATAATATAAACGCTCTCGGATCGTATCTTTTCATAAAATTTATGGCATAAAGACCCTGGGCCTGCTTTGTAAAGTTTGATATTAATGAATGCTTTCCCACTGTATCATATTCGTTCATTACAGACAGGTTCATTGTCAAGCCTAGTATAGATACGGGGTCTATCTGGAGATGTGTTGTCTTTGGTGTAATGTCTTCTTCCTTTATAGCTATCAGAGTGTTCTCCTCTTCCTCTGCATCTAAGTACTCAATAACGCCCCTTCTCACCAGATAATTAAAGTCAATCTCTTTTTTTGCAAGCCTTTCTTTGAGCTCCGGCGTGAACTTGCTTACACCATTTTCGACTATTATGTATGGGCTTCTAACCCTTCCCCTATCTGCATTTATGTGAACTTCATTCAATTTCTTGAAATATGCGACATTTATTTCTCCGCTTATTATACCTAATCTTCGATTTCTCCTTACTTCTTCGGCAAAATCCTTTCCTGATTCGGTATAGCCAATTAATCGTCCATCAAGATATATTTCGGTCTTCAAAATATCACCATTTAATCAGATTTTTCAACTAGCTTTAGCTCTTTAAGCTTGTCAAGGAGAACTTTTTCCTCGGCTCCCACTGTCACTTTTGCCATTAGTGCAAGATATCTGGTAAGGCCAACCTCTACTCCTTCTGGGGTTTCGCTTGGGCACAATTTATTTACATGCGTGCCGTGTACATCTCTTGCTTTAAAATGAGGGTGCTTCTTTGCAAGCGGTGATTTTATCCTTCTAAGATGCGCTAGCATCGTAGCCACATTCGTCCTCTCGAGAACTTGAGAAACACCTGTCTGGCCTGCAGGCCATGAACCTGTGCCCATTGAATAGAGGAGCTTTTCTGTAAGTGTGTCAGGATTTATGTTTGTTCTTACAGATAGCCTCCTACCCCTTGCTGTGGTCCTTTCAACATGATATCTGATATCTTTGACAAAAAACTTGAAAGCGTTATTAAATAGCTCTTCCATCAATTCGCCTGCAAGCTTTATGCGCTTATTCATGTAGTGATCTCGGTCATCTGGCTTGATATAGCCTAGGCCAACCATTGTTGCTTTTTCAGCCATCTTAAGCAGAAAATACGCTTTTTCTTTTCTTTCTTCAGGGCTTATTCCGATATGTGGCAGTATATACGTATCAAGCTGGGTTTCAGCTCTTTTCTTTCTATACTCTTTTGCCTGGTTTGGTGCTACAATCTTACCTATCTCCATCAATGCATCTGCAGTACCAAGGTCTTTGGCAGCGCTTATGTCTATATTAAGAGTAAGGTCATTCTTGATATCCTTATTTTTACTAAACTTTAGTATATCTTCATTTGACAGACCCAACGCCTTTAATATAAGAACAAAATCAGTACCCTTTGCTACTGTTGGAAATGAAAGAGAGTATATTCCATATTCATCCCTTGATACACTGCACCTTGCCCTAAAATTCAAAGTAGTTGAAAAAACCTTGCTTACGGTCTCGCCTTTTTCTTTCGTTACTATAATCCTATTTGGGGCCAGATCTTCGATTCCTATGAGAACCCTTTCTGTGCCTTTTATTATAAAGTAGCCACCATAGTCGTAAGGATCTTCGCCATCGCTCAAAAGCTGCTGAGTGGACATATTGCGCGTATAGCATAAATCGCTCTTTACCATGACTGGAAGTTCACCGACAAAAACCTCCCCTGCCGCATCTGCTTTCTCTATTCCGCTTATTATTGGTACATATGTTATGTACATCGGCGCAGAATAAGTAAGATTTCTTTCTAGAGCTTCGTGGGGCAGTATCTTCTTCATTGAGCTGTCTGATTCTATCACTCTTGGCTGCTCAAGCCTTATCCCGGTAAGCTTTATTGCAAAGTTTGGGACATCCGGCTGTATAATACTGTTAGCCTCTAGAACCTTTTGGATACCAATTCTTACAAATCGATTATAACTCTCTATCTGCTGTTGAACCATTGATGTGTTATTTAGATAAGACTCCAGCAAATAATGATCCATTTTATCACTTTAAACATTGGCAGTACATTCTTAACACTGATTTGGTTAAGAGAACAATTAACCCTTTACAACAAGCCTGTAATAGATATACTTGCCAGTCGGATCTACTCTGTGAATTTCTATCAAATCTCCAACCTTCGCATTTATCTTCTTGACCTGGGGATCGCTTTCTAGTATCTTTGGAAATTTGTCGAGAGTCGTATTGAAGCGTTTCGCAATCTTTTTGGCCTCGCTATTGCTAACTATAGTATGCTTCGGTATAAGGTCCATAGGTATAGGAACCAATCGCTCACCAAAAAAATAACCACTAGCTTTAAAGGGTCTAATAATTAAGGAAACAAAACAAATAAATACTTAATGTTTTTTGGGTATGTAATTTAATCTACGCAATTATATTGGATTTTTTATAAATGCATTTTATTTGACTAGAGTACACTTTATTTAACAGGCATTTTGGAATGCTTTGGAAAAACTAAACCTTTTGAAAAAACAAACGTTTTTATATTTAATTGAAAAGAATAGAATAGACCCTTGGAAAGCATAACATGTTTTGCTATTGGGTTAAAATGGTGATACATATGATACCATACGAAGCAAAAAAGTCAAGCGATGATGAAGACGAAGAGGATGAGGAGGAAGAAGAAGACGACGAAGACGGAGACGACGATTTGGACGAAGAAGATGAGTACTAAAAACTTGAGAAACAAAAAGATTTTTGCTTTTTTATTTTAACTTGAGAAATAATTTCCCTATTGCTTTTGATGTGCTTCTCTATCTCTCTTGATTATTTATTTGCTTGGCCTCAGTTTTAATCAGAAAGATATATAAATGTGAGAATATTATAAATATTTAAGTTAGCTTTTTATTTGCATATTTTGCTTTTTAATGATATTTAGTGATATTTGGTGTTATTATGACTGAGGGAATAGAATTAACTGTTGCGGTCTCACTAGTACCTGATGATGGTAGGAGCATTGCAAGGATAGATTCAAAAGCGCGCAAACTATTGAATGTTATCTCCGGGGACATAATCGAAATAAAAGGGAAACGCAAATCTACAGCTGCAATTGTGTGGCAAGCCCACCAAGAGGATGAAGGCCTGGATTTTATAAGAATAGATGGATATATTAGACAGAATGTCGGTGTAGGCATTGGCGATAGAGTTTTTGTTACAAAAGCGGATGTGAAAGAAGCAGAAAAAGTGATCCTTGCACCTCCAGCAAATCAGAGGACACCTATGTCTCCAGACTTCTCGGAGTATGCAAAAAACAGGCTTGAAGACAAACCATTGGTTAAAGGAGACGTAGTACCAATTGCAATGTTTGGCTTTGCGTTTAATTTTGTAGTAGTACAGGTTATTCCACATGGAGTTGTTAAGGTTACAAGAAATACGGATGTCGTAGTAAAGACAGAGCCTGTTTCTGATACAACAATAAAAATAGGGGATGTCCACTATGAGGATATAGGCGGCATAAAAAATGAGATTCAGAAGATAAGGGAGATGGTAGAGCTGCCAATAAGATATCCAGAGCTTTTTGAGAGATTAGGCATAGAACCACCAAAAGGGGTCCTGCTCTATGGCGCGCCAGGCACCGGAAAGACGTTGCTTGCAAAAGCAGTAGCAAATGAAAGCGATGCCCACTTCATTGATATATCGGGGCCTGAATTAGTAAGCAAATTCGTTGGAGAAAGCGAAGAGAGACTTAGAGAGATTTTCAACGAAGCAAAGCAGAAAGCACCAACAATAATTTTCATGGATGAAATTGATGCTATAGCCCCAAAAAGAGAAGAAGCAACTAATGAAGTAGAAAGGAGGATGGTTTCACAACTTTTAACACTTATGGATGGAATTTCTTCAAGAGGCCAGGTCATTGTAATAGGCGCAACTAACAGGCCAAATGCAATTGATCCGGCTCTTAGAAGGCCTGGGAGGTTTGACAGGGAAATAGAGATTGGCGTGCCAGACAGAAATGCTAGAAAGGAGATAGTGCAGATCCATACAAAAAATATGCCTTTGGCAAAAGATGTCGACATTGATGAACTTGCAAATGTAACTCACGGATATACTGGAGCGGATATTGCTGCGCTATGCAGAGAAGCGGCAATGGCGGAGTTACGCCATTTATTGCCAACAATAATAAACAAAAAGAGCATACCAAATGAAGTCCTAGCAAACTTAAATGTCACGAGAAGCGATTTCATGGAAGCTCTTACCCTCATACAACCAAGCGCATTGAGGGAAGTCTTCGTAGAAAGGCCAAACGTACACTGGAGTGATGTTGGCGGCTTGGAGGATGTTAAGCAACAGCTGAAAGAAGCAGTAGAATTGCCTGTAAAGCATCCGGAAGCATTCGAAAAAATAGGGATAAGGCCTGTAAAGGGGATACTGCTTGTAGGCGCGCCAGGCACCGGAAAGACGTTGCTTGCAAAAGCAGTTGCTACTGAAAGAGAATCGAACTTCATATCCATAAAAGGACCAGAACTTCTAAGCAAGTATGTTGGAGAAAGCGAAAAGGCGGTGAGGGAAATATTTAGGAAAGCAAAGCAGGCCGCACCTTGTATAATTTTCATTGATGAGATTGATGCAATAGCGACAGTAAGAGATTCAGGAGATAACGACTCGCTTGTAACAGAGAGAGTAGTGGACACGCTATTGACAGAATTTGATGGATTGGGAGAGCTAAAAAATGTTGTCGTGCTTGCCGCGACAAACAGACCAGATATGATTGATCCAGCACTCCTTAGGCCGGGAAGGTTTGATAAGATAATAGAGATACCGCTTCCAGATGAAGCAGCAAGATACGAGATATTCAAAGTGCATACTAGGAAAATGCCGCTCGACAAGGACGTAAAACTTGAAGAACTTGCAAAAAATAGTGAGAATTACACAGGTGCAGAGATAGAGAACATCGTAAGAGAAGCTGGCATGAGTGCAATAAGAGCAAACAGAGACAAGGTAAACAAGCACGATTTCGAATTTGCAATACAGGAAGTCAAACCGGCAATACCAAAGGAACTTGCGGATAGGATAAAACGTTTTAAGGAAGAGCCCGAAAATATGTATAGATAAAAAGTATAATTAAAAAGATGGTAAAATGAAAATTGTGTATTCAGATCCAAAAACAGGCAAAAGCGCCCAGATGGAACTTCCTGAAGATAAAGTAGCGATACTTACGAACTTCAAAATAGGGGATGTTTTAGATGGCGCATTGATAGACCTTAATGGCTACAAGTTCAAGATTACAGGAGGCAGCGACAGCAGCGGATTTCCCCTTGTGAAGGGTATACAAGGCACTGGCAAAGTTAAATCTCTCAAGCTGGTGAGCGTTAGGGGCAGGCATAGCGGCGAACACAGGCGCAGCACGGTAAGAGGCAACACAATAGCACCTGGCATAGCCCAGATCAATATGGCTATTGTGGAATATGGCGAGAAACCTTTGGAAGAGCTCTTCCCCAAGAAAGAGGCAAAACAATGAGTGGTAATGTGTCTGACATGATGCACAGTGTACTGAATATTGGTACCTTAGGGCACATAGACCATGGCAAAACTTCTATAACAAGGGCAATAACACACGTTTGGACAGACAAGCACAGCGAGAGCATAAAAAGGAATATGACAATTAAATTGGGGTATGCCGACGCTATAATAAGGAAATGCGAATGCGATGGAACTATTTACACAACTGAGGAGAAGTGCCCAAAATGCGGCTCTGAAACGAAACCAGTTATGCGCATATCTATACTGGATTCGCCCGGGCATGAAACGCTTATGGCAACAGCGATATCGGCTAGCAGCTTAATCGATGGAATAATATTTGTAATTGCAGCTAATGAGCCGTGCCCAATGCAGCAGACAAAAGAGCACTTGATGATAATTAATATACTTGGTATAAAAAATGTAATTATTGCTCAAACAAAGATAGATATTGTAGGAAAAGATGCTGCACAAGCGCACTATCAGCAGATAAAAAACTTTATAAAAGGCAGCATTATAGAGGATGCCCCTATTGTACCTGTAATTGCAAATCTTAATATAAACATTGATGTATTGCTTGAAAAAATTACCAATATGGAAATACCTAAAAGAGACACCAGCTCCGACCCACTGCTTTATGTTGCACGCTCTTTTGATATCAATAAACCAGGCTCGGATGTAAGCAAGATAAAAGGAGGGATTATAGGAGGCTCTCTTATAAGAGGGGTTATTCATAAAGATGACAAAATTGAGATACGGCCAGGCATCAAGCTTGTCAAAACTAAGCGTGAGACCTATGAGCCGATAATAACAATTGCAAAAGAGCTAAGCAACGGAACGGACAAAATCGATGTTGCACTGCCAGGGGGGCTTATAGGCATTGAAACCGAAATAGACCCGACTTTTACAAAAGCTGATGGCTTGGTGGGAAACGTAGTGGGGCTTGTGGGAAAACTTCCACCCGTACTAAATAGCATTTCGCTTAATTACACAAAGCTTAACAGAAACGATATCCCAGAACAGGTCATAGGCGTAAATGAGCCACTGATATTGGGAGTGGGAACAAATACAACAATAGGCTATGTTCAGAAAGCCAAAAAGAACAATATAGAAGTTACATTAAAGCATCCGGTCTGTGCAGAAAAAGGCATGCGTATAGCGATAATGAGGAACATTGGTAAAAGATGGCGCCTCACAGGATATGGCATTATTTCCTAACGTAGCATAAATATATGGGTAATTCAATGACTAACACAGATATTTTAAAAATGGTGGACCATAGGATTATCGGAGTAAACCTGAACACCAAACTAAGCACAGTAATAACATTGATGAAAAATATGAATGTAGAGATAATACCGATCATGGAAGGAAAAAAACTTGTGGGCATACTAAATGACAGACGTGTTGCAGAATATACTAAAAGAGCAGATATGGATCTTTACAAAGTTAAGGCCGGAGACATAATGGCGAAACCCCTTTTTGTAAAATCTACTGATTCCGTAAATAGCGTACTTGACTATTTCATAAAAAACAGGATATCTAGGGTACCAGTCGTAAATAATGAAAAAGATATGGAGTGCGTAGGGGTAATAAGTGCTACAGAAGTGCTAGAATTCAAGATGAAAGAAAGCAAAAAACTGCATTTAAAATAAAAGCGTTAAATAAAAAGAGCGGAAATGTCCGCCAACAAGGTTATGCTTATTTTGTAAGAGTTATCTGAATGGCACTTACCTTTGATTTTGTACCATCTTCATTTGTCAGCTCTTCTGAGGAAGTTCTTATGCTCTTCTCTTTTACATCAGGCAAGAATCTGTTCAGCACTATTTCCTTTACATCTACAGCTCTTGATATTGCGTTGCCTCTTGCCTTTATTGTTACCTCATGCTGACCGCCGTTGAATTGCGTTACTACTGCGAGTACGTAGTTCATTGTGGGCTTTTTGCCTATATATATTATATTCTCGTTTTTTTGCTCCTCGTTTTGTTCCCCGTTCATGTGATCACTTAGTTTAGTTAATAGCGCAATATCTGATGTTCATTCAGTATGGTACATTAAATGTTTAAACTGATTATGCAGCAAAATCATGTTAGAAATAATTTTATTATATAATATATGCAAAAAGGTATATATATGTTTGGACCTTCTTCAGTTTATTAACTCATTTTGATTTGGTTTTGCTCGCCAGCTTCTTTATATTTAACAGTTCCTTGTCTGGATTCACATTAAGGCCCAGCTCCTTAAGAGTCTGGAATGGGTA
Source organism: Candidatus Micrarchaeia archaeon (assembly GCA_049966995.1). Classification (GTDB taxonomy): domain Archaea; phylum Micrarchaeota; class Micrarchaeia; order Micrarchaeales; family Micrarchaeaceae; genus JAKAWW01. The sequence goes on from JBMFTN010000001.1 coordinate 17,864, forward strand.
CACAATTGCGATGTCCCTAAGTAGCTTTACCTCTTCTACTATGCCTATTTCTTTAGCTACATCCATATTAAAGTCTATAGTTTGCAATACTCTTAACGCGATATCTCTTGTAAGATTGATCACTTCTTCGTCCGGCAACTGCTTCTCCTTTATGACTTTTTTTGCTTCTTCATAACCATCTTTTGAATAATCCTCATTTTTAGAGAAGACCTTTCCAAATGCCCTCATGTATTCTGGGGACACTGAATAAAAAACTTTATAAAGAATCAGCCCAAAAGCTTCGGCATATGCATCTCTTAGAACAATGTTAACTGCAATTAGCCTTTTTTGCCATGTGTCTAAGGATTCTATATACTCGAAAAGCTTGATGATGCGTGGATCTGGCTCATTGACCTTGTATCCGAGGCCCTCTATGAGGTTCTTAATTGCAACTGCATGCTTTGCTTCTGCCAATGAAAACTGTTCTGCATATTCATTGAATTTCTTATCATAACCAATAGGGCTTGATACCCATTTCTTTGCAACTTTTGACATCAGGTCCTGCTCGTAGAATATTGCATTCAATATACGCATCAAAGAGCTTATCTTGAGCTTTAAGCCGTTAGGCAGCACCACATAATCGCTTGTTACTGCTCCTTTCTTGCGCTTTGTTTCTATAAAGCTCATTGCAAACTTTATAGTTCGCATTGGGTTGCGCCGAGCATACCTAATGGCATAGGGAGTTATCCAAGAGGGTATGTTATACTTTTTTAACATAGTATTTACTATAGTATCTACTCCTTTCAACTCATACACCTGTTTATGTACCTAACGTGAATACTATAAAATTATATCTATTTTTGTTTTACTTTGCTTCTTTTTTTGCCTTCTTCTTTGAAATGGCCCTCTTATACCCATAGAATACCATTGCCGCTATTACTATTATTACAATTATTGAGTTGGCAAGCGAATTGTATTCCGAGCCTGCATTTGAGCTGACAGATGCAAAATAGTTTTCAGAAGCTGAAAACTCTTGGGTGAGTCCCCCATTTGATTGCCTCCACTGCTCGTATATTGCAACAGGATATGCGCCACTCTTTGCTTGCGTATCGATGCTTACATAGAAAGTTGCATTCACTTCTTGGCCGGGCGCTATGTTGTTTATGTACACATTTGGAGTAATTGGGGTTATGGGATACACTGTTTGCAATGAAAAAGAAACCTGCTGTGCATCTTCATTTCCAATGTTTTTAATATGGAATGTCAACGGAGCATATGAAGCTCCCGGGTTGAGGATGCCTTCTTCGCTTGTTATGTTGAAATCTGCTATGTTTTGCAATTGAAGTGGGATATATTTTAGGATTGCTGTTGCATTTTTATAGTTTGAACTTTCATAAGAGATTTTTATTGGAAGATAGTAAATGCTGCCATTAAGGTTTCGGTTTGCGCTAACGTAAAGCTGCTCGGGAACTGAAGCGCCAGGAGGTAGCTGACTTATAAAGAAGCTTGATATGCTACCAAGGCTCAAATCGCTTGTATTATAAAATGACACAGTTACATTTTTTGCCAAACCTTCTCCAGTATTTTCTATTTCAAACTGCAAGGTCTGATTGCCTCCTGCATAAAGCATTTGAGGGTATGCGCTAGATACAACTGCCACAACATTTGGCTTTTCTATTGCTACATTTAGCAAGATGCTTTCGTTCCTTGTTATTATTGCACCAAATTGATTTGTATATGAAACAGTCATATTTATCTTGTAAGTGCCTCCGGAGATATTCTGACTCGGCAATAACATTACCGCAAATTGGTTTTCACCGCTTGCCGGCAAATTACCAATGTTGAATTTTGATGGACCTATGACCCTAAAAAAGCCAGTTGAATTAACAGCTATGCTAATATTTTGGGCTGGACCGCTGCCGCCATTGGTTGCCACTACATTAAGGTTAAAGTTTTGACCAGGGGTTATCTCAACAGGGCTAGCGCTTAAGTCTATGTTTGCAGGGCCGTATACATAAAAGCTAATGGGCATCTCCGACTGAGCAGGTACATCAATGCTGCTAGTGCCTTCTGTCTGTGTAGTTTCGTAAGTCGCAAGAACATCTATAGTATATTCACCTGATGGGAGAGTAGACGGAATATGGAAAGTATATACAAATCGATTGTAGCCTATACCCCCATATAAACCAGTACCTATCACATTTATTAGGTATGTGTATGCTGGCGAAACATTAATAAGTTGATTCTGCGAAACCAGTTGAAGATTCACGTTTTTCAGGTTTCCGGAATAACTATTATAAAGCTGGAAAGTTATGTTTATGTTGCTGCCCGAAACAACTGGCTGGGGGTATATGCCTACGTTTACAAGAGATAGTGCGCCGTCTGCTGCATTTGCCACTGCTTGTGCCCCTGATATCTGTATTACTATTGATATAAGCAAGGTTATGGCCAATAATATTTTTTTCATTTATATCACTCATTGAAGAGTACTTTTAAGTGCCCTAAAGCTCAAAAATGTCATTAATACGAAAAAGGCAATCAATATACTGAAATCTATAATTATAGCGTTAATAGGATAAAATCCATAAAGCATAACATCGCGTATACCGTTTGTTGCATATGTTAGTGGATCTATCTGACTGAGAGGATACAGCCATGATGGTAATGAACTTGTTGGGAAAAACGCTCCGGAGATAAACCATAACGGGAGGATTACTGCATTTGTTAATATTGAGTATATTTCTATTTTTGGTATTCTTGTTGCAAGCATCATTGAAAGGCCTGAAAAACCCGCTGTAACCATGACTACTATAGCGTATATCCACAAAAGGCCAACGAAGTTTCCCGCAAATGTGGCCCCATCAAGTAAGCCCATCGCCAAAGCAATGTTTGCTGTTATAAATGATACTACAATAGTGTAAAACATTTTGCTCACAATTATAGTCCTCTTGTCTATCGGGGATATGAGGAATGCCTTAAGATTGCCAAGCTGCCTGTCAGTTATTATTGACATGCCACCCCCGAACATGGCCCCAAAAACCGAAACCATTATGATTATGCCAGCAATAAGGAAGCTCTTATAGCTTATTCCTGTAGCAAGAGTTGGATCTGCAAAAACACTGCTAGATTGATGAACTGGAGCATTTTGAAGTAATGCCTCCTTTGTTATTGGCGCACTAAACTGGGATGCTATTGATGTTATTGTCTCTATTGAAGCACCCAGATTAACAAAATTGTTGTTATAGTATAAGTATACACTTGGGTTACCTTTTGGAAATGAAGGCATTATCGTAACAACAACATATATTTTGTTGTCCTTAAGTAATTGGATTGCCGCTGCCTGATTTATGATACCTTCAATTATCAACGAATGCGTTGCTTGAAGAGCATCTATAAATTGCTGTGCAACAGGCGTTTCTGCATAATTAACTATTGCAATTGTGGTTGTTGTAGAAGATGTACTTCCTAGATTCCCTAGGAATAAGATAAGGGTAAGAGGAAAGATTAGGGACCTTAGGATATTTGCCTTTATGTTGCTTCTGAATATGAGCATTTCCCTTTTGAATAAGGCAAAAGTATCATTCCAAAAATGTGCCATAAAATCACCCTTATCTGCCAAACCTTATGTTCCCCCTTGGATTTTTCATGCTGCCAACTTCATCCCTCATTGTATTCCCAGTAAGCTTTATAAACACGTCATCAAGGGTTGGCAAGTGCATGCTTATTGCGAGCACATTTATCTTTTCTTTCTCCAAGCGATCTGCTATCTTCCTTATAGTAGCCAAAGGTTCTTTGCGTATATTTGCTGTGATCTTATCTACTTTTACTTCTGGATTGACACCACTAATCTCCTTTATTATGTCAACCACCTTGTTTACTTGTTTTTCTTCTGCAATTACTTCCAAGATATTTTCTCCAACAATTCTCTTTATTTCTGAACTTGTGCCCATTGCAATTATTTTGCCGTAGTCGATTATTGCGATTCTGTCACACAGGGCATCTGCCTCTTCCAAGTACTGGGTCGTTAATATTATGGTAATCCCCATTTTATGAAGATTCTTTATATGGTTCCACATTCCGGTCCTATTCTGTATGTCTAATCCTGTAGTTGGCTCATCCAGTATAAGCAACTTCGGTTCATGAATTAAGGTCTTTACTAATAGCAATCTCCTTTGCATTCCGCCTGAAAAGGTACCTGCTTTTTTGTCTGCAAATTCAGTCAACTGTGATTCTTTTAGCGCTTCTGAAACGCGTTTTTTTGTCTGCTCGCTGTTGAGATGATACAATTTTGCAAAAAGTTCAAGGTTCTGCCTTGCAGTTAAATCTGCCTCTACAACTGTCTCTTGCGTCATTAGGCCTATTTGCTGCTTTAATTCTTTCCCGTGCTTGGTTATATCCAAACCATTTATACTTATGCTTCCAGATGTAGGCTTTAAGAGCCCAAGCATCATGTTCAAAGTGGTGGTTTTACCTGCACCATTTGGCCCTAAGATCCCAAATATTTCGCCTTTTTTTACATTGAAACTTATGTTGTTAACAGCTGTAAAATTTCCAAACTTTTTTGAAACATTTTTTACTTCTACAAAATCCATAATATCACGCATTTAAAATTTTTTTGATGTTTTTTACAGCTGAAGCGAATTCTTCATTTATCTCGTTTACGCTTTTACGGCCTTTTTGAGTAAGTGCGTAATACTTTCTTATCCGGCCATTTGAAATAGACTGTGTTTCTACTATGTAACCTTCATTGTTCAATGTTTTGAGTATATTGTATAAATCATTCTTAATTTTTTTTGTGTCCTTGAAAAAAAAGTTTATGTTTGGCATGCATTCCAATTCCTTTAATAGCGAATATGCATAAACTTTCTTTTTACTAATTTTTTTCAACACTATGAGCTTCATCAGCATTCTTTTAAGATCTGCACTTATATTAATATCGTGATTTGCAACTAAACTACTTTTTTGAAAACTTACCAATAGAAACACCATCAATTAGAGAATAGTTTAAAATTAATATAGTTTAATTTAAAACTATAAATATTTAAAGTTTTTCAAAAAAAGTGTTACAATTTTTCCTGTTCTTTTGCGTAAATTAGTATGCCTTCAAAAGGCCTTGTTATCTGACCGGCACGTATTCCGTAAATGGCTTTTATCCCTTTCTTGTTAGCTAGCTCAAGCAGCCTCTGAGTGATTATACCATCAAAAACTATAATCTTTGCGCTTGTGGAATCCTGGATTGACTGTATTAATTCGCGTATTGGCACTTCTTCTATAAGGTTTTCGTTCTCATCATATAAGCGACCCCTTAATGTATTATGAAGTTCATCAAGTGCTGCAATATATTTCTGTTGTATTTCTGGGCCTTTACTTATAGAAGGTATAGATTCGAGGCTTTCTAACGCTGCTGGTTTTTCATTCTCTTCATCTATAGATTTTATGCCAAAATTCTGCTGAGCACTTCTTACTGGCTGCTCTTTTGCTCTTGACTCTTCAACTGCTTGGTTTTTATTGTTCTGGATATAAAGCTTTTTTGCTATTGCTCCTGGGCTTAATACACCAGAGCTTTCATTATGCTGCATTTGCCTTGCTTCATTCTGGTTGTATTGATTATTTTGATTGTACTGGTTTGCTTCATGGGGTTTATCCTGCCTTATTTGTCTATTGTCAGGTTTATTGTCAGGCCGATTATAAGCTTCATTCCTGTATGCTTCATTGCCCTCCTTTGCTTCTTTTGACAGATACTGTTCTATTGGCATTTTTGACCTAAGGGCTTTTATTATATCCTTTCTTGTAAGTTCTTCTACCTCTTTGCCGCTAGGTGCTTTTGCCACATAGTCAATATCGCAAACGCTGAGTATGCCACGGATTATCATGTCTCCGCCGCGGTCACCATCCACAAACAATGTGGATTCCTTTGATTTCGTCAGGTCTATGATGGTCTTTGGTATACTGCCTGTTGCACCACCAATGGCAATGCAATTTGTGATATCGTTTTTCAGCAGATTTATGACATCTGCCCTTCCTTCAACCAGGATAAGCTCATCGTTTGTTGCAATATCCGGGCCAGCAGGCAGGTTCTCTGGGCCATATGTGCTTATTATGCTAGCCTTCACATCCACTTCAACAAGCTCGCTAAGCTCTTTGCTATCTGGTATCTCCGTATTTATAAGTGTTTTTAAAAGCTCTTTTGCCCGGTTTATGACCTTTTTTCGCTTTTCGTTTCTGGTATCCTCTATCTTTTCAACTTTTAGTGTTGTATCAAAAGGCCCTACACGATCTACAGATTCTATTGCCGCCGCGAGTATGCATGTCTCTACCCTACCAAGCGAAGAGGGTAAGAACAGCTTTCCATACGTTTTGTTTGAGGTTGTGGCTGCTTCTATTTCTATCCTGCCTATCTTGCCACTTTTCTGCAGCTCCCTTAAGTCAAGTTCGCCTCCAAGCAATCCTTCAGTCTGACCGAAAACCGCGCCTATAACATCTGGTTTCTCTACTAGACCCCCAACTTCAAATCTACATGTTACCATATACTTTACAATGTCAATGTAAGTTTTTGCCATTTTAACCACTTGATTGTAATGGTTTAAGAAATAGATTATACCCTAGGCTTATGAAAACTTACAGACGCCTGTAGTATAAATGCAGGCTTAAATATACTATAAGTATAAATTGAAGTCATTAAGTATAACCTTTCTTTACCATTGCTTTAATTATATTAAAATATATAAAAATAAAAAGGTATCGTTACTGCTTGGTGTTTGAATAAGAAGGCGCTTCAATTCGGCAACAAATACTTGGCGCACTTCTCACAGAATGCCTTGGTGATGCTTTTGCGATACATATTAAATTCTTTTATTATAAACATAAATAGGGAGAATATGAAACCAGAAAGCAATAGGGCACAGATTGCGCTTGAATTTCTTATAGTCTATTCCTTTGTATTGGTTGTATTTATAATATTGTTTGTTTTAATAGCCTCGCAAAGAGCAGTAACGCTTACACAGCAAGAATACGAGCAACTTCAGCTGCAAGTACAGAATATAGCAATGTATATAGATAACGCATATGCGGCAGGCAATGGCTACTCTGCGACGATTCCTATTGTAGGTTCCATAGGATCATTGCCTTATAATATATCTATATCAAGCGCAGGCGTTGTGAAAGGTAGCATAACTATAGGCAAGCAGGTCATAAATGCTTATGGCTTTAGCAATGTGAGGAATATTATTGTTAATGGAACTGCAATCGCATATGATAACAATATTGGCTTGTATCAAATACCGATATACAAGGGCTTTATTACGCTATCAAACTCAAAAGGCCAGGTGTTTATAGATAAAAAACCACCAGATATGCTATCGCTTTTAAGAACGATCAATATTCAAGTGCCATCTGATGTCAATGTTGCTGAATTTAATGGAGTTAACAGCACGATCATTGGAAATTTAAGCAATTACTTTTGGGGTAATAATTCATTTACCATTTCTGCTTGGGTGTATATAACCCCAAAAACAAACGGCCCGCTGATTGGAATCGCAAACACCACAAGTGAAAACGGTTTAAATGCCACTCTTATAAGTGCCAACGGACTAATTGTATATGGCTTCTTGCCAGGGTTTGATACACTTTTACCATATAAGCTGCACACTTCTGGTTGGGATATGCTAACACTTACATACAATGCATTAAGCTATGGCAATGTGACTTTCTTTGTGAATGGCCAAGAAGCAGGATCTATGATTGGAAAGTACAATACTGTAGGAAGAACTGATTACTGGATAACGAATGCCACGGCGAAAAGACCTGCAGGAGTTAACCACTACTTTACTGGAATGCTAGCGAATGTGCAGGCATATTATGAAAGTTTAGACCCTGAGCAGGTTATGCAGCTTTACGAAGAAGGGATTAATGGCGCACCGATATCAGATAAAATAGTATCGTGGTGGCCACTGAATGGAAATACTAGAGATTATAGCCCTAATAATCACAATGCAAAAAGCCTTAATTTAACCTATGGAGATGTTGAAGGCATTCAATTGCATGCTTTAAGCCAAGGGGGTGCAGCTTCTGCAGGTTTACCTGTTGGAATCGTATCCAGCATTGGCTCTGTAAACGGGAATAGCAGCTTTGAAGCGGAGAGGACAAATAAAACTGGATTTGCAATGCTGTTTATTACTGCAAACTCTTTGAATTTTGGAAAAGGCATCATGAATATAACCATGTATAACGGCAATTCCACCATGGCAGAAAATCTAACAGGATGGTGGCCACTGAATGGCAATGCTTATGACTACAGTGGCTACGGCAATAATGGCACTGCTTATGGCATAGATTGGGTCAGCCCGCCAGCAAATCAGTCAAACTTTGAATCTGCACTATTCGGCCAAAAAAACAGCGTTTTGGGGCGTTTAAATATCACATCTTCGGGCTTTACAATATCCGCATGGATTGATGGTAATACTTTAAGCCTTAATAGGAATATTTTTGAACTTTTTGACAACAAAACGAAGAATCACAATTTGCTTGCAATAGGCATCAATGCGTCAGGATACGCATACATAAGGTGGAGCAATATATTTAACACTACGCAGTTCGAGTATTCTGGTGGCAGCATAAAACCAGGGGAATGGTACTTAATAACGGGAGTTTGGAATGGAAACAACAACACACTTGAACTTTATCTAGATGGCGCTTTGGTAGCAAAAGGACCTGGCAATGGCACCACACAAGCGTATATGAACTTATATAATATTGGAGGGCCTTACTCCACAATAAACAGCTTTGACGGCTTGATTAGCAATGTACAGTTATATAATAGAGCATTGTCGCAGAATCAAGTTTATGGTTTGTATAATGCAGGAATCGAATCTTTGCCTATTATGAATGAATTAATAGGATGGTGGCCTTTGCTTGGTACGCCAAATGACGCCATAGCTAACAGCACTATTATATTTGCTAATTTAACATACCAAAACGTGGCACTAATACAAAGTGGCATTTCAAGAAGCAGAATTGCATACTTTAATGGCAGCGCTTATGTTAATATATCAAGTTCAAGCAGCATAACACCTACAAATACTATAAGTATGATGGGCTGGATTTACTTAACCAAACCAGTATCAGCTATAGCACAAAAGGAGGGAGCATATGGCATGGATGTTGGCAATGATGGCATATCTCCAGGCACATTCAACGCTTATATCGGGGATAGCAAGGCAACATGCCAAAATTATCCATATAACCTATCAATAGACAAATGGTATTTTGTTGGCTTCACGTATAATGGCACAAACATAGACACATATGTAAATGGGCAGCCTTACTGTTCTGAATATACGAGCTACAGCATTCCTTCTGGGAAAACACCACTTGCATTCGGGGGCCCTGGTGACACCGATGGCTATGTCAATGGCTACCTTTCTGATATGCAAATTTACAACACAGCACTTTCAGCTGAAGAGGTGCAAGCATTGTATGAGAATGGCCTGCCACCTATCAAGAGCATAAATATTACAATGGGGTAACATAAATGAAAGCACAATTTTGGAGTTTTGACGTGATTTTCGCTATTGTAATATTTGGTGTAGCAATAACAATAATTGCATTTACCTGGTACCAAATTAGCACTCAGCTTTCCCTATCTTATGGCAATGGCGCCGCCATAATGGAGCTGCAGGCTGATACACTAGCAAAAAGCCTGCTTTCTGAAGGTTATCCTTCAGACTGGGAAAGCCTGATTAATACCACCAACAGCAGCACTTGGAAATATGTCAGCATTGGCATATTAAATAGAACGGGCATATCAATCAAGAAGCTTTATGCATTCATGTCTATGTCAAATTCAAACTATCAGGCAACGAAGCAGGCTTTGGGAATAGGTTTTGACTATTTTATAGTAATAGAAAGCAAGCTTTACAATAACGGCATTAATATTACAATAGGCAGAAACCCTGCCAAGAATAATGCCCTTACTATATATGTTGAAAAACGCAGTAGCTTTATCAATGGGGTACCCGTAGAAATTAATATTTACCTTTGGACCCAAACACCTTTTGGTGTTGAATAGAGTATGATGCAATGAATAATCTAAAAGGCTTTATATTCACATTGGATGCTTTGTTTGCACTGATAATCGCAGCTGCTGGAATATCCATACTCCTTTATATACATCCCCTCACAAACGGAGGGTATTCTATACCTGTATCCGAGGCTTCAAGCATGCTTAACGGCTTACTCAACACAAATTTGCAATCTGTATCATTACCGGGCTTATCAAATAATATTACATCGAACAACGCTTCTTTATTTGGATGGCCGCAATTTGGCAATTACGAAAATGAAACCGCATCAACAGCTTATGGTCCAGAGACAACTTCAACACTTTTTTCCTTTAACACAGGCCGTTATCCCATATCTGATGTGCTTGCAGATAAAGGATTGGTAATAGTTACATATGGCGACAGCATTGTGGCGCTAAATGCAACAGATGGCAGAAAAATTTACAGTATAAATACTGGTTCTAACATAACTGGAATGCCCGCAACTTACATGAATGAAATAATCTATGCGAATAGCACAGGTTTCTTGTGTGGCGCAAACATTAAAAATGGAACTATTGTATGGACAAGCAAGATTAGCGTACCGGTAGATACGCCAATACTCGTAGAAAATGGTTATGCCACTTTTGGCAGCTCTTATTTATTTTATCTTGTAAATCCTTTAAATGGTAGTGTAGTTTCCACAAACACGGTGAACCAGAAATTGACTGCAATGCCTCCAGTGTATGACAATGGAGAGTATATTGTTTCTGCTAGCGGCCCGCTGCCAACAACAAATTTTGTTTACGGGTTTGCACTTGAAGGCACGACACTGGTAAAGTTATGGAGCACTGAGTTGTCCACTCCGCATACAACTATTCCAATCATTGCAAATGGCAGGATTATTCTTGGCAGTGGCAGCAACCTGTATGACATAACAACTTCTGGCATCAAGAACTCTTCTGCTTCTTTAGACCTTCAGGTAAGCGGAATAGCATATAGCAATGGCTTTATATATGCTGAGACTAAGGATGAGATTTACTCTGTGCCATTAAATGCTTCTGGAGAACTCGGAATGCCTTTGCCAATACGCAACACACCGATCCAATCCATAAATGAAACTCCAACGTTTGCTGATGGCAATATATATGTACTGATAAACGGTAGCATATTCCAATCATACAATATATCAAATAGGAACTTAATATTTAGCGTGAAGTTGCCTAGCGAATATGGATTGAATTCCCAAATATATAATATGGGTGATATTGTCATTGCATATGGCAATGCATACGTTTCAAGCGGGGATATGCTTTATGCTTTTGGCGGTTACATCACAGACCGTACAGCGCCGATACTTTATGCAATAGCAGAAATGTATCTTAACAAGCAAGGCGCTGAGGCAGACATTATATTGAATAGCACTGCTATTTCTCAAGATAGCGCTATGTTTATAAATGGTACATATGCGCCTTCTATTTCAATGGCATATTTTGATGGCAATTCAGCGATATATGAACTTGGTATACCGATAATAGCATATAATTATACAATAAGTGCGTGGTTCAAGCTGAATAATTCAACTTCTTCATCAGGGCCAAATGGAGGCGAATATCCCATATTAACATTATACAATGCTACAAATAACGGCGGAATTGGAGGGGGCCAAACGATCAGCCTTGGTAATGTGTGGGCAGGCGGCAAATATGGAGAATTAAGCTTTAATGAAACAAACTCTAAATTCTGCAGCACAGGCTCAGGAACTGTAATACCTAACAAATGGTACAATGCAATTTTGTCTGTTTATGGGTATAAGAATTATATTAATGTTATAATTTATCTAAATGGCAAGGAGGCGGTTTCATGCCATCTTACTTTAAGCCCTGCAAGCATTGAATATCCTGCATTGGCAATTGGAAGCAATCCTATTGGCAGGGAAACATTTGGACAAGGCTTTATATCGAATATACAACTTTACAATTCAACACTGCAGCCAAATCAAGCGAGCGCCCTTTATGCTTTAGGAATATTTTCCATACCGCCAGGCACTAACAAGCTGGTCGGATGGTGGCCTTTGCTTGGTACGCCAAATGATTATAGCCACCATGGCATTGTGGCAATACAAGATAATGTAAGCTATGAAGAAGGCAATGTTACGCCTGAAACGCTTTTGAATGCTTACGAAGTAAGCAAGGAAAGTGTGCCTCTAAGTATAGAGGTGAATGGTACTTATCATATATACAATGTAAGTGTTGTCATATGGCATTGAAAAAAACAAAGGGGATATTACTCACGCTTGCCGTGATTGTATTGCTAGTATTGATTATAGGCGAGCTGATAATGTATGTAGTTCTTAATATAAGCTATAGCACCATAAGTTCTCAAACAGGATCCCTTTCTAGCACAGGGTATTTTATACAAGGCATAAAGAGTAGCGCGTATGCTTTTACATTGAGTAGTTTACACAGTGCACTTGCTGCTTTAATTAAATATGAGGCTACGCCTAGTTTGAGGCACTATCATTTTATAACAAATGCACAGCAAGCCATAGAATCACTCATGTATAATGGCACCATATATGGAACAAATATGACTAGTTACATGAATAGTACAATGCTCGAATTTGCATATATGGCTGAAGAACAGGCAAAAAACGAGTATCTTAATCTTACCATAGAAAATTCAAGCATTTATGTTTTCCAAACTGGGCCTTTCACGCTCGCTGCTCGATATACTGCATTAGGTATAGTTAATTCAAGCTATGGTAAATTTGTTTACCCTATAAGCGCAACTGCAAACATGTCTTTGAACGGGATGCCTGATCTATATAGTATTGAAAGTGATAATCCATCAGTAATACATGCTTCTGATACATATCCGCAGGCATTTTTAGTTGGAGATGTTTTTGCAAGTTCTGCCAATATATCAAATGAATCCTTTGTATACGGGACCGTGATAAAAATAAATGGAACAACATGCGCAAATGTACCACTCCAATTCAGGAACAATTACTTTATACTTGTAATGCAAAATGCCAAAAATGTAGATAAAGGCATGTGCGGTATGGGCGGGCTTATTACCTCGCAGATAAATAACACAAATTTTGGCAAACCATACCTTGTTTATCCTTCATCCGAATTTATATCCGTTTTTAACGAGATCCAAAATGGCACAAAATTGCTAATTTCCGGCAAAGGCAAATCATTGCTAAATATAACACAGATAAAAGAAGCTATACAGAATAATTATTATTATGCAACTCCTTATGCTCCTTCATACCTTGGATGGGCAAGCGGATCTCTTAATAGATCACCATTTGGCATATTCTCATTTAGCGTGCTGCATAGGTACGTAGCACAGCTAAACACCAATGGTACAACAAAGCCAAAAGCATTTTTGAACATAAAAGGTGCTGTGCCTAGGTCATATCCAGAATTTTCTTATTCTGCTTGGTTCTATCCAACAAGCGCTGAGAATTATTCAAGAATAATAACTACAAGCAGCGGAAGCAGTGGTACTATTGAGCTAGCCCTCTTAAATGCAAATCAGACAATACATACAACATCCGGTAATACAAGTACAGTAGGCCCTGTACCTGGAATAAGGATTATGGCTGTAAGTGGTGGCACAAGTAGCAGTAGCTCTACAACATCTACAACTACCACTATACCACCTCAGACTGTTTCAAGCGCAAATACTGTTTTAAAAACAGAGTATATATACGTAGACGGATTTGGAATAGATGGCTGGATTAATACCACTGCAAGAGTACCTATGAATAAATGGAATTTTATAGCTGCCACATACAATGGTAGTACGTACACTGTTTACTTAGACAATATGACAATATGGAAAAAAGCTAATGTATCTCTTTCAGGCGCTTCAATGGGCAACATGCAGATAGGAGGCACTACTTCATCATATAATATTGGCAACCAATTTTTTGGGGATATCGCCAATGTTCAATTTTATAATACATCATTGTCAAAGCAGCAAGAGTTTGAATTATTTATGGATGGCATATCTGGCATACCGATATCCAACAGTTCTCTGGTAGGGTGGTGGCCACTGAATGGTAACGCTTATGACTACAGCGGCTACGGCAATAATGGCACTGCTTATAATGTTACTTTTGGAGGCCTGAATGATTATGGTGGAGACGCACTCCTCTGGGGAACATTTTATTCGATACCACGTGAAGTTGAAGGGATTAACTGCAGGAACTTTACGAGCTGTGGTACATCACAAGCACAGAGTTTATATGTGGGCAACCTTACACTGTGGTCTAATGTGTCTGCCGTATTGAATGAGACCACAACGTTCAACTTGCAAAACGCAATTGTTTCAACAAGCTTCGATTATATAACGACAACTACTTCCTCTACAACATCCACAACGTCAACTACAACCACCACTACAACTACAACAATAGCTAGTGGGGCGCCAAGTTAAAACCGCGTATTTTTAGCATGAGTTTTTCGCGTCTGTTTTGCCTTATCTAATCTATCTGCGTGGATCAAAGCGTTAGAATGCCAAACAAAATGAGCGGAATAAAGTAGATGCAATGTTTTAACGGAGGTTATAGCCAACTAAAAACAGGAAAAACACTGCGATTACATTATTGATTGCAGGGTAATTTGCACTTATATACCTGTGCCTATGCTGACAAATAACGACCCTATAACAGCTTCCATTACAAGAAAGATCACTATTCCAATAATTATGAAAACAGGCAGGTATTTTATACCTTTTACAACTGAACCGGAGGAGATAGCACTCATTATGAGCGCAGAGAATCCTGTAATTATTATTATTGCAATTATTGAAAAGTAGTAATATGTTGTAGGTGTTATCTTAGGGGGGCTAGGCCTTAGAAAAGAGAGGCCTGTTGTTGGCAATCCGCCAGGATTGCTTGAAAGGATCCCCTTCCATACTGTATCAGTCACTACAATCATCTGGCTGGTCAACCCATAAAGGACAGGAGCTGCAACAAGCCCGGCAAAAGCTATGAATATGCTATACATAAACAATTGACCGGCAACTTCCTTTTGTATGAGCTGCTGGTTTCTCATGTCCCTTGAAATCTGCTCTATAAGATCAGCCATTGCGCCACCAAACCTCAATGCTTCTATCATCATTCTTATTGCATGGGCAAGCTGAAAAGAACGGTAGCGCATTGCAAGCTTTTTAAGTGCATCTTCCAGGTTTTCTCCACCGAAAACGCTTCTTGTCATCGCCTTAACATCGTCACTTAGAGGTACAAATTCTGGCCTTGCTGCAAGCAGAAGCGCTCTATCAAGGGCTATTCCACTTCTTAGATTTGCTGAGGTGATCTGCAGGAAATCAGGCAATTCTTGCTCCATCTTTGTCTTTCTTTTATCAATTAAGTATTCCAAAAACATGTATAATAGAACGACATACAAAGCAGCCATTCCAAGGCCGGAAAAGAAGGATATTACTATTCCGTATTTGAGGTGATACATAACAAAAGATATAACTATAAGGATTGCAAAAGCGCCTATTATTGTAATGCGCAAAAATTTCTCAACGCTTGTCTTTATACCTGCAAGATCTATCTCATTTGAAACTAGCAGTGCCACAGGTCTTGATACAAGCCTTTCAAATCTTATTTTCATGCTATCACATACTAAATACAGGCCTAGAACTCCTTATCATGGCCAGGAAGATTATCTGCAGAATCAACAGGAATACAAGAACAAATGCTAGTAAAACTGTCGTCACGCTTATTATTGATATGAATGTTGTTAGTATTGTAACCACAGCTATACCCATGCTGGGCAGTATGACTCCAAAAAGCATGTAGAACATCGCAATTGCATTAAGTCTCTGGCCGTATCTTCTAAGTTCTATTATGCGCTCCTGGGATATCTGGTCAATCATGCTCTGCAAAGCAGAGACCACGTCCGCGCCGGCTTTTATGCTTACTGAAGCTTGCAGCATTATCCTCCTGAATGAAACACTCTTTGTTTCTGCCACTGCATCATCAATTGCTTTTTCTAAAGGCTCTCCAAGCTGAACCCTGCTCACTATGCGTGCAAACTCCTTGCTTGCTTCGCCGTAACCTGTGCTGACAGAGACTATTGCATCGAAGAGAGGCATTCCAGAACGCAATGATATAATCATATCTCTAGCTGCAAACAGTATATCGCGCTCAACATTTCTAGAATCTGCAATGCCCCTTCTTGTCGGATAATTTAAGAACATATTGAATAAGATCTTAAAGATTACAAAACCCAGAAGTATGGCAAACAAAGCGCTTGCTGGAATTGACATTTTAAGGTCTAGAAAAAGTGCAAATATGATAACAGCCAATAGGATACTTGAGGACAACGCCGCGTAAAACATCCTTTTTACAAATTCATAAATAGTCCCTTTTATATGATGTTCTGACACCGCAAGGTCCAACCCTTTGCGCTTTGCACCTACTCCCTCTAAATATAGCCTAAATCTGCTAGGCTTACTACCCTTTTGCGGCACATTTTGTTTTTGATACTGGCCAGCAGTTTGGGCATTTGGAATTGCTTCTTGGTACTGCGGTGCATTTGATGGACCAATTGAAGTTTCATTATACTGCATTGTACTTTGCTGGACGGTACTTTGGCTTGAAGGTATATTTGGGGCTTTTGGCTTCCTGAATGAGAAAAGGCCAGGCTTGGGCTCTAGCTCTATTATTTCATTTCCTACTTTTATTGTACGCTTTTTCTTGCCGAACAACATCAATTCACCTTATGCAAAAGAGAGAGCGCTTCGCTGAGTCTCTGGTCCCTTAAATCAAATAAGGACTTCTCAAGCTCGCTCTTAGGCACTAGCTTGTTCTGTTTTCTTAGATCTGAAAGCATTTGGTCAAGCCCATAAAGCTCTTCTTCTACTATTATGATATGCTCGCTATCAAATACGTTTTCCTTTAGGCCTTCTATTATGCGCTCAAGCTCTGCAATCTGATCTGCAAGAGTGAGGTTTGGAAGTACTAGTTCGCTTATGTTGACGCGCTTTATCTTATAGCTTGGCTTTCTTGCAGCAGCACCAAGTTTCTTTATCAGGGATCCGAGTTCTAGCTTTGCCTTTTTGTTTTCTATTTGAGGCTGTACTGCTTGTGGCTGTGCTGCAGGCACATTCTCTGGCGGGTTAACATTCTGCACAGGCACTTCTACGGTCTGTGCTGCTCCAACTTTCTGCTGTGAATACGATATCTGCTCCAATCCAGAGGTTATCAAGTGCGGCGGCTTCTGTTTTTCTCTTATTAGGTACTCACCCTTTCCCTTACTCTCTATACTGTTGATAATTTGCAAAAGGCTTTGATATGGCGTACTTGGAGCGCTTGTGGAATTTAGTATTGGGCTAATATCGACATAGCTTACGTCTGGAACTTTGACACCATTTTCTATGTCTTTGATCACATCCAGCATACTTTTGTAATCCATATTAAACACTCAATCCATCAGCTGAAAAGGCTTTTGTCATATTTAACATCATCATTGACAATATCTAATATTCTTTGCTTATGTTTATAATAATTTGCAATTACAAGCCCTGCATCATTTACCTCTGTTACATTGTTCTTTACCATCCAGTTTAGTATTTTGCTCTTTTCGTTTATTTCATCATTTATTTCGCTTCTTGTAAGGCCCCCATATAGGTTTAAGGTCTCCATGAGCCTGCTCATCTCGTGTATATGAGAGAAGGTGTCGCTGCGCATGTCCCACTTGTATAGTATGTCAACATCACCATCCCGGAGTACTTCCCCGAATTCAAGCACGCGCCTTATCCCTTTACTTCGATGCCTAAAAAGCACAACAACTGCACCGAGGGCATTAAGCATTATCTTTGGTATATTAATAGGAGGATTTGTCATTCTCACTATAGTGTCTTGTGCATTGTCTGCATGGACTGTACCATATACCGCATGACCTGTGTGTATGGCCTCGAATAAAGTCTCGGCATCCTTCTGCGACCTTATTTCTCCGATGAGCACTATGTCTGGTCTTTGCCTAAGCGCATTCACCATCAGATCATACAATGTTACTTCACCTTTGCCTTCTGGGTTTGCCTGACGGCTAAGCATCGGCACCCACTGCAAAAATGAGGGCAGGGTCAGCTCTCTAGTTTCTTCTATTGATATTACCCTCCTGCTTGCGGGGAAAAATATGCTTGAAGCATTAAGGAAACTTGTCTTCCCGCTAGCAGTGCCTCCGGAAAACAGCATGCTTATTTCGTATTGTATTGAAAGCCATACAAGCGCTGCAAGCTCAGGGTCGATGGAGTGATTTTTTATTAGGGCAGGCATTGTCCATGGATTCTTAGAAAATTTTCTTATTGTAATTGTATTTCCTGATTGCGAAACAGGAAACAGCGTGGAGTTTGACCTAGAACCGTCTGGAAGCTCTGCATCCATCAAAGGGGACAGGTTGTTTATTTCCCTGCCTATTCTGCGCCCTATCTGCTCTGACTGCTCGTATATTTCCTCTTCGCTAGAAGGTTTTATATTGGTCTTGCACCAGCCGTATATTTTATGGAAAACATATATTGGGCTTTTTGAGCCGTTTACGGTAATTTCTTCGAGGTTCTCATCTGCTATCAATCCTTCAAGATCTCCTAGGCCAAGCATCATGTTCAGTATGTATGATATAAGTATCCTTTTTGTTTCTCCGCTTGTGTTAGGTAAATACTTGTCTATAAGGGTATTGCTTGCTGCTATATACTTGTTGTTTAGCTCTTCCAAGTACTCCTTGTCTTCTATCCTGGTTGGATCTGCTGGAACCATTGACATAAGCTCTCTTCTGAATGAAAGAAGCAGGAGCTTTGTTGCTTCGCCTATGCCCGGGTATGTCATGTTGTACAAAGGCACAAAATCAGTGCCGCGAGTAAGCAGCACGTGTACCCGCATACCGTGCGCATCTAAGTTGTATTCTGCGAGAACTTCCTCTTTTTCATCATCAATTTTTTTTGCTGGTTCAGGCATCTTATCAGTCATTTGCAATTATTTAAATTTCTTAGACATATCATCAATATCTTCTTTTATCTTTTTTATTTTTCCTTTTGATTTTTTACTGCCCTCTGATATATTTTTAAGCCTTGATGATTTTTCGGCAAATGAATTTTTGGGCAGCCTCTCCAGCGCTTTTAGCTGGTTTGACAATTCGGCAACATCGCGCTTTGCTCCTTCGACTTGATTTTTTATGTCGTCAAATTGGCTTTTCAGATCGCGCAATTTGCTGTCTATCATGGACACTTCGCCAAAAGAATTCTTCAACTCGTTTATTTTTGCTATGAGCTGCTTTGATGTTGCATCTATCTGCACTTTGCTGCTATTTAGTGTATTGTAAACCTTTTGATACATGTCGTTGAATTCAGATTTTTCCATGTTAAGCATACGCAATGCGCCTGCCCTTTGGGCCCTGAATTCCTTGAGCTCAGAACCTGCAGCCTTGACTTCTGCACTTCGCTCCTGCATTGCCTTAATAATGCTTTCAAGTTCAAGATTGCTTGTTTTTAGTTGATTTACTACGTTTTGGCCTTTTTCGCTTGCTTGCTTCTTCAGTGTTTCTGCCTGAATTGCGATGTTCTTGCTTAAGATCTTAAAGGATTCGCTTGTGCTAGTTTCTATGCTACGGATGGCTTCCCTCGCCTCTTCTGCTGCTTTGAGTATATTAGAAATTTTGGTATTGCTTTCTGCTATTGCCCTGTCAAAGCCCGTAGAGCTTATTGAATCAAGCCTATTGCTTAAAGCTTCAATGCGCTTGCTTATTGAACTGTTTGTTTCTTCTGCCTTTTTTATTATAGCATCGAGCCGTTTGTTGCTTGAATCTGCTATTTCGTTGAATTTGTTTATTTGAGAAAGCAAGGCTTCAACACCAGGCAGCGATGTCTTATAAAGCATTTCGAGTGAATCCAAATTGACATTTATGTTCTTTAGCTCGTTTGAAAAGCCTTCTAAAGTTGCGGACTGTGATGACAGGTCAGAACTTAGCACATTTTTTTGTTCTTCTAGTTTCTTTTCAACTGCGCCGAGATCTTCCCTGCCCATTGGCATAATTTCAAGATACATCTTTCCTATTTCATAACTTACTTTTAATATGCCGCCACTCTCCAGGACTTTTGCCCACGCTTCTACTACTTTTGGATCAATTCCCAAAGTTAAACTCACACTATTCAAATCCATTTTTCCTTTTGATTTTAATAGATCTATCAAAGAGTCTATAGTAGTTTTTGTCTCAACATTTTCAGCGTTCTCCATCTCGGCCACAATAACTATTTAACTAGAAATGTTTTTAACTATTGCCTTGCGGTTCTATGTTATAGTATGTTCCTGTAAAACATAGAAAATAAAAGAGCAATGAATATCATTATAATTATTGAAATCAACGGAATCCCGGCAAAAAGGAACATTAGTAGGAATATCGTGGCCATTGTTGCAATATATATCCGCTTGTCCCACATGAGCACTTTGCTGCCGTCAAGCGGAGGTATAGGGAGCATATTGAAAAATGCTAAGAGTATGCTTATGAATATCGTAAAGGAAAGCATAACTGAGATGTAGCTGTTTTTCAATGGATTAAGGATTAAAAGCAGCAGCAAAGAAGCAATAAAAACAGCAAAGTTGGTAAGCGGACCTGCTATTGAAACAATACCTTCTTCCTTGCGTGTAAATTTTGACGTATAAATCATTGTCGCTCCAGGTATGCCGAGTAGAAAGCCGAAGAACCCTGTTGCTAAGGTTATCATAAGACCCATATAAGAAGTTCTGAAAGCAGCTATGGCGCCATAATGCTCAGCTACAAACTTGTGCATGAGTTCGTGAAATACGAAACTTAGTGTTACGCCAAAAGCGACAATGGGCAGCAGGTATATAAAATATGAAGCAAATGCGGCAAAATTTGACATTCCTTCTGCCCCGCCGCAAAGGGTAAGGGTAAATGCAGTAATTAGAACCAAATCCGCTATTATGATGTCTTTTATTTCCTTCTTTTCAGAGATGTTTTCCCTAAGCATAAATATTATTTTTAACAAGTATATAAAAAACTTTCACCTAAATAATATGTGCAATAGCTCCATCGTCTAGTGGTCAAGGATAGCGGGCTCTGGACCCGCCGACGCCAGTTCGAATCTGGCTGGAGCTATGAGTGATTAGCAAACTTTAATAAAAAGGCTATTTTTGGCGCGGCTGAGATATCATTATAAAGATTTTCTGCACTACTAAAATTAGCATATGTGTTATTAATTAGGTGTTTAACTGTGGTAAAAAATATAAACAACCACGTGATTGTTTGCGGCTTTGGCATTCTAGGGCGTAAAATAGTGGATGTGCTGGCTGAACACGGAGTCAAGTTTTTGATTGTTGATATTGACCCTAAAGTTATGAGTATCATTAAAGAATATGGCTATGAGTATGTAGAAGGAGACGCCACGCGATCTAAAGTGCTAAGAGAAGCAAACATTGAGAATGCGAAGGCTATAGCAATCGCACTTGATGATGATGCAAAAAACCTTTTTATTGTGTTAACGGCAAGGGATCTCAATAAGGATATATTTATAGCCGCCCGCGCAAATGACGAATTTGTGCGTGGCAAGCTCATCGAAGCCGGAGCGGATTATGTAGTTATGCCGCAAAAGGCAGCAAGCAGAGAGATTGTAGATGAGCTCTTAAAGTGAGTTTATGGCTGCATCTGGCTTATACGAAGGCATGACCCCAAGGATTGTTTTGCTTCTTGTTGTAATTATAATTTTGGTGTTTTTCACTTCTGTGTTTTATATATATAGAATAACTGGCAACAGGTATACTGCTACGTATTTTACGCTTTCCGCATTGTTTGATTATAGCTCAATAACGGGAAGTTCCAATATCAACTTGAATATACTGCAGAATACCAATGAATTTGATATTATGTTTATTATATCTGCAATTGATGGCCTTTCAAAAGCTGCACTTGTTGGTTTTGTAATGGCTGCATTCATAAATGCGCTTATGGTTCTTGATATAGGGGCGAAAATGGGCAGAGTAACAGCAAGAAGTATTAGGGATCATGTTGTAATATGTGGTTATTCCCAACTTTCTGAGAGACTATGCAATGATCTCAAAAAGCACGGCATTAAATTTGTGATAATTGAAAAATCACAAGAAAAATCAGATTTGCTTGCTGACCTAGGGTATAGGGTAGTGGTAGGAGATTTTACTAGAGATGAAGACCTTAAGAAGGCAAATATCGAAAAAGCACGTACTATCGTCTTTGCTTCAGACAATGAATATATAAACCTTTTAGGGATTGTGACTGCAAGACATCTTTACCCCAACTTGCAAATTATTTCAAAAGCAAAGGAAGAGCTTACAATAACAAAAATGCAGCGGGGTGGGGCCGATGTCTGCATTATACCTGAGGTAATAGCGGGCATTGATATTGGCAGCACTGTGATTAAACATGTGGTCTAATGGCATCAAATAAGGCAAAATATGAATTACTTGGTTTCGCCGCACTTTTATTTGCAATAGCGGTATTATTAACTATAAGCGCAGGCGTAACGCCGTATACTGCGCTATTTCAGAATGCTTTTGGTTCGCTTGAAATTGACTACACATTGTTGAATTTTAACATCGCTGAAAACCCGCTTATACTCATATCAGCATTCATAAACACAGTAGTATTTGCAATAATAACGGTAGTTTTTGCAAGCATTTTCTTTAGCACAATAACAAAAATAAATCTGCGGGAACGCAGAGTTCTGGCAAAGGTAAAAAGGCTAAACCACCATATTATCATTGCACCATATAATCAATTTGCGCTTGAAGTTGCAAATGAGATAAGAAAAAGGGATAAAGAGGTTGTTTTAATAGCAAACACGAGGCAAGAATTTGAACACCTGTACAGGGAAAGGTTTTTGGCTATTGTTGGCAATCCCAGCACTACTGAGCTATTTGACGCTGCAAATATACGCAACTCCGAATATGTTATAATATGCTCTGAAAACGATGTGAACAACACTTTGATAACTATGGCAGCAAAAACTGCAGGGCCACGCGCTAGGATAATTTCAAGAGTAAGCAATGAAGCAAGCATACCAAAATTGGGCATCGCTGGCGCATATAGGATGATAATGCCCGAAATTACTGCCGGAGAAGAGGTAGGTGAAGAGCTTGCAAAAAGGTTTACAGGCTAGCGGGCAAGGCTTTAATGCATTTTGCTAGCGACTAATTTGGATGCTTTGGCTTTTTCATTTCACGTAGTGCTGAGCTTCTGTAAGCATCCCATTGGCTTAAGAAATAGCTGTTCTTACTGAGAGGTTTCACACCTTCGGGATTCTCTTCGTTCATTGACTGCCTATAAATGTAGTTATTATATGTCTGCTCTTTTATTTTCTCAAGTTCATCAGGTTTGATGTTACTTTTGCTATTTCCTAGTATAATGTAATCGGAAATGCGCTGGTTAAAAGAATTTGAGATGTTTGCCGTTCTCTCTTCAACTTTCTTATAGTAGTCAGCCATTCTTTGGTGTTCTATCTTTGTTGCTTCGTCTTTTGCTTTTTCTGCAAGCTTAGCCTCCGATTCGTGTAGTTTTTTCATTCTTTCGTGTATGGACTCTACCTTAAGCTGTGGATTGCCCTCCTTGTCGAGGCCAAAGAATTCTTCAGGCTTCATTGCTTTGATAAACATTTTATTGTTTTGCTCTTCGAGCTTTGCTTCTGAAAAACGCCTCAGTGCATCATTGAGATACTCTTCGTTTGAATAGTCATTCTCTCTAGCCATCTTCAAATTGTTGTAATACTCTTTGGATCCTTTGATTGATCCTTTGGTCAATGCACCAATTGCGTATATTTCTCCGATAAAAGGCACTCTAGAATTTTTGCTTAGTTTATTATAGCTAGACGCCCTCTCGAATATTGTTTTGCTTCTGTCTGCACCTTCTTCTTTTGCTTTTTTGTATGCCTCTCTGCGTGCCCTCTCGCTTTCTTCTCTAAATGATTTACGCTCTGCCTTCACCCTTTGATTGATAATATTGCGTGCCTCTTTTTTTGAATTTCCAAACTGTTCCCAATTTCTCTTATCTAGCCTCGCTTGAGCCTTGATATTCTTCTTGTATGTTTTTATAATCGTCTTATTTGCTTTTATCACAGGCCTATTGCCAACTCCTGGGGTATAATGAAGCCCCGACTTGCCGCTTCTTATTTTCAGTGCCCGGTTGTATTTAAACTCACGATACCTCCCAATAACTGGAGTTTGAAACACTGCAAGTCTTACGCTTTGCGGTCCATTTTTTCCTTTTGAGGTGCTTTGATCGCCTCCAGAAGCGTTAGGTGTTTTGAGAGGAACATTTGAATTTGCTGAACCACTCCCAGAAGAGGTAGGTGTTTTGAGAGGAACATTTGAATTTGCTGCGCCAGCACCCATCAGATTTTTTAAGCGGTTCTGCGCAATATCTGCTTTTGTCTGCAATTGCGTATTCCTGTAATTTCTATAGTGGGTACCAAGCGAACCAAAGATATTTGATGGAATTAGAGAGCTTGGAGTGCTCCTGTATGCATTGCCAGCAGTCATGCCCTTGCCCGCATTCTTTCCAGCGCCGCTTGCAATTCCAAGCATCGCACCTATTCCAAAAAGCGCAAATATGTCAGATCCGCGCATAAGTCCTGCGGCAGCACCTATTAGAATAAGTATTACTATTATAGGGATGAAAGCATATATTGCGCCTATGCTTAATATTATTGATAGCATTTCTATCATATAATATAAGTGCATATTTAATATATATTATTTTGCATGATGGACCGGAATTGCAAAAATTATTTATGCTTAAGATGCTTCTTTTCCTTCACTCTTTTTGGGGAGCTTTTTGCATAATGGTATATAAGTAGCACAACAGCTATCTCAAAAGCTACCATAAAGTACATGTTCAGCTTGCCAAAGCTCAGCATGAAGTTCCCTATTTCTGAGTCTACCGTTACAGAAGCAGGTGAGGAGGTATAATTGTATTCTAGACCAAATTGTTTTATAAATTCCGGCTCCGGAGGGTTATTACCATAATACTGGGCAATTATTTTTACGGTTTCTGTACCACACGCTGGGATTCTGGCGCTAAATTGACCATTTGACGAGGTCCTAACGATTTTCATAAGCCCAAGCTGCGTGGTAAACATCCCTGTTCCATTATCAAAGTAAGGTATGCAGTATTCAAAACTATGTGTGTTAGCATCAAAATTCACCGCAAAAAGACCATTTGCATTGAATATATTGCAATTGTATTTCTCAACACCGCTTGCTAACAAGCTTTTGGGTTCTGGCGGGCATGCACCCGTTGAATTGTATTGGGGTGCATAATTTGTTGTGTTTGCTTGCAGATACCCTTTATTTTGGGTTACTAAAGCCAATGGATTGGCGTAGCTACAATCGCCTGCAATGCCAAAAGCGCAATTAAGCGCATGTGTATAATAGGTAAATAGGTCTGGGAATGTGTTGTTATAGTAGTTTATGTTTGTGTCAAAATAGAGGTATATTGGTGCGTTTGAAAGTGGACTTATTCCAAATGGATTAGCGGTTAGAACAGTACCATTTATCTGCATCATTGTTTGATTGGCGTTTGTAGGACTCACTATTGGTGACACGTTCATTACAATTTCTGTGAGGTTTGACAAATCAACATAGAATGGCATGTTTATCTTATTATCAAATGTGTCTATGTACACATACATCAACTTGTTGAATCCAAGGATATTTGAAGCCGCAGACATGTTTAATATCAAGCTATCCAAATATGCTGAACGCTGGTATACATCAAAAAGTTGAACAAAGTTGATGCTGCTGTTTGGAATAAATTTTATCAGACTTAATCCTGGAAGAGGATTGTAAAACGGCCCGGTAACACTTGTTATATTGTAGTCCTGCATCATGAATCCGGGATAACTATTTCCACCATAAGACTGATTTGCAGATTCAATCTTGTAGTTATACACCCTGCTGGAATTTATCATCATGTCTGTGGTAACACCGCTGGAATTAACTTCCTGCAATACGTATACCTGGCCAAAAACCCTGCTTGTTGAAATTCTTGAATTTAGGTATGGCAACAGGATTGAGCCAGCATTTGATAAGTTTGGCACATAATACTTGTTTTGGGGGGTAAGCTCAAAGAACGTTGGCCCCCCTTGAACGGTTTCATTCAGTACAGAAGGAGCTATGGCCACTTGTGCTGCCGTATACCCTTCATATGTTTTTGTAGCAGGTCCATACGATATAGGAGAGCAGAATGGAGTGAAATCCATGCTGTAGGGATTTCCAATTATCTGGGTGCTGATGTCTTCAGTCTGAGCGCTTGTCTGTTTTATTTCTTGAGTAAGGTAGTAGCTGTAGTTGTAGGGTATAAGCACATAGCCATTGATATTGCTGTTTATGTAAGTGCTGGGTTCAACAATAGTTTGGGGTGTTACCCCAAAATTGCTTAGAACTTCGCTTGGGGTAATGCTAGATTGGTTATTATAGCCGCTTTCTCCGATATTTTTAGCATTTTCTATAATAGTTTTATTAGTAAAATTGATTGCGAATATGGAAGCAAGAGAGTTCTTAAATGACAGGTAAAGCTCTGGCGCTCCCGTATTAAGTGCATAATTGAATGAGCTTGAAACTGCGAGGAAAGGTGGGCTCATCTCTGCTATAGTATTTGCCACGTTTGCATTATATGCACATGGGGTT
The DNA here is from genome assembly GCA_049966995.1 of Candidatus Micrarchaeia archaeon. Classification (GTDB taxonomy): domain Archaea; phylum Micrarchaeota; class Micrarchaeia; order Micrarchaeales; family Micrarchaeaceae; genus JAKAWW01. The sequence continues at coordinate 44,573 of JBMFTN010000001.1, forward strand.
AAGCTTATTCCATTTACGATTTCGTTTGCGCTGATATAGCAAGTGGCTTCAGGAAGCGGATTTATTTCTAAATTGTATTTGGTGTAGTTTGTTATATGTGGATTGAATGAAAATAATTCAGTATATAGACCATTGGTTTTCTTTTTGTTCTGCGCATTTGTGCCGCTGTATCCAACCACATTGGCAAGCATTGTAAACGTGCCATTAAAGCTTGAGGATACTGCAATTGAAGTTGAATTTATTGTAGAATTTCCTATGGCACTGAGCCATGGACCCATAGGAGGTATAATTGCACTGGTAGTTGGCTCGTAAACAGCAGCATCAATTGCGAGGTTGTTGTCCCATGCCGCGTTGCTTATTGAGGGATTAACCTGAACATAAGTAATGCCTAATCCTCCACTCATGGTAAGGCCATTATCCACTTCTAGCGTACCAAATGGACCTATTGCATAATTCCACCAGCTATTCAAGCTCGTACCTGCAAAATTATCATAGAAGTTGAAAACTTGAAATCCGTCATCATACTGAGCATAAACTTGGCTGAGTTCTGGAGCCTCACCTATGCCGAAAGTACCAGAGCTTGATAATAGATTTTCATTTTTTGAGCCAAAAACTATATACACATTTGAACTTCCATCTGCTGGCACAGCCTGATCAAGTCTAAGCCATATGAGGAGGTTTCCACTTTGGTTGGCTTCTATCCAGGCGGGAATTACTTGGCCATTTGAATTAACAAATTCAAAATTGGCTAATGCACCATTAAAATTAATGTATTTTTTGAGCTCTGATTCAGATATGTTGAGTAATTCCTGGAAAGGCACAGGAGTACTAGCAGACTGATTGTTTTGGATTGTCAACTCAGCAGCATATTCGAAGCCTTGAGGCAATGAAGGGTAATTATTTATGGGTAAAACTTTGCTGATTGAATAACCAGGCATAATGCCATCTGGGGGATATGATCTAGCTCTTGTCCATGCAACTGTTATTGGAGTAAAGCCTGCATCATATAGCATTAGACGCAGGTCGTTTGAATATCCAGGTATGTTGTTGGTTATTATTTGGTTTGATGTTGCTATATAGATGTATGAATTTCCATAGAATTTTGCTTCGTTCTGAGAAGCTGAAATTGAAAATGTGTTCATCTGGCCTGCCTGGTATTGCATCACATTATTAAAGGTGTGCTGGGATTTGCTCACCGAAGCCAGATCTGCCCATTCACCAGATGGCTGAGCAATTAAGCCTAATCCCGAATTTCCCCCAGATTGCGATGTAGAGTATAAGCCTATAGAGAAGTCTGGCAAGATTCCATAAGCAGGCCAATTGTATAGGCAATTTGCAGCGCAGTAAGAGACGTAACTGCTTGGATTAACCATAATATTAGCAGATAACACAATGCCGTATGGTGGAAATTCGTAGTTTGTCACGCCACCCTGGGATAGGTCTGGTATGCTGCTAGAAGCAGGAACTAAGGTACTGAACTTTTGCGCGTTTAATGGTATCTCTGTGTTGTTTGCCGAAAAAGCACGCAAAAGCAGTATTGAGGAGTCCTTTCCACCAATGGTGAAATTCCATAGGTCAAACACATAAAGAGTCCCGTCTTCGTCTAGCAAAGCTATTGGATGGTGATAACCTTTTTTATCATAAACTGCTGGCGCGCCTAAATAGGCTGCAGCAACCTCACCATCATCAAATGGGCCTCCATTTGCAAGATATCTTGTAATATCCATTTTATAAGATGAATTCGAAAAAGAAAGGTTGATCTCGCCCTGATATATCATGTTTGGGCTTGCATATACAACGATGTTTCCTGGAAAGCTGCTATTAGCAAGATAAATCTCCTTACCGTTTGGGGAAACAGCAATCTCATGCGAAGGAACAAACCCCGTGGGTTTGCTTTCAAAGACTATTTTTTTGTTGCTTGAGCCAGGATTTTGGGGATTGCTGTTTGAGTAGAGAGCACCTATAAAGAAAGTTGGCTGTGAAGGAGATGAAGAAGATGTGCAAGAGAGTGGGTCAATAATGCATAGGTCCTGGCTAATTCCACTCAATAAGCTACCTATGTCATTTTTATTAAGATAGCCCGTAATGAAAACATCGTCTGTGTAATCAGATGCTAATGCTGTTGGTATGATGCCACTTCCGGTAAGACCCCACCAAGAGTTTTCGGCTGAAGTGAAATTTGTAACATTTACAAGGTATAAGTTTGTAGACTGCTCTTCAAGTGAATTGTTCCAATAATGAACCCATGATGCATTCCATGCTTTCCATGTTGAAGGATTTTGTTCGGGTACAATGTTTGGCTGATCGTTTGTCAGGTTAAAGTACCCAGTAGGCACAAATCTGAAAGTATACAAGAATGTCTGAGTATCAGAACTAAAGCTAGGGACTATAGAGGAGGCTGTAGAGGAGTAGTTAAGTATGTATATATAATCATTGGGTGATGCTGCAATAAATGCTGGGTTATATATTCGTATATACGCATAATTACCTGCTGCGCCAAGGGCCCCATAGATGCTTTCAAATATCGGCCCAAGCTTAGATATTTCGCTCAATACAGAATTGTTCATAGAGCTCAAGAATATGTCAGAAGCATCTGTAAAATAGTTTGGATTAGGCGGAGATTTTGCTGATGCAATATTTAATGGGAACATTGTTAGGTTCCCTTTGTAATTTGCAAAAAATGCAGAGCCCGTTGAAAGTGGAAACGGTTCCATATAGTTCGCAGGTTCTAAATAGTTGTGAGGGCTGTACATATCGTATGACATGTTAAGATATTCGGTGCCATTAGATACAGAAGTGGCTAATACAGGCATGCTAAAGCTGTATAGGAAATATGGTATTCCAGGAACATAGTTGTATTGGAGGGAGGTCATAGGAGCAGATGCAGTTGCAAGTCCTGTAGGAAGTACTACACCCAAAAAACTTCCATATGTTGTATATGCAGATATGTAGTTGCCTTGATCTTCTGAATTTTCCTTATATTTGTAAGTCATTGTATATGGTTCTCCTACAGTATATTCAGGAAAGTCTATTCTTCCATGACCTATGAAAGTCCATGTACCACTGGGGCAAGAGTGCGTAATACCAAAATCAGAATCAAGTTTTAATGCAAACAAGCAAGGTGTATTAACAGGATAGTTTTTTGTGGGATAATAATACATGCCGAATAGCCTTAGCCAGTCTTTCGTTGGCGGCTTCAAAAGCTGGACAGGCACAGTTATGTTTGTATTGTTAAGCTTGGTAAGATTGGACTGCTCACTGTAGGTATAAGTGTAAGCACAACTCCAGCTCCATATAACATTTTCAGAGTACTCGCCAGAATAGTAGTTTATATAAGGCAAATCAGTATATGTTTTGCTGTTATAGAACTCTCCGTGCTTTATTGCATAATGGAATTTCGTAAGGTTTGCATATTTAGCATACCAAGACCAAAGCACAGACTGGTTGCTGTCCGGAACCTGATTGTATATAAGAGAAGAGGTATTATAGCCGTTTGATATATTGTAGTTAATATTGCTAGGATTGGCAGAGTTGATCAAGCCTGCTTGACCTGAAAATGCAAGATTATCGGCAACCGCCTGAGCTATGTTTGTTATATTCAGAGATATTGAAGAAGAAGCCAAGGAATATAGAGACCAGCTTGTCTGAGTTGTAAGCCCGGTTTTAGTTACAAGCGGATTCTGATTCGCATTGCATCTATCACCTATTATGTAAGAAACAGAATTTGTAGAAAAATATTCGCTTGTGTTGAGTGAATTGGGGGCCAAAGGGCACGTTATAAGCCATTGTGCTGTGTTGTTATTTGAATTTATTATGTATGATGTTGAAGGCTTCGGTGTCTCGAACTTTGATATTGAATATATAAAACCCCCGATTGAAGATGCATATTCATTGTAGTTTGTGGTTATTTTTGCATAGTTTATATATGTGCAGTCCCCATATGATGAACCAGAAGTGCAGCTACCATAATAAATCTGCGTAAATGGAACATTTTTAAGCATGGCAATTGCATTTCCGCCTTCGCTTGACGCAGAAGACAAAAAGCTGGCAGCACTCGGGGATAAATTAAAATAAAGCAGGAATAAAGATAAGAGGATTAAAGGCAAAACAGCTCGCATTTTGATCATTCTATATTATTTGCTTATTATATAAATATTTATCTCTATTATGCAATGGATAGCTGTTGGGGCTTTTCTTAATAATTTTTTTGATATGTATCTAAATTGGAACACTGTATATGGAATTATTATAAAATATAAAATAATTTTCGCTGCATCAATAGAATAGCGATAAAATGTTTGAAGATCTCCATTGGATAGGACATGCTAGCTTTTACATCGAATATAAGGACTTTGTAGTATACATAGACCCATTTAGGGTTCCAGACAAAATATCAAAAGAGAACAAGGCGGATTTGATACTAATAACGCATGCACATTTTGACCATTTTAGCAAGCCAGACATAGACAAAATTAAAAAAGGCAGCACTTTGATAATAACTTCCACGCAAACACTAAAAGAAGACGACAAGGTTATGATAGCAACTCCGGGCTTCAGATACAGCTTTGAAGGCATTGACATAGAAGCGGTTGCTGCTTACAATACCAAAAAAGAACGCCTTAATTTTCATCCAAAATCTAACAAGTGGGTTGGCTATGTGCTTAAAACAAGTGAATACACACTCTACCATGCTGGCGACACGGACTTCATAAACGAAATGAAAGCGCTTAAAGGTATCGACTTATCATTGCTGCCCGCCGGAGGCACTTACACAATGGACATCTACGAAGCAATTGAAGCTGCAAATACCATTGACACAAAGTATGCGGCACCGATTCACTACAAAAATCTTCTGGGCATGGATGGATCAAAAAAGGCAGAAGAAACATTTAAAGAAAAAGTTTCAAAAGCGCTTATACTAAAGGAAGTCCAGGAGCCTACCTACTCTTTTTGAGCTGCCCTTTCTTGTCCAGCCCTACTATACTGTCCTTTATTTTTTCAGCCACGGCTTCGATTTTTTCAGGTGCCAGTTTGAATACACGCTCATTTTCTATGCCAATCGATTCTGAAAGCTTCTGCGCCTGCTCACGGCTTATGCCAATGGAGCCGCTTGAATCTATTATTGCATTGCGCAGCTTCTTTTTCTTGTGGTTCATAAGCATTGCAACTATGTTTTCGATTCCGGCTTTTGGCTTATGAATCTTTGGCTTTATGAACACAATTGTAGAGTCAACCTTTGGCCTTGGATAGAAATTCCCTGCTTTCACGTCAACAATTTTGTAAACGGAAAGCTCAAGGCTCACCATGACGCTGAGCTTTGAGTACTTTCTTGTATCGCGCTCCGCAAGCATGTGCTCCACAAACTCTTTCTGCAGGCAAAGAAGCGCAGGCATCTTGTGGGCTACAACCCACCGTATAACATTGCTTGAAAGATTATATGGTATATTTGCAATCAGTATATCTAAGCCTTTTACATATTCATCGTCAAGCTCAAAAAAATCCTTGTTTATTATGGTAAGGTTGTGGCAATCCACGCTATTGCTCAGCAGTGAATATAATATAGGGTCCTTTTCAACAGAAACTACGCGCTCGGCGACCTTGCATATTTCCCTTGTAAGGATGCCAAAGCCAGGGCCTAGCTCCAATACACGCTTGCCCGCACCGTATCTTGCCTCCATCTTTGCATATTCGGGGTTTATCAGAAAATTCTGGCCAAGACTTCTCTTTGGCTTTATGCTCCTCGCCAATTCCAAATATTCGTTTACCATTTTGCTCAAATGTATTTTCGCAACAAAATTTATATTGGTTACATTGTATATATAATTATGAAAAACGCGCAGATGAAGGCGCAAAACGCCATTGAATTCCTAAGCACTTACGCTTTTATGATAATGGTTATTGTTGTGGCCTTGCTGCTTCTCTTTATGTTCTTCAATATACCTAAATCAGCGATACCTGGTTCCTGCAACTTTTATAGCGGCTTCAACTGCAAAGATGAGATATATTCAAATACCAGCAGTGGCTCCGAGCTTCTTATTGAGGCTACTGACATGATGCCAGGGACTGTAAACACGAGCAGTTTCAGCGCCTACCTTAATTATATGAATAGTACTTCTGGAAGCTGCACGCCAAGCTTTGCGGTAGATGGCCAAAGCATATACTGCGTGGCGCATTTTAACACAAAGGCAAGATTAGGACAGATGTATACGGGCACCTTTAAGATAAAGGCAAACTACTGTACTGCAAGCGTTTCTAGCCTATACAACGGAAGCTGCCCGCAGAACAGCAATTACACATTTGCCGGATACATAAGCCTGCAGTCTTCGCCTATGCCAGCACTGAGCTTAAACTGCAAGCAAAAAACAATACCAATAATAATTACAAACTCTCAAAAAAGTGCTGCACCCGCGCACTTCCAACAGATGCTACGCTTTGATCCAAGCAATTTTTCCTCTTGCGAAAGGCCTGACCTTGGGAACATAAGGTTTTACTACAAAAATACTGAGCTTTACAGCTGGTGCGAATCAAACTGCACAAGCGCATCTAAAGGCAATGCGATATTCTGGGTCAAGCTGCCTGTGGCAGTGCCATCAGGAAAAAATATTACAATAGACATGACATTCCTTCCTTACCAGGTAGATTATGATGGAGTTTTTGCAGGAGAAGCGCCGCAATTAAGCAGCAAGTATGCGGAATATGATAATGGTGCCAACATCTTCAATTTCTATGACGACTTTAGGGGGGATGCACTAAGCGGAAAATGGGTATACAACGCGAATTTGAATGGCACACTTGTTATCAACAATGGGATGACTTATGTGCAATCCTCAAAGGCTTATGCTCCTTTCATTTACACCAATACCAATTTCTCCAAAGGCATTTTTGAAGCTTATGGAAGCATATCAGGCTTTAGCGGCTCAGGCATTGATGTGTTTGGATTGGGAAACAGCACGGCAAGAATGGCAATAGGCTATGCAGGAGGGAATTATGGCATTATAATGGAAAATGCCACGCAGTCTTATGTGGTGGGAGGGCTTTCCAGCGGCATGCATGTGTGGCAGCTTTACGTGCCTCCTTCCCTGTCTTACATATCCGCTTCTCAGGATTACGGATATAGCATAAACACGACAAGCAATATGCCTTTGGTGCAGATGCCTATCATGTTCATGTCCCAAAGCAATGCAACATTTGGGCCGTTTTACTGGGTGCGCGCGCGAGACATGCCTCCAAGAGGGGTTATGCCAAGTGCGGTATTTGTAACTAAATAACAGCCACTGCTAGAATAGAAAATCTTCAATCTTTAGCAAATACATAAAACGCAAAATAGCAAACTCTATAAACTTTATTTAACAATATTAGATGGTTCTTATGCCTGGAAAGATAAGGGTTGGGAAGGTTGAACATTTTTATGATAAGATAGGAGTAGCTGCAGTTGTTGTTGAAGATGAAATATCAATAGGTGACACACTTATCTTTATGCATGGCAATGAAGAAGTCAGGCAGAAGGTAACAAGCATACAGATAAACCACATCAACGTACAGCATGGCTTCAAAGGGGATTCTATAGGCATAAAAGTCGACCAGCAGGTAGACGAAGGCAGCGACGTATACAAGGAACTATGATGTTTTGCCCCAGTAGCTCAGTGGTATGCTTAAGCACACTAAAGAGCGTCTGCATGGTAACCATGCAGAGACCATAAAGCAGAAGGTCGAGGGTTCAATTCCCTCCTGGGGCTCTATTTTTGCAGTAAGGAACCCTAAGGGGCTTTGCTAAATAATTATCATTTTTGCATGAATATTTTAGCACACTCTATTATTTGCAGATCAGGTTTTATCTTCAATTCATACATAGAATTTATTAGGACGGTTATGTTGTAAGCTATAAGTTTACACAATACTTCGTTGGTCTGCGATACAAATTTCTTGCTTTTTAGGCAGTCACCAAACTTCGCCTTTATTGCAAAGAATGTGGTTTCTACATTGCTTCTTGTATGGTAGTGCAAAAGAAATTCTTCTTGATTCAGTTGAAAGTAATGGAACATCTTTCGCCACAACCTTGCCCTGCTTCCCGTATTTGACATAGCAGTTGTATTGCTCTTGTATGGTATGTATGCCATTCCACCTATTTCCTGCACTCGCATGTAGTTTGTATCCGAAGAAAAGGGTTTATAATGGGCTACGCCCCTTATTTTATGCATGTTGGACTCCCTTATAGAGATAGGTATAATTTAAATACTTTTGCGAGAAATATTACTTGAAATTTACGTATGATAAGCTGGTTTACATGATGAAAATTAAAGATAGTAAAGATAAAAGCTTTAACATGGTAGTCGATGATAACATGCTTAAAAATACAGGAGAATCTAATACCACAGATCTTTCGAAAAGGGTTACAACTGCAGCACTTACCGAAGCCAAGTTTGGCAGCAAAGTTGTTGTCGCTGGCTACATAAAAAGAATAAGAACTGTCAGCGCAAATCTTGCTTTTGTTTTACTTGCTGACCAGTATGGAGAGGTACAATTAACATGCAAGAGTGATTCACTTAAAAATATAAAAGATATTCAAAAATTTACAAGGCATTCTTTTATAGTTGCTGAAGGGACTCTTGTAAAAGGACAAGCCAAAGTAGGGATGGAAATAGAAGCTACCAAATTGGAGCTTTTGACTGATAAGCCAGCACAACCATTGCCAATAGAATTGGAAAAAGTAAACACTGGACTGGAAACAAGACTTAACTATAGATGGATAGACCTGCGCGATACAAAACACAGAATTCCAATAATTATGCTTTCTAAGATAACTGCAGAATTTAGAAACTTTCTGACAAAAGAAGCATTCATTGAAATCTTCTCGCCTAAATTTACAGGTTATCCAACAGAAGGAGGATCTGAAGTTTTTAGTGTGGATTATTTTGGAAGGAAAGCTTATCTTGCACAATCTCCCCAGTTCTATAAGCAGATGGCTATCTGCTCTGGTCTAGAAAAAGTGTTTGAAATTGCGCCTGTTTTTAGGGCAAATCCATCATTTACTTCTAGGCACGATACGGAGTTTACATCGTTCGATTTGGAGATGGCATACATAACTTCGCACCACGATGTAATGACACTTGAAGAGAGAATGCTAAATCATGCAATAAAAGGCTTGTTGAGAACATCTTCTGCTGAGATAGCTCAGGTAACAAATAATCCATTAAATGAACCAGGTAAGATACCAAGAGTCAAGATGGAGGAAGCCTATCAGATAGTTAGCAAAAATAATATAACACCAGAAGGCGACTTAAATCCTGATGGTGAAAGGGAGCTTGCAAAATATATTAAAAATGAGACAGGAAACGATTTTGTGTTTGTCACAGATTACCCATGGGCAGCTAGGCCTTTCTACCACATGCTTGGCGAACCTATGAGCGATGGTACTAAGACAACAAAAAGTTTTGACCTTATATTTAGGGGTGTAGAGATAACAACTGGTGCACAGAGGGAGCACAATTATGACAAGCTAGTAGAAAACGCAAAAGCAAAAGGCTTGAATACAGAGAACTTGCAATACTATTTAGACTTCTTCAAATATGGAGCCCCTCCTCATGGAGGATTTGGGTTCGGCCTTACAAGAATTGTAACTCAGATGCTTGACTTGGAGAATGTAAGAGAGTCAACACTAGTTCCAAGAGATCCGAAAAGGCTACGCCCTTAAGGATAAGGTAAATGAGAGTAGAGCCTTGGATAAGGAACTATATCTTTAACATGATTAAGCTGAAGCAATACCCTAATTGCCCTTTCTATCCCCATGCCAAAGCCACTATGTGGTGGTAATCCATATTCTCTTAGCTGATTATACCATTTGTAGACTTCTGGGTCATTAGGTACAAAGTCTTCTTTTTGACGTTTGCGAAGCTCATTAATATCATATATTTTTTCAGCTACCCCTAGGATTTCACCGTAACCCGGGATAAGCATATCGGCAGTTAGTGTAGATCTAGGATCTTTTTGGTTTATTCTATAAGGAAATGGCTCTACACTTCTTGGCAGGTACTTTATCCATAAAGGACTTTTGAATTTTTCACCAAGGAATATTTCCTCATCATTGCCCAAGGATGCACCATACTCAATTTTAAATCCTTCTGAATTTAGCAATT
>JBMFTN010000002.1:0-52243 GCA_049966995.1 Candidatus Micrarchaeia archaeon
TGTGGTATCTTGGATATGCGGCGTTTGCATTGTTTCTGCGGAGTTTAAGGAATGATTTTATTGCACCTTCGACTTTCTGCAATACTGCCTGCGCCGTTTGGGAAGGCAGCAATGCGTATAGCATGTTGTCTTTTAGGATATTGCAGAAGTCATAGTAGAAGTAGAATTTTTTCTCTTTCTTGTATCTTTGCGTGCTTTCATACAGCGCAGAATTATACAATCCATTAGTTATTTTTGCGAGATTGTCCAATATTTCATAATCGCCCTCCACCTTTGCAACTTGAGTTAATTTCATTTACTTCACTATTATATCGTATATTTAGATACAATTAATAAATTTATACATTTCGCATTCATCCCACGATTGAAATCGTGTGCTTTCTGCTATACATTTTGTAATTTTTTTAGGTTTTATGTTGCTCAAGTTAGTACGAAAATTCTAAATATGTGCAGTGCTTATTAGAGTTGTGGTTGTATGGACATTTTTAGCATGGTAGAGAGTCACAAAAAAGAGATGATAAGCACAATGAAAGATATGATAGCCATACAGTCAATATCCCCTGAAAGTGGGGGGCACGGGGAATCAAAACGTGCAGATTTTCTGGAAGGATTCCTGCATGAAAATGGAATCAAGACAAAGCGCTTTGATTATTTTGACAAAACAAAAACAAAAAGATCCAATATAGTATCGACTATGGGCAAGAAGGAAAAAACCCTATGGATAATAAGCCACATTGATACTGTTGCTGCTGGAGACCTTTCATTATGGAAACACAACCCTTTCGATGTGATTGAAAAAGATGGAAAGCTTTATGGCAGGGGCACATCTGACAATGGTCAGGGAGTAATATCTGCTATTTTTGCATTTAAGGCGCTGAAAGAACTTGATGCTGAATTAAAGTATAATATAGGCATTGCGCTTGTTGCTGATGAGGAAGTGGGAAGCGAGTATGGGGTAAAAGCACTTATGAAAGAGGGTATTTTCAAAGCTAACGATATGGCAATTGTGCCTGATTGGGGAACTGAAAAAGGAGACAGGATAGAAGTTGCAGAAAAGGGTGTGTTGTGGTTGGAATTCAAAGTAAAGGGAAAACAGGTGCATGCAAGCACGCCGCAACTTGGCATTAATGCATATAGGGCTTCGATACTGCTGCTAAGCAAGCTTGACTTTGAGTTGCATAAAAAATTTAACAAAAGTGATGCCCTCTTTGAGCCGAAAATATCGACGTTTGAAATGACCAAGCACCTTGCCAACGTTGATAGTGTGAACATAGTGCCCGGCAGTGAAACATTTTATATAGATTGCAGGGTCTTGCCTTCATATAAACTTGATAACGTGCTTGCTTCAGTAAAAAAGATCGCCAACGAAGTAGAGAAGAGCACAAAAGCGCATATATCATTTAGTATATTTAACAGAGAGGATCCGGCAAAGCCCACAAAGGTCGATTCTCCAGTTGTCAAGGACTTGATGGCTTCAATATATGCCGTAAATAAGATTAAGACAAAGTTTGTTGGGATCGGAGGAGGAACTGTGGCCAAGCATTTTAGGGATAAAAGCATGGATGTTGCAGTATGGGCAACGCTGCCTGACAATGCGCATCAGCCAAACGAATATAACAACATAAAAGATATGATTAATGACACTAAAGTCTTTGCCAATATGTTTGTTGCCTGACTACCTGAAGCGCAATATGATAACATAGGATACATGCCAGCTACACTATAAGATATATATTTCTAATTCTAATTATTAATAAGGACCTGATTATATGCAGCCGCCAAGAAATCCTAGAAAAACTGCAAGAGAGAGCATTGCACATAACATAATAAGGAAGACACATAAAACGCCACTCTCATTCTATAAGATTTCTTCATATGTTTCAGACACAACTTCAAATCCGAATTTTACAGATACTTTAATAATAATGCTTACATTTATTGCTTTTGCCGCCGCATTTCCATTTTACCCTTATATTATCATCTTAGTTCTTCTTATTGTTCTCTTCTACCTAACTCAGTACAATCCATTTTTAGGGCTTGTAATGCTCATTGTATTCATATTCCCAATGATTATATACCAAACGCCAGCTTTTGCGTGGGTCTTCATGTTTGCGATTACTGCTTCTTTGATATATGGGTATATGCACCATAGATCCATAATATTTGCTTATCTCCTATTTGCACTTGCATTCTCACAATTAGGTTATATACTATTCTTTCCGATACTTACCATATCTGTATTGATTGTTGGGTATAAAAGAAGTATAATACTTTCAGTACTTGTAATATTCTCGATTGTCGCCTTTGCAGGGGTTTCAGGAATCAGTAACAGTGGATATATCCTGTATAACAGCACTAGCGCTCATTTGGCAATAATAAAGGGCTCAGTACCCTTAAATGTGATTAATTATACAATACCCAACAAGCAGATCCAGAGCTTGAGCGGCATGCTCCCAGCCCTTGCCAAATCGTCAAGTATTTTCTCAAGCAACATGATAACGATAAACATCAATGATATTGTCACTCTTTATATTGGTGCGCTTGGGCTTGGATATCTTTATATTGTAGAAACGGTAATTTTTGCTATCACATTGCTTACTATAGACACAGTGGCTTCAGCAAGCAGATCCAGATACAAAGGCACAAAGGCCAGCATTATTAGCATAATATTCCCGCTTACCTTTGTATTGCTTTCATACAACACAATTAACCCAACAGACGCTGAATTTGCTTTTATGAGCTTCTTCCTTGCGCCTGCTTTTATATACATACTTGAATTCTTCAATTTTAAAGTTGTAAAAAGCCTCGATGTGAAAAAGCAAGACGTTAGAATGAAGTTTGGCGAGGCTTTTGAGGACCTTTCCGCAGGGGATTCCCATGAAACCTTTGATGATATAGGTAATTATGATGCAACAAAAAAGGAGCTAAGGGAAGCGATAATAAACCCGATAGAACAAAGGGGCATATCTAAAGCTTATAGTATAAAGCCTTCAAAAGGCCTACTACTCTTTGGGCCGCCGGGAACGGGCAAGACTATGATGATGCGGGCACTTGCCAATGACATTCATGGAGGCTTCTTTTTGGTAAAAACACCAAATCTCGTATCTGCATTTCCTGGCGAGACTGAACGCACGCTTTCAAGAATATTTGATACTGCAAGAAAAAATGCCCCATGCGTGCTGCTTTTTGATGAGATAGATAGCTTGGCCAAAAATAGGAATATGCCAGATGTTGATGAAGTCCACAGGCAGGCACTTTCCCAGCTTCTCGTTGAGATAGATGGATTTGTAAAGCTTGAGAGGGTTATTGTTGTTGGAGCTACAAACATGCCAAATCTGATAGATCCCGCATTGCTCAGGCCGGGCAGGCTTGACAAGCTTATCTATATGCCTCTGCCTGATTTCAATGGCAGAAAGAAAATTTTCAAGATATACTTATCGAAGATGCCTCTTGCAAGCGACGTCAACATTGACGAGCTGGCTGAGAGTACTGAAAGATATTCTGGAGCGGACATCAAAGCAGTATGCGAAAGCGTGGCACAGATTGTTGGCCAAGATGCGCTTATGCATCACAAGGTGCTTGAAGTAACGCAGAACGATATAATGAATGTTATAACAGCAACAAAGCCTTCAACCACATTGTCGCAGCTTGAAGAGTATAACAAGTTTAGGATAGATTTTGAAAGAAGCCTGCATGAAGAGAAAAGTGAAACCAAGAAGCAGGAGATAGGCCTTGAGGATATAATAGGGCTGGAAGATGCAAAAAAGGCCGTTGTTGAGGCAGTTCAAATACCACTTATGCATCCAGACCTCATCAAAAGATATGATATAAAGCCCATTAATGGCGTACTACTCTTTGGGCCGCCGGGAACGGGCAAGACTATGTTCATGAAAGCGGTTGCTAATGAAATGAAGGGTGTTACGGTATTACAGATAAATGGAGAGGATATGGCAAACAGCGATGTTGAAGGTACTATTGCCACAATGAAGGAGATATTTAATAGGGCAAGGGAGAATATACCTTCTATAATATTAATAGATGAAATAGACAGCATAATACCAAAAAGAGAAGGCGCATCAGAAAAAAGCATACTGCTGACAGGCACTTTGCTGCAAGAAATTGATGGTCTCAAAGAATTTTCAGGTATTGTGATAATAGCTGCAACAAACAGGCCTGATGCGCTTGATCCAGCAATACTTAGACCTGGTAGGTTTGACAAGCTGCTTTATATAAGGCCGCCAAACGATAATGAAAGGGCACTTCTGTTTAGGGATTACCTGAGCAAAGTGCCCAAGGATGAGGGCATTAACTTTGACGCACTTGCAAGCGAAACTAAAGGATTTACTGGCGCTGACATAGCAAATGTATGCAGAGAGGCTAAAACAAAAGCGCTAGAAGAAGCAATGAAATCAGATTCCGAATCTGAAGTGACTGAGGAGATGCTTGAAGGGATAATAAAAAATACAAAGCCTTCAGCTCCAGAATCGCTCATAAGCACGTATATGTCATTCCTACTTAAATATGGAAGCAGATAGCTATTTAAGTGCAGGATGAATTCTGCCTTCAAAGATTTTACTTGCAACTACCCTAGAAAGATCATTTGCATATATGGATACTGTGCCGTTTTTAGGCACGACGCTGCAGAATTCTATTTTTACAAATTCATTTACCCCTATCTTGCTAGTGGCCAAAGCTGATGACCCCCACAATGAAGCGCTTACACTATTTTCAAGATCAGTGATTACACTATCTGATACCGCAACTTTGTCTTCACCACCGAGTCTGTTTACATACCTAACAGGGCCGATCTCTATGAATTTACCTATTATATCTATGTTGCGCATGCCTTCATAAAGCTTTGAATAATCGACAATTGCTGTTTCCGGCGCAGGCATTATCTTGTTAATCATTGTATTCTGGCTGGAAACTAGCTCCATGGAACTGTCAAGTATTGCGTTTTTTATTATAACGGTGTCTCCTCTTTCAAAAGCATTATTATCTATAAATTCAGAAAGTCTGCCCTTTACTATAAATTTTATCGTTGCACCTTCGCTGCCCAGTACAATTGTGCGTTTCTGCTGAACCTTGTTGTTTAATGTATATGATATAGGATTGAATATCCTATATATGCGGTCTTGGATATTTATTGAATATGTTTGATTGCCACGTTCTCCCAAAAGATTGCCTGCATTCTTTATGCCTTTCGTGTCGATAAAATCAAGCAATGCTGCGATATTAGTAAAATCAGCAAAACGCTTTTTATCTTCGCCAGATTGCTCTGCTTGAATTTCCTGCGCCTTTGCCCTGCTTATCATGCCACCGTATCTGTCTATAAATGAATTCAGATCAATGCCAGCCATTTTGCCACACTATAGTAATGGAATAAAGATTTTTTATCTTTTCTACAATTTCATTGAATTAGGAATGGGCCCGCGGAGGGTCGAACTCCGATCTCCAGCGTGTAAGGCTTATGCGCATTAAGCTTGGCATCTTAACCGTTGGACTACGAGCCCATCATTTTTTTGCATTCTTAATGCAGAATTCATTTATCTTATTTATGGCATAACCTAATATATCTTTTGGAGGAAGCCCCACAATTCGTATGTGGGAAGGCATGCCAAAACCCGAGCCCCTTGTTGTTTGTATGTATTCACTCCTTAGGAGCTTATCGACAAAATCATGGTCATTCTTAAAGCCCATTGACTTGAGATCAATCTTAGGAAATAAGTAGAAGGCTGCATTTGGCCGTATTATGCTAACAAAGCGATTTTCTGAAAGAAGCTTTGTAGCAAAATTGACCCTATCTTCTATGTTACGTACCATGTTGCGTATTGCCTTATCATGCTCCTTCCGGTTGTTCATCGCCTCTGCCACAGCATATTGTGCTGGAGTGTTTACTGAAAGGCGGACTTTTGCATAGTCAGAAAGTTTTTCCTTAAGTTTTTGAGATACTTTGTCATTCTCTGGAATTATGATGAAACCTATCCTGAAACCTGTTGCATCAAAATCTTTTGATGCGCCATTAAGTATTACATGGGGCACACCTTTTGCTACATTACCTATGCTTGTAAATTTTGCATTGTTATACACGATTTCATCGTATATCTCGTCGCTTATGAGAAGTATCGAATGCTCATTTGCTATTTCTACGATGCGCTCAAGATTTTTGCGGCTCAGCACATTACCCGTAGGATTGTTCGGGTTTGTTATGAGCATATATTTTATGCGTTTTGCGCTATTATAATTCGATTTTATTTTTCTATCTATTTCATCGGTATTTATGTCCCAGTTATTGCCTTCGTTATATGTACCCATTATCGGATTGCCGCCAAAAATTTTTAGCTGAGGCATATAAATTGGATAATACGGTCTGAATAGCACGGCCATGTCGTTTTGGTTTATCAATGCACTGTTTAAGAAGCTAAGAGCCTCTGAAACGCCCTGCGTAACAATAATGCTTTCTTTGCTAGCAGATATTTTCATCCTTTTATATCTCCTTTGGATTGCTTCAACAAGTGTGTACGCGCCTTCTGCCCTTGAGTAGGAGGTCTTGCTTTCTCTGAGCGCGCTGATATACGCATTTATGATATATTTTGGCGTATGAAAATATACTGGAGGATCGCCCCTATTAAGTTGTATCACTTTTTTTCCTTTGGCTACGAGCAATTCTGAGACCTTATCCTCTTCTTCAATAGGGTTCTTTGCATAAGCACTCCTATTAGATAAGATCAAATTCTCATCTCTTTCTGGTTGCACTGCCTTTTTTTCCCTTTGCTATTGGTGCATGCTTATCCAAAACCTCTGATATGCGCTTGAATTCGTGGGAGAATTCATTTGAAGCGTTTACAAGGAGTGACATCCCAGTAAAACCGGTTATTACTATAAGAGAGAGTATGGATATGAATATAGACAATGATTCTATTACGTATTGATTTGAGATACTTGAAGAAAATGACATTATGCTAAGCGTGGACATGAGCACAACAATCCAAAATGCCGATGCACCTATTGCCACCTCATAGTAAGAGTACTTAAACAATATTTTAATCGAGAAGAAAAGGACCCACAAGACGCCGCCAAAGCCAAACAATATGATCAGAGGCTCGTAAAAACTCTGGAAGAACAAAATCGGCAATGTGAACAAAATTGCGCCTGCTATAAGTATTGTAAGCCATCCGCCCATGTATTTGGTGTGCTTTTTGTACTCTTCGTTTGTCATATACTTGATTGAGAGCAAATGTGCATTTACAAAATTAGTTATAAAAACCAATGCTGTAAGTATTATCAGCAGTGACCAAAATACTATTTCGTAAACAGGTATTGATATAGAAAGAGCATATAGCAGTGATGTAAAGACAACACCTATTGAGAGAGCGATAGAAAACGTAAGCATTGATATACCTATTGCCCTCCGATATTCGAAAATCCAGTAACGCTTTATGTGCTCCCTAGCGTATTTCATAAAACCATCCAATAATATAATATTGGATAAAGTTAAAAACTTATCCATGCTTATTTAGTTTCGTTGTTTGATAAGTATATTAGAATCGCTTTTTCCAGCAGCAGCTTGTTTTTTGCCTGAGTCCATACTACACTGTGAGCACCATCAAGTACATCCTCGGTGATCTCTTCTCCGCGGTGGGCAGGCAGCGGATGCATGACTATGGCACCTTTCTTTGCATTTTCAAGCACAGCTTCGTTTAACTGGTACTGTGAAAAAAGATTGCGCCTCTTTTCAGCCTCATTTTCTAAGCCCATGCTAATGAATGTGTCTGTATAAAGAACATCTGAGCCTTCGACACCTTCTGCAATATCGTTGTAAACATCGACTTTTCCATATTCTCTTGCTTTGTTAAAATACACTTCGTTTGGAGGCAATCCTTCTGGACCAACAAGAGCTATTTCTGCGCCGAGCTTTGATGCAGTAAGCATTAAAGCGTTTGCAGTATTCTGTGCAATATCGCCTAAAAAGGCAATTTTTATGCCTTTTATCCTGCCAAAATACTTCATTATTGTATAGGTATCGGCAAGCGCTTGTGTTGGATGGTCCAGCCTTGTTAATGCGTTTATTACCGGCACGCTTGAATTTTGCGCAAATGTCAAAAGATCATCATGATTATCTGTGCGCATTGCTATGAAATCGCAGTAGCTGCTTATTACCTTGGCAGTATCTGCAAGAGTCTCGCCGCGCTTCAGATGTGTTGTGCTCATGTCAACATATATTGCATGGCCTCCTAGTTGTGCCATGGCAACTTCAAAAGAGATCCTTGTGCGTGTTGAAGGTTCTGAGAATAGAAGTGCCAGCGTAGCGTGCTCCTTCAGCGTAAGCTCTTCTGAACCGCTAACCAGGTTGTCGGCAATGTCAAATACCTTGTTTATCGAAGCCTTTGAAAGGTCATTTGAACTTAGAAAATGCAATCAAGCACCTCCAAATATAAGACCGAAACCTGCATCAGAGCGCTCCTGCTCCTCTTTTATGAATTTTATGACTTTTTGCTCATCTTCAGGGCTTGCGTGCTTGAAGCTCTCAAAGTTTGACTTAAGCTTCTCTTCCGCCTTAGTTAAAAATTCTTCGCTTGCCTTGAGGTATAAGAAAATCTTGCTGTCATCCATGCCCATTGAGCCACCTTCCCTTAAGCTGTACTCTTGTCTTGCAAATATTACATCATAATACTTATCTTTTTGAGCCAGCTTTTCCAGGTTCTCTTTTATGAGCTGGTCCCTGCCTTGCTCATCGCCCTTCTTTGCTACTGGGATTACAGCAGGGTCTGTATATGGGTCATATGCAAGCATGCTCTTGAGCTTCTCTTCGTCAGCCTTGGCAAATGTGTAAACTCTCTCCATCTTTTACACCACTTATATTTTACATTGCTTATATGAGCTTCGCGTTTACAGTGCCTTCTCTACCTGGCCTGTTTAGCACTATTGCCTTGCCAAGCTCGGTATTTATCACAGTGCCTTTTGTTATTAGGTTTTGCCTTGCGAAGTTCTTGTTGTCTTTTGATTCAATTACTTCTGTTATCTTGGCTTTTTTGTAGCCATCTTTTGTAAGTACATTTGCAAATGAGATGTGCTTAAGTTTTACACTTACGTTACCTCCGCGCCTTCTTACTTTTTCACTTACATTGTTTTGGGAAAGTTTTGTGGATGCAAAATATCCTCCAATCTCGCTTCTGCGCTTGTCCCGTATTTTTCTAACCTGTTTTCCATTACCTTTTCTTTTTGTGTTTGACCTTGAATGTATCTGCGAACCAAACTGACTCATAATATCACTTTACCATAATATGATTATAGATGTATTATTATATGGAAATGATTAATAATATTCAGGGTAAATAATAAAAAAGATGGGGTTTAAATGGTAACAATTGATGAATTCAAGGCTCTTGACCTCAGGATTGGAAAGATATTAGAAGTAAAAGACCATGAACAGGCAAGGAAGCCTATGTATGTACTAAAAGTAGACCTCGGAGAGCTGGGCATGCGAAATATAGTTGCCGGCATAAAAGATATATACAAAAAAGAGGAGCTAGAGAATACATATATTGTTGTCGTCGCAAACCTTGAGCCTAAGAGTGTTGCTGGCATAATTTCTGAAGGCATGCTTCTAGCCGCTGAAGACAATGAGCATGTTGTATTAATAAGACCTGACAAGGAGATCGTTCCTGGAAGCAAAATACATTGATTTATTGTTTTTCATTATATGGATATTACTTTATTTTTTGCTGTGCAAATATTATTAGTGTTCTTATGCTTGATACAGTAGGAGAGTCTGTAAAAGCAAAATTTGACGAGTTCTTTGATAGTAATTATAGGGAGGAAATATCTGATATAATTGTATCTTTTCCGGATAAAAGGAGCCTCAAAGTGGATTTCAAAGAGCTCAGCAAGTTCGACCCTGAGTTGGCAAGCGAGCTTATAGAGAATCCAGATTTGGTGATAGAGGCAGCAAATGAATCGCTAAAAGACAAGCTTAAGGATATAGATCTAGGCGGCAAAGAGCCACATGTAAGGTTTTATGGGCAGAACACGAATGCACCGCTTGTGCAAGATATCGGTTCAAATTATATAGGCAAGCTTGTCATGCTTGATAGCCTTGTTGTCAAGAGGTCAGAAATAAACCCTAAGGTAAAGATTGGATTCTACAAATGCACATACTGTGGTGCAACGTATAAAGTTAGAATTGATAGAGATGAGGTGCCTGAGATCTGCGAACAGTGCAAAAGAAAGTCGCTAAAGCAGATGCCCGAGGAATCGCAATTTATAAACCTTCAGAAGCTTGCTATACAGGATCCGCTTGAGAAACTTCATGGCAATGTGCCGACTTGGCAGCTTGAGGTATGGGTTGAAGACGATATGGTAAATATCACTATACCTGGGGACAGGGTAGAGATAACAGGCATACTGAGGATAAGGCCGAGGAGAAACATAAGAGGAAAACTGGAAAAGAATATTTACACGATGTTCCTTGATGCTGTTTCTATTATAACAAAAGAGAAGGAGTTCACAGATATTCCGATAAATGAAGAGGAAGAAAGGGAGATCAATGAGCTAGCAAAGAGCCCTGGGATTTTTGAGAACATTGTAAAGTCTATTGTTCCTTCAGTGTATGGCTACGATGAGATTAAGCAGGCTGTTGCACTGCAACTATTCGGAGGCACTCCTGGAAAAATGCTTGTTGATGGAGGGATTATAAGGAGCGACGTACATATACTGCTCATTGGAGATCCGGGCAGCGCAAAAACTAGAATACTGCAAGCAGTGTCAAGACTAGTGCCAAAAGGGATATACGTAAGCGGCAAGTCTGTTACAGGAGGAGGTATGACTGCTGTTGCTGAACGTGATGAATTCTCTGAAGGAGGGTGGACACTAAAGGCGGGTGCATTGGTCCTAGGAAGTGGCGGCGTTGTTGCCATTGATGAATTTGACAAGATAGGTGATGAAGACAGAGCTGCACTGCACGAAGCACTAGAATCGCAGACTATAAGTGTTGCTAAAGCAGGCATTGTGGCTACATTCTCCGCAAGGGCAGCTGTGCTTGCTGCCGCAAACCCAAAGTATGGTAGGTTTGACCCAAATATTTACCCTTCCGAGCAGTTTAACATACCACCAACTTTACTTTCAAGATTTGACCTAATATTTCCTATCAAGGATATAATGGATGAGGAGCTTGACAAGAACATTGCAAAGCATATATTGATGCAACATGAAGCCGCTGGAGCACGCATCGCTGAAGTTGAAGACTATAAACAAGTTGAGGCTGCACCAATACCAAACGAGCTCCTCAGAAAATATATTGCTTATGCAAGAAAGAACATATACCCTAGAATTACTGAAGAAGCTGGAGCACGAATACAAGATTACTACATAGAGTTAAGGCGCGTTGGGGCTAGAAAGGGGGCACCAACAATAACTCCAAGACAGATTGAAGGCCTTGTTAGGCTTGCTGAAGCAAGCGCTAAGTCAAGACTTTCAAATATTGTAGAAGTAAGCGATGCGGAGCGTGCAATATCGCTTACGGAGTACATGCTGAAGACACTTGCCGTTGACCGTTCTGGCAGACGCGACATAGATACAATACTTACCGGTATGCCAAGGGAGAAAGTCGACAAGATTAACTCAATAATGTCAATAATAAAGAGGCTGGAAGAATCTGAAGGTACAGCCAGGATACAGCGTGTTGTTGAAGAAGCAAGCAAGGAGAGCATTGATGAGCAGGTTGTGAATAAGTACCTAAACGAGCTAGAAAGGAGCGGCGATATCTACAGGCCAAAGCAGGGTATAGTCAAAACAGTAAAACACGAAACAGAATAACTGAAATAGTCCGCGATTAAAATCGTGGACTTTCTGCTACCTTGCAACGCTAGTACCATCCTCGTGTCTTCATCGCCTTTGCAACTCTTTCTACAGCAATTATATATGCTCCCATTCTTGGATTTATTTTCTTTCCTTTCTGCTCATACTGCTTTTGCGTCTTTATTATGTCGTTGAATGATCTTGTGATTATGTTGTCCAGTTTTGAATACACGTCTTCGGCGCTCCAGTAATAACCATTTATATTCTGCACCCATTCGAAATAAGAGACTATTACGCCGCCGCTGTTGACAAGAAAGTCTGGCAAATCAAAAACGCCACTCTCTGCGAGTATTTTGTCTGCTTCCGGAGTGACTGGACCGTTTGCAAGCTCAAGCAGTATCTTTGACTTTATCTTGTCTGCGTTGCTACCTGTAATTTGATTTTCTAGAGCCGCCGGTATAAGCACATCTGCATCTAGCTCGAGAAGCTGTTCGTTTGTAAGCTTTTGAGCCTTGTCGTAGCCTTGCACAGTACCTGTTTCCTCTTTTGCCTTGCTAACTGCATTGAAGTCAAGCCCATCCTCGCTGTATATGGCACCTTTTGAATCACTTACAGCTATTACTTTGGATCCAAACATATTCTGTGCTATGCTGAAAGCAAACTTCCCAGCGTTACCAAAACCCTGCACTGCTATTCTGGCATTCTTTAGATTAATGCCTTTATACTTTGCCGCCTCTCTTAATACATACATGCCACCCATAGCGGTCGCATCGTTTCTACCTTCTGAACCGCCAACCTCTAGAGGCTTTCCAGTTATAACACCAAATTCGTTATGGCCCGCCATCTTGCTATATTCATCCATCATCCATGCCATTATCTGCGGAGTTGTATAGACATCGGGAGCAGGAATATCTATATTTGGACCTATAAATCCATGCAAAGCCCTTACATATCCTCTTGAGAGGTTTTCCAGTTCATAATCATTCATTGATTTTGTGTCGCATATGACCCCACCTTTTGCACCGCCATAAGGTATTCCTGCAAGTGCGGTCTTCCATGTCATCCATGCTGCTAATGCCTTTACAGTGTCAATGCTTTCCTGCGGATGAAATCTTATACCTCCTTTCATTGGACCTCTCGCATTGTTATAATGCACACGGAACCCTTGAAACACCTTTGTTGTACCATCACGCATTTTTACAGGTATATTGACAGTTAAGGTTTCCATTGGTTCTCTTAATATATTGTGGGCAGTCTCGTCCAAGCCCATTATGCCCGCAGCTTCATCAAGCTGCTGCTGTGCTATTTTGAAAGGATTCAGTTCTTCAGCCATTGAAACACCTTATTAAGATAATATTAATGTGTACAAAATATATTAATAGGTTCATGCAAAAGAGTGAAGCTTATGAAATTTTTAGATACTGTATTTTCTGCCAATAAACCAAATTATAATTTGGATAACTTTTGCTAGATCTGATTTTTAGATTAGTATTTAAGCTTTTACTTTTAATATTTATTAAAAGGTGAAAACATGTTTGGAAAGAAGAGAGCTCAAAGCGCAATGGAATACTTAATGACATACGGATGGGCAATATTAGTTATAGCAATAGTTCTGGTAGCACTGTATTATATGGGTATCTTTGGCAGTGGAGGATCATTTACGACAACATCATGTATACCCAGCTCAGGATATATGTGCAGCAACCCTATACTACACAATGGTAATCTCAATATAACTCTGGGAGAAATGACTGGAACCTCTTGGACTAATGCAATATTCTGCTTCGTGCCAAGTGGATCGACACTTAATACGACTGTTAGCACAGTTGCATGCACAAGTAAGACAGGCACAGTATATAGTGGTTCTAATGGTCCAACATCTGTAGCATCAGGTCAAACAATGCAAGAATCATTCAATGTGGGAAGCGGCTATGCTACCGCTGGGGCTACTATAGCAGGGCAAGTGTGGGCAGTATATCAGATATCAGGTGCGGCTGGCGCTCCAGTGTATGCTACAGAAATAGGAACTTTGACGGCAAAAGCAGTATAATTTTATTTTTTATTTTTATTGCTTTCTATTTCTTCTTTCATTTTTAGTAGTCTTATAAGCTCATCCATACTGAGTATTGGTTTTCTTGTGCGCTCCTGATCGTCTATCGCTATGCGCGGGCAGGCAGTATTTATGAATGCGTCTATGCTAAGCATATTGTCAAGCGATTCAAAATCAAAGGTATTTGAAATTAATACCACTGAATAAAATCCGGCTTTTTTTAGCTTGTCTTTTATTATTTCTGCAAGATTTAAGTTATACTGGCCATTCTTTGTGCTAACAAGAATCCCAAAATTTTTTGCTTCCAGCGCTGAAAGCACTTTTCCATTGCTCTTTTTCCTATACACTTCCCTATATTCATCTATGAAGGCAATCTTTCCTACAAAAGGGTCTATGGAAAGGAACGGCTTTGACGTTTCTAGCAGTGCACCAAGAGGATGGAAAAGCCCACCGCCAAAATAAACGAAAGCATCAACTTTTTCGTTTATAGAGACTGCACTTCCTACATCACAACCTAGTATCTGGCCGGGCTTCTTGGCGAAGCCGTAGGGCCTTCCAATAAAGACACTTTTGCCTTTTGATTCGTAAAACTGCTTTATTGCATCAAGTTGGTGTACGTGCTGTATTGTTGTTACCAGCCCTATGTTTTTGTATTTTTCAAGGTATTCGAGAGAATTACCTAAAATATCAAGGGGCGCATCTATACTAAATTCCACGTATTCAACATTGAAGTCAACATGCTTGAACTCGGCGTGACCAAAATGTATAATCTTTTCTGCATTGATACTTTTTGCTTCGTCTATAGCCAGGTCGCATGCACCAAAACTCGGAGAAGCAGAAATAAATACTTCGTTGCCTTCATTTTCGTATTTTCTAGCGTATTCGAGAGCTTTTTGCTTGAGACCTTCAGGAAACTGCAATAGTATACGCATCTTATCATTATTACAAGTCAATAAAGTCAATTGTTCTGGTTTTTCAGCTCGTACACCCTAACCTTATATGCACCTGAAAGCTTTAGAGATGCTTTCTTCAATGCTTCTACTGCAAATTTTCTATTGGCTGCATTCACTTTAAGTGAAAAAACAGTCTGGTTCTTGCGAATTCGTGCCGCGACTGAAATAGGACGGCCAAATGATAGACTCATTCCTTGTGAAATTCTGTCTGCACCTGCACCTGTTGCCATCTTGTGTTCTCTTATGACATTATGCGGATATACCAGCACCCTTAGTAGATAGTTTCCAGGAAGCTGAGATTCCAACTGCTTGTTTACAAGAAGCCGCGCTGCCTCAAGCGCATTGGACCTTAGCTGTATATTCTGCTGAGATTCCAATTTCATTTCCAAGTCATATGGCTTTTCTACACCCATCTTGAATATAAGCAAGCTTGTGTGTGGCAATGCCTTAACATAATTCTTTTTGGGATTTTTTAGGGAGTATCTTGACCATGACTGGGCCGTTGCATCCCTCATTGTATGTGCGGGTCTTAATCTTACCATAAAAACACTCTTCGCTAATTTTGCATTGTAAACATAAAAGCTTTGCTTTATATTTATTATTAAATTATAAAAAGATATGGGTTTGGCCTAAATCTAAATATATGCTGAAATTTGTGCCTGCGAATGCTTGTGCGAGGCACAACTTGGGATTTAATGCATAAATTTTTATAATCTGATTTTTATATTTAATAAGGTGTTTAGGATGGGAATTCTTGATAGTGCGCTTAACTCGGACACGCAAAATAACGGCATGTTTAGGGCCAACATTTACGTATGTGGAGTTGGAGGCGGTGGTTCTAACACAATACAGAGGCTGAGTAGGATGGGGGTAAGCGGCGCTCAGCTTATTGCAGTTAACACAGATTCAAAACATCTTAACAGCCTTGACAACACAATAAAGCGCATCCTTATAGGGGGTACACTGACAAGAGGACTCGGTGCTGGAGGCTTTCCAGAAATAGGCACAAAAGCAGCGGAGTATTCAAGAGTAGACCTCGAAGCTGCGCTTAAGGACTGCAATCTTCTTTTCCTTACTGCTGGAATGGGAGGTGGCACCGGAACTGGGGCTGCACCTGTGGTTGCTGACATCGCAAAAAGAAATGGAGCAGTAGTCATAGGAGTAGTGACTTTCCCATTCTCGCTTGAAAGGGTAAGAATCAATGTTGCAAGGAAGGGTATTGAAGAATTGAGAAAAAATGTTGACACGCTAATTGTAATTGACAACCAGAGACTTGTTGATGTATATCCAAACCTTGCTATAGAGCAGGCATTTAAGCTTGCTGATGAGATAACTTCAAGGGCGGTAAAGGGCATAACAGAAACAATAAATGCACCAAGCCTGATAAATGTCGATTTTGCAGACTTGAAAAGCATAATGTCAAACGGAGGGCTTGCTATGATAAGCGTAGGAGAGGGCAATGGACCTAACAAAGTAAAAGATGTTGTTAAGGATACGCTAGAGCACAAGCTTCTTGATGTTGAGTACGAAGGGTCTAAAGGTATTTTAATACATATAAGAGGGGGGGAGGATTTGACTCTTGGAGAAGCAAATGAAATTGCTGAAATGCTAACAGAGCAAGCATCGCCCAATGCAAATGTTATTTGGGGTGCAAGAATAGATCCAACTTACAACGGCAAGGTAGAGGTGATAGCAATATTTACAGATGTAAAAAGCCCCCAGATAATTGGACCAAAAAATGAAAATGAACAAAGAGACCTTGGTCTTGGCGAGTTGTAAAAAGTGCTTGGTGCTTTATCTTTTTATTGGAGAGTAGTTGCTTTTTTTCACTAGATAACAGAAGTTGCAAAAAAAGATTAAGTGCATTTATAAACATCAAATGGTTGGAAGTTTTTGAAGATTGAACTTTGAATTTGATCAGTTTATCTCTACTACATTTGCATATTCATCCTCATTTTTATTGCGCTCTATTTGGTATATCCTTGATGCACTTATGTTTCTTAATGAAGGATCATGGGTTATTACAAAGATCTGGTCAACGACTTTTGGAAGAGAACCACCCATTATTTCTACAAGCTTGCTGATACCATTCTCGTCTAGGTTGTGTGTGGGCTCGTCAAGTATTAGCCATTTGAGATTAGGCACTACAACCATTGCAAAGGCAATACGCATGGCTAGGCATGCGATGCTACGCTCACCGCCGCTAGCAACATTGTTTATGTCAAGCCACTGAGGGTCTCCTGAGCTATTGATACCGATATTTGCTTCTAGAGTATAATCATCTTTTTTGGCATTAAGCCTCAGTGAAGTATAATCAAGATAAGGGTATAGCTCAGGCCATACAGACTGGAGATAGCTATTTATTGATTTTACAAGTTCTGCCCTTATAACGCTTTCTGTGTCAACAAGCGCAGTCCTGAATTTATTTAGGTTGCTGACCAGCTTCTTCCTTTTTTCAAGCCTTTCCTTTCTTTCATTTGCATCGCTTATACTCTTGACTTTTTCGGCAATCTGAAGCTCTATACTTGAAAGATACTTATCGCTGCTTGATATTTTTGATTTGACTTCACTCATGCTTGATAAAAGTGCTGAAAGCTTATCTTGCATGGCGTACAGTACTTTCTCATCAATACTTATTGCTTCAAGCTCTATTTTTTTCGATTCTATTGATTCGCCAAGTTGCTTTATATCTGATTCATATCGCTCTTTTCTGCTGATGCTTTCAAATTGTGATTCAATTTCATTTTTCTCTTTTTTGAGCTTGTCATATTCTGCGTTCTTCGCGTCTGCTTTTTTTGTTATAATTTCCAATTCTTTTTTGTTCAGCTCAACTTTAGAGCTTGCTTCAGCAAGCTTTTCGTCCACACCGTTATATTCAAGAAACTTTTCCTGAGCCAACTTGGTCTTCCTTACTTCATCTTCCAATTTATCCTTCTTCGCCTTTAAATCAGCAATGCTCTTTTCTGCTACTGCCACAGCCATATTTGCATTGTCCACTATTTCTTTCTTCTGCCGAAGAAGTGCAACCCTCAACTCATCGGTAAGCTCACGATTGCATACTGGGCATGCTGTTAAGTGCTTCTCAAGCTCCTTCACCCATTTTTCATTTTCAGTTTTTCTGCTTTTTGCGTCTGCCAGATCTTTCATTGCACCAGATAGCATTACTTCTATTTCGTGCAATTCCTTTTCAAGCATATCTATACTCTTTTCCTTTAGAAGTAACTTGAGCTTCTCGCTTTCTTTTTTCTTTGAAGTAATTTCTATAAGCTGCGATTCTGAATCCGCCAAAAGCTTGGTTGATGCACGCTCTTCACTTTTTATCTTTTTTAGTTCTTCTTCAAGCACTAATGCCATTTTACTTAATGAATCAAGTTTCTTTTCAAGCTCTTCCTTGCTTGCTGAAACGCTTATCTTTGAAAGTTCTGACTTGAGAACGCGCTGCTTTTCTGACATTTCAGTAAGCTCTTTTGAAATACGTTGCTTTTTCTCATACGCTTTTTTGCTTAGTTCAAGCTCTTCGCTTAACGTTTTTATCTCTGAATCAAGCTTTGCCTTTTGCTCTTCAAGCTTTTTCTTTTCTTCTAGGTATTCTACTTTCTCCTTTGTAAGGCTCTCAAGGGAGGACTTTAGCTTTTCGACTTCTATATGCGACAGCAGATCCTCTTCATCTCCTATAATGTCTTTTATGTGGTTAACTAGGGAAACGACATTTTCTTCGGACCTTGCAAAATTGTCCAAGCCCAGCATTTGGTCTATCTGCTTCTTCCTATCGCCTTTGGCAAGCTCAAGGAAATAGTCAAGCCTGTTTTGCTCAGAGTAGACGACCCGTGAAAATGTGTCATAATCTATCTTCAGTATGTTCTCGATTTCTTCACTTACCTTTGTAGCCTGCGTATATATCTCGGTGCCATTTTTCTCTAGTTTTGCTGAACTTGATCCATCTCTAACAATATGCCTTGTAACTAGATATTCATCATTACCTATTACAAAACGCACTTTGACTTCAGCTTCGTTTGAAACTGTAGGCTTGTTTGATATGATATCATTCAAAGTAGTGCGCCTATGATTAAGCGCCGGAAAAGAGCCAAAAAGCCCAAAGGATATTGCATCTAGCACTGAGCTTTTACCAGCACCCATTATCCCGACAATTACGTTTACCCCTTTGTTAAAATCGAGTTTACTGTGCTTATGCACCTTCCAATTTGTCATCTCTACGCTTTTTATCATTGTATTACCGGCTGGGACTTATAAAGGTCTGGCTTCCCACTTATAAAAGTGAGACTCTTTATTAATCAATTTATGAGCATCAAATTTATTAATTGTTAATGTAAAAACTATATATATGACTGAAAATAATACTATGGGAATAGAAGAGCTGAGATATCTGCAGCAGCTTTATGAGCAGCAGTACCGCATGGTGACTGACGCAATAAATGTAAATTCGAATGAATTAGCTGAACTCAGCGCCGTACAAAATGCTCTTGACAAAAGCGAACTGATGGATAATAAGGAAATGCTAACATACATTGGCTCAGGAGTTTACCTGAAGAGCAAGGCGCTCGATACAAAGACTTTTGTTTTAAGTATTGGAGGGGGCTATCTTGTAGAAATGAGCTTGGACTATGCAAAAGAGTATGTTGCGAAAAGGCTTGAAAAGAAATCTGCTGAGCTTAACTCCGCTATGAATGACCGAAAAAAGGTTGAATTGTCATTGCTTGATGTGATGCACAAACTTGATTTGGCTAAATAAAATTCTGCGTGGTATAATGTTTGATGAACTTAGAAAGAAGATATCAAATGCAGTAAAGAGCTTTACAAAAAAAGAAGAAGAGGAAATCAAGAAAGAAGAGGAAAATGAAGCAAATGAGGATAATGCGGGGAGTAACCGCAATGATACCAAATCCAGCAAAAAAGTGGATTCAAAAGAAAAGGATAGTGAACCCATAAATATTACGATAGGCATAGGAACAAAAATAAAGAGCAGAGTTTTGGGCAATGTTTCGCTAAGCCAAAATGAGATAAACAATTTTGTAGACACCATTGAGAGATCAATGCTAGAATCTGACGTATCATATGAAACAACAGAGCATTTCGGAAAAATAATAAAAGAGGAAATGGGGACCCATAAGCTTGATGCCAAACACATTGAAGAAGGCATGATATCAATTGTAAAAGACGCGCTTATGAAATCTCTAAGTGAAAAAAAAGGTGTGGATATTTTGGAGTTTACAAAAGAGCATATTTCTAAGGGTGAAAAGCCTGTAAAGATACTTTTCCTAGGCCCAAATGGTACTGGCAAGACGACCACGATCGCAAAGATTGCATATATGCTTAAAGGCAATGGGATAAGTTGCGTTATGGCTGCAAGTGATACGTTTAGGGCTGCTGCCATAGAGCAAACAACTTTTCACGCCAACAAGCTTGGCATACCTGTAGTAAAAAGCTCTTATGGTGCGGATCCTGCAAGCATCGCGTTTGATGCTATAGCCTTTGCAAAGGCACATGGACAGGATGTTGTGCTTATAGACAGCGCAGGTAGGCAGGAGACAAATAAGAACCTGCTCAGGGAGATAGAAAAAATGGTAAGAGTTGCAAAGCCAGATATAACAATATATGTTGGTGAGAGTATTGCGGGCAATGCAATTGCAAAGCAAATATCCGAGTTTTCCGGCACTGTAAAAATTGACGGCATAATATTAACCAAGCTTGACTGTGATGCAAAAGGAGGGGGTGCAGTTTCCATATCACATACCACAGGCATACCTGTGCTTTTCTTTGGCACTGGTGAAGGATATGATGCACTCATAAAGTACAACCCAGAATTCGTAGCTAATTTAATACTGCCTAATGCATAATTTATTATAATTTTGACAATATTAATTATGTGATTAAAATGGACAAAGAACTTAGGGATCTGGAGAATATTATCCTTATAAAGGCTAAGGGCATGTTTACTACGACGATAGATCCACTTCATAGGATTGAGCTTATAAAGGAGATTGCCACAAGCATAAAGCCTCACATAACAGAAAGCGAGATAAATGAAATTGTAAACGATATTTATGATATTAAACCACTGGATACTTTGATGAATGATGAGCATGTAGAGGACATAATGATCAACAACACCGAGAGCATATTTGTATATGATTCAGAGGCAGGAAAAAAGAAAGTTGAAAGCAAGATAGCAAACAGAGAGGAGCTTGAGCTGTTCGTAAACAAGCTTAAGCTTTATGCAACAAACGAGTCTTCAAAAGGGAACATATTGGATGTACACCTTCCTAATGGGAGCAGGGCCAATATTGTGTCTTCTCCTATCGGATATGATATTACTATAAGAAACTTCAAGAAGGATCCTCTGAGCATATTGGACTTGATAAATGCCGGGGAGCTTGACTATGGGATAGCCGCAAGGCTTTGGCTTTATGTTGATGGGCTTAGGATAAGACCTGCTAACCTACTTATAGGGGGTATGCCTGCTGCTGGAAAAACAACGCTTCTCAACGCAATGTTTTCATTCTTCAGACCTGAAGCTAGAGTAGTTACCATTGAAGAAACGTATGAGCTCAACACAAGCACGCAAGAAAACTGCGTTAGGCTTGAAACAAGCGAAGATATGCCAATGGTTGATTTGGTAAAAAATTCGCTCAGGATGAGGCCTGATATGATAATAATAGGAGAAGTAAGAGGTGTTGAAGCAAACGACATGATAACCGCGATGAATATTGGAAAGATAGCAATGGGTACAATACACGCTTCTTCTAGCAGGGATATTGTAAACAGGTTGCAACACACACCAATGAATGTGCCAATGGACATAATACCGGTTATAGATGCACTTATGGTAGTATCTGTGGTTTATATAAATGGAGTTCCTTCAAGAAAAGTCACACAGATATCTGAAATTTCAGGGATAGAGACACAGATATTACTTTCTGATCTTTACAAATTTGATTACCGGTCACAGAGAGGCTCTCCTATATTGCCTAGTGTCACATATAGAGACATGCTTTCAAAGGTGCTAGGAGTGCCACCTGCAGCGATACTTGAAGAAGAGAGAGTAAGGGCCATGGTACTTGATAGAATAAACAAGATTGGAAAAAGAGACATGAAAAGCATAAGTGAGATTATAAGGGACTACTATGATCAGCCTGAAGCTACACTTAAAAAACTTGGTCTCCCAAATCTCCAGCCTGCGATAAGAATTTGAGGGTTTATGGCAAGAATTCGTTGTTTTTGATCTTGTCTTTTATGTAATCGTCTACGAAAGTAAGCCTTGGACCTTGCAGTGTATCCTGCTCAAGCTTCTTCTTTGTTTGTATTACCTTTTTGAGCTCTGCAACCCATTCCTTGTGCTTATTTATCCATGGATAAGCGAGCATCTCCTGCGCTCTTTTAAGGTCTATTTCACTCGCTTTCATTGTCATGTTTTTGAGGAAATCGTACTTTTCAACATCAGACATTGTAACTCCGATGAACTTGGCTTCAGGAGTTGCTATATCCTCACCTATATATGCGAGATTCATGCTGCCGGTTTTTATTGTCCAGTAGATATACCAGCCCCACGCATCACCATCATTGAATACGTATATGGGCAAGCCAGCGTCTGAAAGCTTTCTTATAAGCCTTCTTGTGCCTCTGGCAGCCTGGCCCTGCGGAGATATCAATATAATATTCTCTTTTTTCCAGAACATATCTTCATTGAGCCTCTGCCATAATGCATCCTTCTCTACTACGAGCACATATTTGGCTTTTATATCTATAAACTTTATGTCGTTGTCGACATCGCTTGGTATGGCCCATCCACTTCTGCCCATCTTACTGGCATCTATCTCAAGCTTTTCCTTGCCAAAAGTATCTATGATTTTTATGTTGCCTGCAAGTACTCCTTTCCTATTTGCATTGAGATTGAGGTTTTCCCTCTTTAGGCCCAATGAAACTTCAAGATCCTCTATCAAGGGGTTCGATTCTGCTTGTTCGCTGAATATGTTTTCATCAACATCTTCTCCAAGAGAGTATTTTAGCTGGTAATAAAGACCTCTTATTGATGTATGTAGATTCTCTCTTACAAACTGGTGGCATTTTGCAGCTATTGCTATTGTCTGCATAAACCTTTTGGATTGCGCCACATTGATGAAGCTACGCTCCTCTTTGGCATCTCCAAGAGACAGATATCCTTTCTTTTCGTCATAGGTTATATTGGATCGCGTTCTTGCTGTTGCCGAAAATTTTGGATTCCTGCCTGCCCTGATGTCGCTTATTATTTGAGAGGCGAACTCCTCGAGTTTCTTTTTGCTAACTGCACTTGTTTCATCTACATTCATACAAATCTTCCTTTTTCATATCTGCTGAGCTCTTTGACTATACTGTCTTTCTTGGCACCCTCCTTTAGCGAGTACCTAAGCACATCAGCCATTGTCTTTGCGGGCAATATCTTTATCCTTTTGAGCTTGTCTGGATCTATTGAAATATCCTTCACATTGCTTGCGGGTATTATGACACCTTTAAGCCCCGCATCTATTGCTGCGTCAACCTTTGCGGTAACGCCTCCAACAGGAAGCACTTCGCCCCTTACTGAAAGCGAACCAGTCATTGCTATTGACTGATCGACAGGCACATTTTCCATTGCTGAGATTATGCTTACTGCCACTGAAATGCTTGCACTATCTCCCTCTACACCTTCTATTTGTAGGAATTGCACATGCATATCATAGTTTGCCACATCCCTTCCCATGTGCTTCTTTATTATTGCGCTTACGTTTGTAACAGCCTCGCTAGCTATCTTCCCCAATTTTCCAGTTGGTATAAACTTCCCTTCTGACCTTGAGCTTGCCGGTGTAACTTCTGCCGCTATTGGTATGACTATGCCTGAGTACATATTCCTCGTGCCCATTACTGCTAGGCCATTAACCCTACCTACTTTGAAGCCGCGTATTGAGAACACTTTGTAGTCTTTTCTATATTCAAGCTCCTGGCTTACAAGCTGCGCCTCTATTGGTTTTGCGAGCTCTTTTGCAGCAACAACGTGTGCCTTTGTCACCACCTTTGCATTTTTCTCCACTGCAATGTCACCTGCTGCACGTATAAGCCCGCCAAGATCTCTCAATATTAATGTCAATTTGTTCCTTCTGCCTGCGCGCCTTCTTGCTTCTTGTATTATTTCATCTATAGCTGAAGCATCAAAGGGAGGAATCTTTCCGTCTTTCTTGACTTCCTGAGCTATGAATTGGGTCATGAGCTTCCTGTTTGTTTCGTTATCCTCCATTGTAGAGTCCATGAATACTTCATAACCATAGCCGCGTATCCTAGAACGCAATGCAGGATGCATGTGCTGAACATCTTGCACATTTCCTGCTGCTATAAGAATGAAATCCGAGGGTACAGGCTCGGTCTTTACTAGCGCACCTGAGCTCATTTCGCTCTGGCCGGTTATTGGATATTTTTTCTCCTGCATTGCTGTAAGAAGCTCCTGTTGCGTTTTCATATCCATATTTGCAATCTCATCTATGAACAATACGCCTTTGTTGGCTTTGTGTATTGCTCCACTCTCTACGCGCAAATGCGCTGGCGTACCTAAGCCACCAGATTGCAACGGATCGTGCCTTACGTCGCCAAGAAGCGCGCCTGCACGCGCTCCGGTAGCATCTATGAAAGGAGCGTGCATCTGACCTGTGTTGTCGACAATCAATTTGGGTTCAGAACTTTCGTACATTCCTGGAAGACCAACACGCCTTACCAAGCCGCTCATAAACATCAGTGCAGATCCAAAAATCATTATACCAAGTATAAGCGCGGCTATCACCACTAGCTCATAACCTTTTATTATACCTAAAATAGAAACGCCAAAAAGGATAATCACAAGAAGGATTACAACAGGGCCTATTATGGAATTGTTTTTGTTTAGGTCCATCCTGTTTTTAATTTTTTCTTTCTGGAGAATCTGCCTTCCCTGCCCATCCTTGCCATCATATCCATTAGGGTAAGTCTTGACTGCTTTTATAATTGGCATGTTTTCGTCATTGTAGTTTTTGTACACAAGAATATCTTCTACATCAGTGGAAGGCAACAGTTCAGCCATTGCTTGAGCAAGCATTGTCTTGCCAGTGCCAGGCTCGCCTATAAGGAGCACATTCCTCCTTTGCTTAGCGGCCTTCTTTATTATCTCTACTGCCTTTCTCTGCCCTATAACTTGATCAATAAGCTTGGTAGGTATTACTATGTCTTCGGTAGTTCTCACTTTTTGACTGGCTTTTGAGGAATAAACTTTTTTCATCTTTTTAATTTTTTTTGCTTTTTTTGCGTTCATTTTCTCTTCTCTTTTACTATTTACACATTTGATGAATATGACAGTATTAATATTATTGCTTAGATAAATATAAATTATTACACACTGCTATATGGTACAAAGATAATATAGGGCGTTGCCAACGATAATTTATAAATAAGCATAAGAGATATTAATTTACTAATGCTTGTGGTTTTATGTATGTTCTTGGAGTATGGGATGGACATGATGCTGGAGCGGCACTTATAGAAGATGACAAAATTGTGTACGCCGCAAATGAGGAGCGCTTTACCAAAAGAAAACTTGAAGTAAAGTTTCCATTCAATGCAATAAATGCAGCGCTAAAATTTGCAGGCATTAAACCAACAGATATAGAACATGTTGCATTTACCACTACGGAATTCACTAAAACTCTAGAAAGGATAATGCCATACTCAAAAGAATATTATTACCAGTTTAGAAGGCGCAAAATACCAAAGCCACGATTTGAAAATGAGAGGCACAAGCTCAAGTATGCAATGACCAGAATTGGGATATTGCCATTGTGCAACCCTATCAGCAGTTATATTGTTGGAAGGAATCTCAGGCATATCGGATTTAAGGACTTTAAACTCCATTTGGTTGAACATCATGTTGCTCATGCTGCTACAGCAGGATTTACTGCGCCTTTCAAAGATCCTCTTATAATAACGATTGACGGTTTAGGTGACGGACTGTCGGGAAGCATAAGCACTCTCAAAAATGGCAAGTTTGAAAGGCACAAGGTGATAAAAGCAAAAGATTCTATAGGAATATTTTACGAACAGGTAACGAATATTGTAGGAATGCGTGAGCTTGAGGATGAAGGTAAAGTCATGGCGATGGCAGATTATTCTTATCCTTTTGACTTTAAGGAGAACAAACTCAAGGATTTCTTTGAGGTGCATGGAACTTTCATAAAGGCAAAATATTCTCCATTGAAGCAGTTTGAACTCCTTCAAAGAATAGCTTGGCAAACACCACGGGAGCAGTTTTCGTATATGGCACAGCAAGTGCTTGAAAATGTGCTTACCACATTCGTCCAAAATGCCATTGAAGAGTATGGAATTGGAAATGTCGCTTTTGCTGGGGGCACATTTTCAAACGTCAAGGCAAACATGAAGATACGAAAGCTTGATGGATTAAAGCACTGGTTTGTATTTCCGCATATGGGTGATGGAGGGATGGCACTAGGCAGCGCACTTTATGCAAACTATATGCTTACCGGAACATCACATTACAAATTTGATGCTTACCTTGGGGATGAATATGATGATCAGGAGATAATCAAAAGCCTTAAGAATTACACACATTTTGAATATGAGAATGAAGAAGAGAAGGATCAAGCACCTCATGCCGCTGACTTGATAGACAGTGGCAACTATGTGTTCTGGTTCCACGGCAGAATGGAATATGGTCCAAGAGCCCTTGGAAACAGGAGCATACTGGCTCCAAGCGATTCCGAGCATGTAAAGGATATGCTTAATCTTTATGTTAAAAAGCGCGAATGGTTCCAGCCTTTTGCACCTTCGATGCTTGAAAGCGAGGCTGGGAAGATCGTTGAATATGATAACAAAGGGGCAGACAAATATATGACAAATTCATACATGATAAAAGAGCAAGTGCTCCCAAAAACTAGGGCTGTGTCACATGTTGACGGGTCGGCAAGGCCGCAAATGGTTGATGATGAAAACAAGCTTTACAAGGATATGATAAAGCAAGTTTCAAAAAGGACCGGATATGGGGTTATATTGAACACTAGCTTCAATATACATGGCATGCCAATAGTGATGACTCCTGAAGATGCCCTTAAGACCATGGAGCAAACGAAAACTAGATATATGTTCATTGGCAACATTTTCGTAGAAAACAAAAATGGGATAAAGGTACATTAAATGTTTCTTGGTTATTTTCTTACTTTTGGTATGCTTCTCTCTTTTTCAGCTTTTGTTTTTGCTGTAATATTGAACAGGGAAACAATAAAAGAGGTCATAGCTTCAAATGGGATAACACGCAAGCATGTTGTGGTTGCACTTGCAATTATGCTTCTTTTTGTGTTTATTGAAGTATTGCTTGTAAAACCAACACAGCAGCTCTTTTTTGATGACGTGATATATCAGGGAATGGCTCAGCAGCTTATAAACACAGGTCAAGCTGTAATGTGCAACTTTGGTACGCCAAGCACCTGTTACCAAGGCCAGCTTTTTCATGAGCCCATAGGTACAGCATTCAACATTGCGATAGGTTTTATTGTTTTTGGAGTAAAAAGAGCTTCCGCTTATATTGTTGAATTCTTCCTCGCTTCTATTGCAGTACTAGCAAGCTTCTTTGATACAGCACTCATATTTAGGAACAACAAGATAGGTTTTTTCACAGAACTTTTCATGGCACTGTCTCCCATAATGCTGGTATGGGCTTATCCTACTACATCTGATATGACTATGCTTTCTTATTCTTTAATAGCGCTTTTTTTTGTTGCTGTTTTCATTAAAAAGAAGAATATGCTAGGATTTGCGTCAATGCTTTTTTCAATTGCTGTGCTATCATATATGAAGGTTGTGGCTGCGGCATACATGATAGTATTCTTTGTAGTTTACTTGCTGCTTGATGACAATAGTATTTTATCTTCCCTTAAAAACAATTTCAAAAGAGTGGCAAGGAATATACTCAACACCAAAGTACTCATCATAGTGCTTATATTTGTAATTGCCGCTACGCCTGAAGTGTTCTACACTGAGCAAGAGTTTATAACTCCTTCGAACTATGGCACAGGGCAGATATTGAATACCTGCAGCATTGTACCTAATACTTATGGGAATTATACCCATAAAATAGACTTCTTGAATTTCAAGTACAACTTTTGCTCAAATTTTGGATTTTGGTTTAATTTGTATGCAAATGAAGAAAAAGGTTATCCAATAATGCAGCCCATGATATTTACAATTTTTGCAATCTTGGGCTTTGCATACATGGCATTTGTGGAAAAAAGAAGGCAACTTGCTGCTATAGGTATTTGGTTCCTGTTTTTCTTTATTCTTTATACCTCTTTTTATGCTGGTGGTGTTTTATATGGCGTAGACTGGAGGTTCATGCTCAGCGTGATATATCAAGTGAGTGTGTTTGGAGGGGTTGGAGCTTGGATTATATATGAGCTGATAGGTTATTTAAGGAAGGATTTGCATTTTAAAGGTAGGAATATCTTTTTTTCGATCGCTTTTGCTGTTTTGCTTTTGGCTATTTTTTATCCAGTATACAAATTAGGACCTTTGTTGGCCATAAATCCGGCAAACATAACACAAGCAAGCCAGGCGAGAGCCGATGAAAACTTTGTTTATTCAGATGCTCATGAGATTCCAGCAAACTGCCTCGTTTTCTCTTATACACCATACTTGTTTAATCTGAACAATAGGGCCAGCACGCAAATGTTCAATATGCTTAATAAGACATTTATGGCGAATGCTAGCTTAAGATACAACTGCTTTGTGATAGATTATGGATTTTGGTGTTATACACCAAATAATTATTGCAATTCAGTTATGATGAATTATCGTACGGTGCCGATTGCCTCCGCTAATACGACAATGAGCCCAATAGAAAGCTTTTACTTTTACAAAGTTACAGGGATAAATAGTTCTGATACGCAGTAGCTAGTCATGAAGCTTTTTTATTATTGTGCGAAGGATTACCCATCCATCGCGAAATGTACGAAGCTTGCCACTTCCACTTCCCCTCTGCTTCTCGTAACTAGGTACTTCTAAAACTTTGAGATGCCGCTTTGCAGACTCTATGTTAATTTCTGTTTCTATGCCAAACCCGAGTTCAGCAAGCTTCAGCTTTTTTACTGCCTTGGTATCAAAGCTGCGGTAGCCGTAGCACATGTCTGTGTAATGAGTATGATAGATTAAGTTTACGAGCTTTACAAAAAAAGTGTTGCCTATTTTGCGCAGAAGGGATATATCTTCAGAGCCCCCACCGGTCAAAAACCTTGAGCCCATACACACATCATAGCCTGCCTCTATTCCTGCTATGAGCAGTAGCAATTCGTTTGGCTGGTGAGATAGGTCTGCATCCATCGATATTATTATGCTGCCTTTTGCGCTCTTTATTCCTTTTATGAGCGCTGAGCCCTTCCCAATACCATCAAAAAGTATTTTTGCACCATATTCTCTTGCTATCTTAACAGTATTGTCACGCGAATATTTGTCTACCACAATAAGCTCATAATTGTAGCCATGTGAATCAAGAACCTTCTTCACACCCTGCAGCATTTGGCCTATATTATCTTCTTCATTGAGTGTGGGTATTACTATGCTTATGTAGGGGCTAATTTTTGGCATTTGAAACATCTTCTTTGAGGTGTTTTTCCTTCCAACTTTTGTATATTGAAATTACAATTAAAAGTAATATTGCAATAATTATCGCTGAAACTGCTATTATGGTCAACTCTTTAAGATCTGATTTTGCTCCGCTCATTACAATTGGAATTACCGCAAGCGTGGAATAATGAAGTCCATCACGCGAGTAGTATGCGCTTACGCTTACAGGTATGGTGGCATTTGAATAATGCGGAAGAGAAATGTTGAAGTACTCGCTCACGGTTGCAAATGGTCCCACAGAAACATTTTCGCGCGCAGGTTTCACTTTGAAGGATGGCGATGCGTATACTGCTACTGTGCCTTTGATTGTGTAATTAGCTATATTTATGAGTGTAACGTTGAGAATGCCGCTTTTAAATTGGCTAGATGAAACTTCAAGAAGGGAGTGGGTTGGTTTGCCCACGCTTACAACACATGGAAACAGAGCTGCAAAAGAAGATGAGCCCTGCTGGTAATCAACAATTATTGGCTCGACAAAGCTTCCATTTTCTGAAAAATTGTATAGCTTGAAATAAAATTCATATGTTGAATTTGGTTCTAATTGATTTATGCCAAAAGACCCATTATATGTGGAAAAGCCATTGAAAAGCGGCTCTACGATAACGCTTGATGCAACACCATTGCCCTCATTTGAAAGCCTGAAAAATAAGTACGGATTTGAGCTGTTTATTTGAAGATTTTGGCATGAACCAGAAAGGGTTACTGTGGTTGAAGCAAAAGCATAGCCAAACAGCGTCGCTATTAATAATAGGTATAAAAATCTCATACAAATCTACGTGTTAATGCTTTATTTTTCTTTTTTGATTGAAACCATGCTAAGCATATTCCCGGTTATCGCCTGGTATGCTTCACACGAAGTCCATTGTATTGGCTC
Organism: Candidatus Micrarchaeia archaeon; assembly: GCA_049966995.1. Taxonomy (GTDB): domain Archaea; phylum Micrarchaeota; class Micrarchaeia; order Micrarchaeales; family Micrarchaeaceae; genus JAKAWW01. Next base: position 30,353 of record JBMFTN010000002.1, read on the forward strand.
ATTGCCGCTTTTTATAGCTTTGCGTACAGCTTCGGCTTCTTTGCTCTTTAGTATACCTTCAAGAGCGTAGTTGCTTTCCCTTATATTTCCTATTTTTCTGTTCCACATTATTGACGGATATACATCTCCAAAACTGTCCAAGAATACAGAGGCTTCAACGCTTCTGCTCCTCAATGGCATGCGGCCACTTTTTGCAAAGCTTGAAAGACCCTTGAGAAATGTGCTTTCTATTAGTTCTATTGGGTTGAGGCTCATGCGCCTCTTTTTTATAAATTCTGCTATTTCACGGGAAACTTCTTCGCCAAAAGGAGTAATGCCTGAATTTGCATTGTTGTAATAGTTGCTTGAGGTCTGTGCTAGATTAATATGAAAATCATTATAGCTTATTTCTGGTATATCGCGCTTTACTGATTGAAAAGTGCGCTCAAATTCGCCTTTGTTGAAATTGCTCATTGTATAGCCAAAAACGAAATAGAGGTTCTTGTATTCCTTTCTCAAGAGCTTGAGTCGCTTGTACAGGTCAATTGCCTTATCGTAATTTCCAGGCACACCCCTAATCTTATCGTGGAGTTCTTTATATCCATCAAGGCTTACTGTCACTGCCACTTTTGGTATCTTTAATTCAAGGATTTGGCGCAGTTCGTTTATAATCACGTCGTGATTGGTTAAAGAATTGGTGGGCATTGTCACTATGAACAGGTTTTTGGAATAAGTTTTGAAAGCTTTTACAATATCAACTATGTCGCTATTTAGGAATGGCTCTCCTCCGGTTATTTCTATCCATTTAAAGAAGGTGTTGCGCTTTGCAAATTCTCTAATCTCATCTATCTTGAGCTCGCCTTTTGGCCTCATCTGCCAGATGTTACAGGTTAAGCACCTAGACTGGCATCTATAAGTTATTGCAAAATTAAGCTTGTATGGTTTTTTCAGCTCTGTTATGTTGCTTTTTAATATTGTGCTTGCGATGCTGATATACTCCTTTAGAACCAATGCATTCACCACTTTAAGTTTACTTTTTAAGATATATATTTGTATTGGGTTAGCAATAGGTAGCGCTTGTCCAATATTGAATTTATTGATGCGATGATTATGACATTAGTGTTGCGGATATTGATATTATAGTATCGCTTTTTACAGGTGAAACCTTATTGGCACAACAGAGAAAGGTTTGAAAATTATTTACAAAGCCCAATATCGCGCATTCATATACTTTTCAGTGAATGCTTTATCTTGTTGTCTTCTATCCACGCATCTAGGAGTACACCATTTCCTAAGTCATGCCATTCGGATTCATCTGTAGGCTCTGATGCAATCAACATGGCATCGTTTTCTTCTTTATAGCACATCTTGTAGAAATCCCTACTAGGATCTGATATGGACTTGATTCTATTGCTATAGTACTTGTTGAAAGCATACACATGCGATCCATCAGTGAAAATGGCATTTAGGCTCGTGTATGCAAACTTATCTGTGTTGCTCTCATCCTTAACTTTTTCGTACGCTTTTACTATGAATTTTTCAGTAGCTGCAAAAGCCTTGTATGCGTCACCAAGCTCTTTGAAGTATTTTATGAAGATTATAGAGTAAACCTCACTGTCATTGTTGCTCCCGGGCAGCACGCATGGCTCGCCGAGTTCACCCAATACTTTCCTTGGCTCATTCACTGCGCCATTGTGCATAAATGCCATATTTCCATAGATGAAAGGTTGCGTTGCATCGATTGTCCATATCTCCTCCCTGGCAAGGTTGAGTGGATTGCTCGCCTGCCTGACGAAGAAGCCCGAACATTTTGAATTTATGCCCTTCACTATTGCCTTTGCTTCGTCTGCAGTTTCGGACAGCGGCATCGCTTCGCGCGCCTGAAGAGCCAGGTGTTTTCCAGAATATGCAAATATGCCCCAGCCGTCCCTGTGCCCTTCTGCATCTGCCTGCCTTAGTATTGAATATTTAGATTCGAATATGCTGCTATATGGGGAAGTCTCATGAACAGAAAATGAACAGAATAGTCTACACATCTCACAACCCTCTATTTCTATTGGATGATTTATATTGGGTTAATAAATTAAATCTTTTCTGTCGTTAAATCATTTATAAAAGTCAACTTCTATATAAAATACACAAAGTATTTAAAACTTAAAGCATATAATCTACAATATTTAAGGTGCTTATTATTAAGATAAAAGATATAAGACCGCTAACTGCTGATGAGCTGAAGGATCGCAGGAACCAGCTTCTGCTAGAGCTTAGCATAGAAAAGAGAAAGATCGCATCTACTGGAGTATCCAGCAAGGTTGTAAAGACCAGAGAGCTAAGAAGGACCATTGCTAGGATAAACACAGTACTTAAAGAAAAGGGTGTGAAAGAGTAAAATGGCAGAAATTTGTCCTAGATGCGGCCTACCAAAGGACCTCTGTGTATGCGATGTACTAGATAAAGAAACAGAGTCGAAAATCAAAATATACCAGAAGAAAGCAAAGTTCAACAAGTATGTCACAGTTGTTGAGGGCATAGGCAACAGCGACATAGAAAGAACTGCGAAAAGCCTTAAAAGGATTCTTGCCTGCGGTGGCACTTTCAAGAATGGAGTGATTGAGCTGCAGGGGGAGCACAAGAATGAAGCAAAAAAGGCACTCGTAAGCATAGGCTACAAAGACACCAATATAGAGATAACCTAGCTGATCTTATGCCTGTATTGGGTATTGAGAGCAGTGCGCATACTTTAGGCGTTGGCATAGTCGATAATGGGCGCATCCTCTCAAACGAGAAGGAAATGTTTGAAATAAAAGAGGGCTTAATACCTAGCAAGGTTGCTGATTTTCATGCGAATAATGCGGCCAAAGTGCTGAAACGCGCACTGGAGCATGCGAACATTAGCATAGACGACATAGAGGCAATTGGGTATACGAAGGGGCCGGGACTTGGCCCATGCCTTAGAGTAGGTCAAGTAATGGCGAGGAGCATTTCCGCTATGAAAGGGCTGCCGCTGTATCCAGTAAACCATGCTGTTGCGCACATAGAAATAACAAAACATCTTGCAAAAGCAGAAGATCCGCTTGCCTTATATGTTAGCGGGGGCAACTCCCAGATATTGGCAATCGCCGAAAAGCCTTTCAGGCACTACCATGTTTATGGAGAGACTTTTGATATCGGAGTAGGGAACATGCTGGACTCTTTTGCAAGAGCAGCAGGTCTTAAACCACCATGGGGGTCAACAGTTGAGAAAGTTGCTGCAGGAGGCAGCTACATTGAACTGCCATATACGGTAAAGGGCATGGACTTTGCATTTACTGGGCTTCTTACCAGCGCAATCTCTGCACTCAAAACAGAAAGCGTTGGAGATGTCGCATTCTCCCTTCAAGAAACTGCATTCGCAATGCTTGGCGAAGCCACAGAAAGAGCGCTAATGCTTACAGGAAAGAGGGAGATCATCATGAGCGGAGGAGTTGCGCAGAGTGCCCGCTTGAAAGATATGATAAAAGATATATGCACAGAACACAAAGCAAAGTTCTTTACAGCACCAAATGAATTCAATGGCGACAATGGTGCAATGATTGCGCTTGTTGCAGAAAAGATGTATTCCAGCGGCAAAGAATATAGCTTTGATAAATGCGACATTGACCAAAGGTATAGGATAGACAGCGTGGAGGTGTTTTGGCGATGAAGAAAATTTCGGAGGGAGCAGAAGCTAGCATATACCTCCTTAGGGCATACGATTGCGATGCTGTCTTAAAATACAGGCAAAGCAAAGCATACAGGGTAAGGAGACTTGATGAGATGCTCAGGTCAAGAAGGACAAGAATAGAAGCGAAGGCTTTAAGCCTTGCCCACCATGCAGGAGTAAATGCACCTAGGCTTCTGCTAGTCAGCAAATACGGCATGCTCACAACAAAGATAGAAGGGCTCATACTCAAAGAATTACTTGAAAGGCAAAACACAAAACTTGTGCTTAATAAAGCAGGTATTTATCTTGCAATGCTACACAATGCAGGCATAATACATGGGGATTACACCCCAGCAAACATAATGGCAAAAGGATCTTCTGTTTATGTAATTGATTTCGGTTTGGCTCTGTTTTCCAATGCAATAGAGGACAAGGCACTCGATTTGCTCCTAATGAAAAGATCAATAAGCAAGAAGCAATTTAAAGACTTTATTGAAGGCTACAAGGCACATGCCAAGTCAAGCAAGAGTATTTTGGAAAGGTTAGGTATGATAGAGAGACGTGGAAGATATCAATCGCGCACACTGACTACAAATAAGGAACAGCATTAAAAAGCAAAAAGAAAAATAAAAAAGAATCAGAGCATGCCTGCAGTGAGCAGGAACATCGGCGCAAGAAGTATTGATATCGTGCTTACTACTTTTATCATTGAATTGAGCGCCGGCCCTGCTGTATCCTTGAGCGGGTCTCCCACAGTATCACCTACTACTGCCGCTTTGTGAGTATCGCTGCCTTTGCCTCCGAACTTGCCTGTTTCTACATACTTCTTTGCATTGTCCATTACCGCTCCGCTGTTTGCCATAAACAATGCAAGAAGGAAGCTTGAAGGTATCATTCCTATAAGAAGACCACCTAGGGCTTCTTTGCCTAGGAACACACCAACAACAATCGGTGTGACTATTGCTATGAGCTCAGGTATTATCAGCGATTTCAATGCATTTACTGTGGCAATATCTACAGCTTTTGCATAGTCTGGCTTTGCCTTGCCAGTAAGGATTCCTTTTATTGTTTTTACCTGGCGCCTTACCTCCTCTACCATAAGGTTTGCCGCGTAACCTACGCTTTCCATAAGGAAGGATGAGAACACAAAAGGCAGCAGCACGCCTATGAAAACGCCGACCGTAACCAAAGGTTCAAACACGTTGAGCATTGGAAGCCCATTGCTTAATAGAGGCAGTTTTACTGCATTGGCGAAAGCCACAAAAAGGGCAGTTGCAGAAAGCGCTGCACCGCCAATTGCAAAGCCTTTTGTAGTAGCTTTTGTTGTGTTGCCAACTCCATCAAGCTCATCCGTGACTGTACGGACGTGCTCTGGCAGGTGGCTCATTTCTGCTATGCCGCCCGCATTATCAGTTATTGGCCCAAATGAGTCTATCGTCAAAATTGTTGCTGTAAGTGAAAGCATGCCAACAGCAGCTATACCTATTCCGTAAAGGCCTGCACTGAAGTAGCTTATTATTATGCCTGCCGCTACTGCCAAGACTGGCAGCCATACGCTCCTAAGTCCTACTGCAAGACCCATTATTACATCGGTTCCTGCACCGCCTTTTGCTGCTGTAGCTACCTTTACAACCTGCTTTCTTGCTGTGCCCGTGTAGTAATCAGTAATTGCAAATATTACAATTGCCAAAACAAGCCCGCTTAGCACTGAAATGAAGTAGCCCATGCTGTAATTGCCGTAATAAGTAAGAATGAAATCCAGTATTGCTGCTATTATAATGCTAGCAAGTATGCCTTTGTATAGGGCACCTGTTGGCGAGCCTTTCTTTCCGACTTTCAAGAACACCATACTTAACATGCTTGCTATAATGCCTATGCTTGCAACAAAAAGAGGGTATGCAAACATTGAGGTTGTTGCTGATATAAATACCGCGATAAGCAGAGAAGCCACAAGCGTTACAGCATAGCTTTCGAATACGTCAGCACCCATGCCCGCGCAATCCCCGACATTGTCGCCAACGTTATCTGCAATCACTGCAGGGTTTCTTGGATCATCTTCTGGCAGATTTAGCTCAGTCTTGCCAACAAGATCAGCGCCAACATCTGCAGCCTTTGTATATATTCCCCCGCCAACCCTGGCAAACAGTGATATAAGAGAAGCACCAAAGCCAAATCCTATAAGCAATGATATTTTTGATATTGTCAACATCGCAAGCAATGCGCTTAGTCCTATCAGGCCAAAACCTGTTGCTGCAAAGCCAGTAACAGAACCTCCGAGTATTGCTGTGCTGAAAGCACTTTGAACACCTTTCTCAGCGCTCTTTGCTGTGCGTACATTTGCTCTTACTGCAACATTCATGCCCAGATATGCCGTAAGGTATGATGCCACCGCACCTGTTATGAATGCGATGTCAAGTTCAAGGCCTTGGACGCCTTCCCCAGGTATGAAGTAGAGCACTATTGCAAGCACCACTGCAAATACCACAATTGTCTTGAGCTGCCTTGACAGGTATGCCTTAGAACCGGCCTTTATTGCATTTGATATCTCTTTCATCTTGTCTGTGCCCTCCGGCTTTCTAAGCACGAAATAGGCTGCGCTTAGAGAGAACAGAAGCGCTATTACTCCCACTATGAAACTGTATATATAAAACTCCAAAAAATCACCAGACTATCATAGATTATTGCAGAAAAGGATTTAAAAAGATTTTGATTAATGCAATAGCATCGCACAATTGCTTCCAATCATTTATTTATACTTATGTTGCTAATACTATTCTAATTTGATGTGGGTGTGAAAATGGACAGCAATTCAAACGAAAAAAACGATTCTGACAGCGCCCAAATAGTGCAGATTAACAGCACCGTAAATCCTCCTGTAAGCTCTTCTGAGGCACCGCTTCCTGTTAGAATGTACAGAAGCAGGGGAGGAGGCATCATAGATTTGATAATCATACTATTGGTTTCTGCCGCTGGCTTTTACTGGATTGGGATTCTTGGTGGATTTGTAATTGCGCTGCTTACAATCATAATTGTGCTTTCCTTGTCTGTAAGGGTTGTAAGCCAGTGGAACAGGATGGCTGTACTGAGGTTTGGCAAATACAAGGGTATGATAGGACCTGGCATATATTTCATAATGCCACTTGTTGATTACACCCCATTCAATGTTGACTTGAGGGTTATAAGCACGCCATTTAGTGCCGAGAAGACCTTGACCAAGGACAACGTGCCTGTGGATGTCGATGCAATATTGTTCTGGCAGGTTCACAACCCAGAAAACGCTGTATTAAACGTCCAGAACTACATGCAATCTGTTCAGCTTGCCTCGCAGACTGCCTTGCGTGACATTATAGGCAAGAATGAACTTTCGCTTATGCTCGCAGGCAGGGACATAATAGGAAACGACATTAAGGATTTAATACAGGAAAGGATACAAAGCTGGGGAATCGTTGCCATATCTGTTGAAATACGCGATGTGACAATACCTGCAGATCTTCAAAATGCAATGGCGAGAGTAGCTACATCAGACAGGGAAAAGCAGGCCAGAGTTATACTTGCAGAATCAGAATCGCTTGCCGCTGACAAAATGCTAGAAGCTGCAGAAAAATACAAAAAGGATCTTTATGCAATGCAGTTAAGATCCCTCAACATGATGTATGAAATAAGCTTAAGCGGTAAGAACCTGATAGTGTTTGTGCCTACTGAAACAAAAGGATTCAGCATACCTACGCCCTTCGGAGTCATGGGTATGCAGGATTTCTATAAGCAAAATGTACAGAACCAGCAGAGCAATACACAGCAGCAACAGCCTAGCAAACCAGGCAATAAGACCAAGAAAGGAAAAGGCTAGCGCTGGCGCAGCTTTTCCATACTTTCCCTATGCACATTCACTTTGCTTTGAATCGCACTCAGGTAGTTGTTTAGTATATAATGGTCAATAGGTGTTAGGGCATCATTGCTTTCTTTGTCTTTTGCCTCGCCTCTCATCATGCCCATCTTCGCGATGTGTTCAAGCTCTTCTAGCGTGTAGAGCTTCTTATCCACGTGCTCGTTGCTTATTTTGACTTCGTCAATGCTTCCCTTGACATAAGAAAAGAATAGCATGATATTTGCAACGTTTTTGCCTATCGGGAAATTAAAATTGTCTACATATTCTATGGCAATGCCTTCTGGATTCAGGCCGGTCTCCTCTTGAAATTCCCTCCGCGCAGTGGCATAGGGGGATTCACCCTCTTCTACAGTGCCTGAAGGTATGCACCACATGTTTTCATATGGCTTTTCATTTGGCGAGCGCTTCAGATAAAGTACACCATCATCAAAAACGGTAAAAATACCTACAATGCTTGTTTTAACATTTTCCATTTCGTTAGACATTAAATAAAGCTTTTACTTTAATAGGTATTTAAGGATTAGAGATTATTTGGGGATTGACGAAAAGCTTCACTTTCGCTAATTTTGCTAATAAATCAGTGTTCCAACGCGCTTTCCTGAAATAGAAGCTTTTAGCATGCCATCTTTTCTCAAACTTATCAGCATCACTTTTGTCTTGCGCTTTACCTTTGATACTTTCTCAAGCTTTTTCTGCATGCCTCCACTCACATCAATACCGCTGCTTTCGAATGCGAGTTTTGGAGCTGTATGCCTGCTTATCTCATGAACCTGCTTTTTATTTCTTCCGTACAAGTATGGGACATCTGTCCCGAATATAAGCAAATCGGCGGCAAGCCTGTTTGCAAGCTCTACTGCGATGTCATCTCCAGAAAGGATTGAAAGGCCCTTCTTGTCATCAAGCGGCCCGTCGCTGTGAAGTATGGGAATGAAGCCTCTTTCTATATAAGCTTTCAGTATACCTAAATTAGAGACTGAGATTCTGCCATTTTTTATTGAAAAGAATGAAGGCGTCGAGAGTATTATCGGCGCATGCCCGCGTTTGATTAGGGCTTCTGCAATCTCCATGCTCACTTTGCCCACCTCGTATCTCAGAAGAGCCCATTTGTTCTGATTGTTTTTGAGTTCGTATATGGAATAGCGCTTTGCTAGCATGTGGCCTACGCTCCCTGCACCTTGGACGATCAGCGCTTGCATTCCTTTAGGCAGCTCCCTTGCCACTCTTTCGGCAACTTCGCCAACATAAAGCTTGCCGCTCTTCTTATCGCTAAATGCAGAGCCGCCAATTTTTATTATTGCCAGCATTATACCATGTTTAAAGCCGCAAACATCACAGGAAGCACTATGGTTACATCGCCATCTATGGTGACGTAGCGCGCCTCCTCTTTGATCTTGCCCCATGATACTGCTTCTGTGAGCCTTGCACCTGAAAGACTGCCATCATATTGAGTTGCTGTGGTAACATATACTGCATAGTCAAGCCCATCTTTGAACTGATTCCACCATATGACATGATGCTTGCTTATGCCTCCACCAAGCATGAGCGCGCCGCTTACTTTGTTGTCAAATGCTATATTGCTTAAATCAAGCTCATCCTTAATCAGATTGAGCTTAAAATCGTGGTCCTGAGAGAATATGCTTAAAGCGGTCCCGAATGCGCCATCGAGTATGCCAGGGCAGAATATAGGAACCTTGTTTAGATAAGCCTGGCGTACTATAGAATTATTATCCTTCATGCGCTTTCCAAACTCATAGATAAGCTCTGATGCACTGTATTCTTTTTTGTAGTCTTTCGATTTGTATATATCGTTCATTATCCTGTTGAACTCCTGCTCCATCTTCATGCCATACTGTGCACGCTCTATGAACACGTTGCCCTCTCGGTATATGCCAAGCTTGTGCAGCATCGAATCATCAACATTGAATGTACCTTTATGATACACGCCGCCGTTGGCCCTTGCAATGTCATGGTCCAGGGTCCCGCCTGTTGTAACAATTGCGTCAAAATACTTTACTGCGCTGGCAAGAATTCCGCGTATGCCTGTTGATACCAGGTCTGCAGGGAAAGAAAGAAAGTTGAATGACTTCTCATCATTCAGCATGCGCCTCATTATATCGACGCCATCTGCAAGATGCTGCGCAGAAAAGCCACCTATGTTGTCCATTGATGCTACAAGCTCGCTTACTTTCATATCTTTTTTCAGTTTCAAATCTTTTATAGGATGCCTAAGCAAATCTTTTTTCTCCATATGCAATACTTTCATTGCAAGGTATTTAACATTTGCGAAATTTAGCTATTGATATGCACTAATGATTCAATCTGCTTAAAACTGAAAAGTATAAATAGAAAGATGCCTGCAAAAGGCAGGCATCAAAATTACCCTGCTTATATCGCTGAAATTGTGTCTTTCGCCAAAGAGGTTATTGCTGTTGCATTTGCTGTTGATGTGCCGCTTGGACTCACAAACTCTATGACGAACAGGTAGTTTTTGAATGCTCCAAAGGCTGTGCCCGTAGGTGTTACCATGAACTGCCCGCCTTTAAATGAAGTTGTAGTAACGTTTGCGACGCCAGCGAATGAAGACAGCGTACTAAACAGTGTTGACACTTCAGAAGAGGATTTAAACTGCAGCTCCATAATTCCCAAAGTTCCTGTTGATGATGTGTAATTTTCAATCTCCGCGCCAACTACACCGTAGCTAGAGTACAACGCGAGTGAAGCGTTTGAGCTACTTATATGTATAATAGGCTTTGCTGAAAAAGATGTTCCCATTGCGGAGCTTACCTGCTGTGCCGAAGGGAAGCCAAAGCCTGGTGAGGACATAAGCAAGACTGCAGCTGCAATTATTATAATTACTACCACAATAATACCGACCCATAGCATTGTCTTTGAGCCCCCTTTCTTTTGAGGAGCTGAGGCTGTTGCATTCCCTGCAACATTTGAACTCGTTGCACCACTTGGAGGAGTGCCACTTGTTGCACTTGTAGTGTTATTCATGTTATCACATTAGTTTATTACTAGTGCATTTTAAAAGCTTTTCTATTTTGGATTTTTTGAAAACAGGTTTATCTTATATAAGCAAAAGTTGCATGTTTCGGCAATCCCTTTGCGGGCACCGGGATTTGAACCCGGGTTGCAGCCTTGGGAAGGCCGTGTCCTACCAGGCTAGACTATACCCGCAAAACAAAAATCCGATTTGACCTTGGGCTTCTTCAAATGTGTTTATTGCACATAAGAAGGCGCATACCATGTTTATTCTTTTTTCAAATAGTTTTATATCTTTTTACTTTTTATTAATAAATGCGATCAGTGATCTTATGGACCAGGTTGAACAGCTAAGCCCTGATGATGAAGATATACTAAAGTTTATAGAAGGCGCGAAGCCTAAAATATATGTAGTTGGAGCTGGAGGTAGCGGAAGCAACACAATAACAAGGATGTACAGCTTGGGTATACAAGGTGCAACTCTTGTTGCAACCAATACTGATGCTGCTCACCTAGTCAAGACAAGGGCAGAGCGCAAGCTGCTGCTTGGCAAAAAGACAACCAGAGGGCTTGGAGCGGGCAGCGACCTTAAAGTTGGGGAAGAAGCTGCTTTGGAAAGCAAGGATGAGATAAGGCACTTGCTGAGCGATGCAAACCTTGTTTTTGCAACATGTGGGCTTGGAGGTGGCACAGGAACAGGCACCATAAGCACGATAGTACATGAGGCAAAAGAGAGCGGCGCGCTCACTGTTGCAATTGTAACACTACCTTTTACAAGCGAAGGCAAGGTGAGAATGAAGAACGCGCTGGAAGGCCTTTCCAAACTAAGGAAGGTAGCTGATACAGTAATAGTAATACCTAATGACAAGCTGCTTTCAATAGCGCCAGATCTACCACTTAATATGGCTTTCAGGGTAAGCGATGAAGTGCTGGCTAGCGCTACTAAAGGCATTGTGGAGATGGTGACAAAGCCAGGAATGGTAAACATTGATTTTGCAGACTTGAAAAGCGTGCTTAAAGATGCCGGCTATGGAGTCATAGGGACTGGAGAGGGAGTCAGCACAAATGATGGCACAAGCAGGGCAGTTGTGGCCCTTGAAAATGCGATAAAAAGCCCTCTGCTTGATGCTGACTTATCAACAGCCAAAAAAGCGCTCATTAACATAATAGGCGGGGAGAGCTTGAGCCTTAGAGAAGCGGAAACAGTTTTCCAAGAGGTATCTGGAAGAATCAACAAAGAGGCTTTGCTCAAGTGGGGCGCAAGGATAGATAATGAGATGAAGAAGGATACGCTAAGAGTCATGATTGTCGTAAGCGGGGTCAACTTCCCAGAATACACTGAAGAAGGATTAATAAAAAAGATAGAGAAGATAGATAATAATGTTGACCTTGACGAGATTTTTGAAGAAAAATAGGGTCATGAAAAAGCTTCAAGGATCTCTGCTGCACCTCTAAGCAGTATGTAAAGCACAAGAAGAGCAACAAGCACATAGCCTATTACTATTGGATATGCGGACACATAGACAAGTATAAGGTATGAGAAAGTTACAAATTTCATTATATTTATTCCTGATCTGCTCAAGTTTGAACCGTACATTATATTGGCAAATTTTGTTTTCAGCTTCGATGATGTGCCTCTTGAAGCCATGAGCGCATCTGCAAACGAATGCCTTATTATTATGATTATTATTATGAACAAGGGTATGACATGAAGAAATGTGAACAGTGCCCATAAGGAGTACTCGACAACGCGGTCTCCTGCCACATCTATCCTTGGGCCATAAGGGTATTTTGCGCTGACTTTTTGCTTTAGCTTCTTTATGCTTTCCCTTTCGCTGTTACTTAGCTTACCTCTTGCATAAAGAAGGTATTTTCCGAAGCTTACTGCACCATTGCTTATTTCGTGCAAAGCAGCATATCCATCAAGGCCGTCCATTGCTAGGGCAATTGCGAAAATGACAATTGATATTAATGGATAAACCTTCATTATTACTAGATACGCAACTGCAATAACAAGCATAACGCGCAACACTGTAAGCAAATCAGCGCTTCTCATGGTAACACACTGTCATAGTAGGCAACAAATACTTTAATTTGTGCTATTTTTGGTTGTGCTGCACCTGCTCATAGCCTTCTAGATACATTTCTCTTGAAAATTTCAACCTAGAAACAGAATGCGCAATTACCTTGCCATTTCCCTCAAATTTTGCAAGGAACAGGCCTACGCCTCCAAGCATCATTGTCTTTATATTGTCAACAAAAGTGATTTTGTACTTGAGGGAAGGGCTAAATCCTGCTATGTGTCCAGGCTCTATCTCGAGGGGCTTGGTTCCGTCAAGATTGTATTCTATTATATCCCCAACAACATGTATAAATACATTGCCGGGGCCTTCAAATTTTTGGAGTATTAGACCTGCACCTCCGAAAAATGCCGCGCCTATGCCCACTGTGCTGATGGTAAACTTTACTGAGCTTTCTGCAGCAAGAAATGCATTGTGCTCTGCTATGAATTCTTCACCGCTGCCAAGCTTAACCACATATACCTTGCCAGGGAGCAAATCGCTTACTGAAACATCGCCTTGGTCGGATGTTGCTTCAAACTCTGTGAGGAAACCGCTTGCTCCAGTCATCTTTCTTTCCAATGCCCCCACTATGCCTCCAACAAGCCTTGGGGTCATGATAACATTGCTGCTTTTGCTGACAAGTTTTGCCGAATCGGCATACACCTTTTCACCATTGTTCAAGATTACTTTAAGCGCCTGCATATTGTTTCCGATTATTTCATAGTTCACTAAATCACCAATGTATAATGGATGCAAAGAAATAATTATGTTAAGAAAAGGCTATGTGTTATAAAGCAACGAATGCAACGCTTCACAACTAAGCTGCATGAAATTGCTGTATTGGTAAGAATTGCCAATTCCAGAATATTCCCCAAAGTGTAAGTCGTCCACAATAACAATTACTTTTGAATAAACGCCGCGATTACTGAGCATCTTTTCTGTGGATTTTATGTTTTTTAGGCCAGTTTCATACTCCAAAGCAACTTTGCCCACTACTATGTCAGGCCCGCGATAAGACCTGTTTATGTAACCGCTTATGCCGCACTTGTCGAGTTTTTCCTTTATCTTCAATATGTTCACTTCATGATCTATGCTTATTGAATTGCTGTGCTTCATGAGCCATAAATCACCATCTATGCTTCTCGAGCTCAGCAGGCCTTCACGGCTCAGGCCTTCTATTGAATTGTCTATATCAACTTTGCTGTATGCTTGAAGTATGCTGCACAGTTTTTCGTAGCGCATCGGCTCTGAAAGCATCTGAAGCATCCTTGCCCTTAAGTCAGAATGGGTTTCACTTGCAAACAGCTTTTTTGTCATTATTAGCACAGGCTTTTTGTATGTGCTGCTGAGCAATATTGCTTCATGCTTGTCAAGATGGTAAAGCTTGTTTTTTATCGATGCCTGCATCTCTGGCTGTGCTCCAGAGAGGATACTTGAAACATAATTAATTTCACCTGGTTCCTTTGCATGAAAGCTCATGAATATGGATGCATTGGCTATTATGCGCTTGTCAAGTCTGCTTGCCATGTGGGATATTATTATGGTGCCGAAGCCAAATTTTCTTCCTTCTTCTATTATGTCGCCTATTACTGCTGAGCCATTTTCATTGCCCATTATGAGCTGGGATTCGTCCAGAATTATGTACATTGACAGGCCATGTTCTATACTTTTGCTGTGCATCTCTTTGTAGAGGCGGCGCAGCAACTCGTTTATGTATATGAGTTTTGCCTTATCATTCTGCATGCCTGCAAGAGACAATGAGCTTATTCCTTTTGATGTTGCTTCAATGCTTATGCTGCTCTGCTGGAATGCGCTTAGCCTTAATCCAGAGAGCTTCTGGTACATGTTGCGCAGCGTGTTGTATTCCTGCTTTGTGCCTGCCTTCCTGATGAATATGCTTAGCTCTTCAAGCAAGTCATTGATTGTTGGCTCTTCATCCAGGTATGAGTCTTGCCTGCTTCGCGCGCCTTTGTGCATGTATGTATACCATAAGCATGAGTTCAGCTTTGTGGCCTGAAGATAGCCCAATCCGTATACCTCGCTGAGCAAAGAGGTAAGCTCATCTATTCTGCTGCCGATTGGACTGCCGCCAAGCTCCATCAGATTTATCCCTGAAGTCGAAGCATCTATTACCGTGCCACCAATGCTTTTCACAACACTTTCATGCTCGTTGTTTGAATCAAATATTATACAAGGTATGTCGCTTCTATGGATATCATGCAACATTGATTTTAACAAGGTGCTCTTGCCTTGTCCGCTCATGCCAGCTATTACCATGTGGGGGTTTGGCTCCTTGTTTATTGGTATGATTATACGCTTTTTCATGCGCTTCCACACGTAGTGATAATCGCTTGAAGGGTATTTTTGATTTTGGAAGGTAAGAAAATGCGACTTTTCTAATATACTTATTGAAGAGCCTAGTGTTATTGCTGGCCCGTTGTTTCTTTTTAGTTTTAAATCAAAAAATTTTTGTATTTTAAACATTGTGTCACCAAGCAAAAATTTATATAACAAAAAGTAGAAGCTATAATCATGCCAGGGTGGCGGAATCCGGTAACGCGCCGGTCTTGAGTTTTGGCTCAAGAGCTGATCTGTGATGCAAACAAGGCAACCGGTTTCCTTCGCGGAATTTTGGGTTCAAATCCCAACCCTGGCGCTTCGCATTAATGCTACATTAAAGATTCGATGTTTGTCTTTAGTGATATAACAGTGATGGCTTGAAAATAAAACACGTGGCTTTGATTGCTGTCATGCTTGTTATATTGGCATTTGTACTTTTTGCGCTTCCCAATGGTAAAACTTCGAGCCTTCCAAAGCGGCTTAACTTTACATTGGGATTGTGCACCCATGGCAATGAGAGCTCAGAGCTTTATGCGCTTCGTCATGGAGTAAGATATTTACGCACAGACATAAGCCTTACCAAAAGCCAAGAGGCGCTTATCGGAATGGAGCATTCCAGTTACAATGCAAGTTATCTAGGCATACTTGATTACGAGACACTGCCAGGGGGCTCGTCAAACAAGAACTGGAGCCTTGAAGAATGGAATGAAAGCGTAGCAAATGCAATTCGTTCGTATCCATACATAACAACATGGGAGATATGGAATGAGCCATATATAAAAAGCTTCCAAACAGGATATATGAACGGAAGCGCTTACAACTATTATAGGGTAATAAAAAACAGCTATGAAATAATAAAAAGCGTTGAGCCAAATGCAACAATAGTGTGCTTTGGCGGAGCCCCTTTAGGGGTAGGCAACATATATGACTGGTATGCCCAAGTGTGGAATTATGGTGCATATAATTATTGCAATGCAATATCGATACACGCATATCCAGACAGTTACGGCTTGAACAATGCCATAAATGCCACATGGGCAAATAGCTTAATGGAGTATGAGGATCTTACTGGAAAGCCGATATGGATCACTGAGTTTGGGATGCCTTCTTCTTCTACTGCTTATCCATATAGTATGAATATGCAGAGAAATTTTCTTATCCAAAGCCTTGATTTTTTCGATAGATTCCGTTTTGTTAAAAGAGCTTACTGGTATGACCTGTGGGGCTTATCTGATGGCACATATAAAAATAATTTTGGGCTGCTGAACCTTTCTGATCCAAATTCGAATATTACAAGCCCAGCATGGCATGTCTTTCTTTATGAATACTTTAATGCGAGCACTTAAAGCATCAATAAAAACATGAAATTTAGAATTTAGAGCCAGCATTAATAAATTCAAACATAAAATGACGCATTTGAAACTGTACCTGCAGCCCCGGTCCTAACAGTAAGTGTTTTGCTAACACGCAGAATAAACATTGGGCATATGCTTCCCGGAATGCAGTATGGGCTTTCTGAACCAAATATTGACACATTATATAATGAAAAGGGCTTAAGATTTGTGAATACCACGCTTTCTGTAAGGTTGCATGGCTGTATTGTAATGTTTATACGAGGCAAAGAACCTTCCATTGGCTTTGGAATGCCTTGCACGAAGCATCTGCTTACTATGTTCAACGGTACCGAAGCATTCGTATTATTGCCGCTTATGCTCACTTTTAAATTGCTTACAATAAATCCAGAAGCGTGTATTATTGCATCAATGCTTGAATAACCCTCTGCAGTCTTGCCGGGATTCAGCACAAGGATATGCTGGCTCATCAGGACAACGACAAATCCTGTTGTAATAAGCACGGCTGTTGCTATTGTTATGAACATATTGAGGTTTTCTTGCATACATATACATGTCGCATAAAGTATAAAAATATGAATAAAAAAGAAAAAGAAAAAAAATGCTATGGAGCATGGATTGGAGTCATCTTTTCCACACTGTCGTTTCGTACCCTTATGCAGATGTCATATGCCGCATTTATTGATACCCTTTTCAGGCTCTCTGCAATTTTCTTGCAGCGTATTGCTTCCTTTAGCAACTCAATTGTAGATTCTACAAGCTTATCCCTAAAGTTTATGTTCTGCAGCAATGCATCTACCTTGTCTTCATCTGACATTTCCATTCCGTAATGCTCCATGTCACCCATGCTTTCCATAGCCATGTCAATCCACACTGAGAGCTCACGCTCTAGCCTAGATCTCATTTGCTTACCCCAATGCCTTTTACCTCAGGACAAGTCTGCGCCCTTTGCAGTAGCCGATTTTTATAGCGCTGGCTTACGCAATTCCCTACATATATTTAATTAGCAATAATATTTATACTTTACTATATATTTTGATATTTAAATAAAATAATTTGATTATAGTAAATGCTTAAATACTTTTTTATTCATAGTATGAATGCCAAGGTCTCTTGGCTTACCTCAGGGTCTGCGCTTCTGCGCAGGCCCTAAATCGGCATGATGCGATCAAGCAGTGCTAAGAATCTGTACAAACTGCAATTTTGCTTCTTCGCTGAGATATGGCAATAATACATTGTAGAATTTTCTACCCTTGTCTATTATTTCGTAAATGTTTTTATTTTTATTCTGTATGGATTCCTTTATCAGCTTTGCCAAGATAAGTAATGCCTTGTCGCTGCGTTCTTTTGGATTGAGTGCCGTCATATTGATGATTTTTTCCATCAAAATAAATAATTCTGCGCCATTTGCATGCTCCGCCTTTTTTATGATATCGTCAAAATTTTCCTTATCTTTTGTTGGCATTAGATACACTTTGCTTGGTTAAAAATAGTATGCGTCTGTAAGTTGATGGATGCGTTGAAAATATACCTGCAATAAAACTCGACCTTTCGCCTCTTGATATTCCTTCCTTAAGCTTTTCTATATCTTTGGAAGAAAGAAGTGCTGATATTTCACCAATATGAGTGGTGAGATTGTGCAATTCCTTGCTTGCATGGAAACTGTCTGCAATGTACAAAGAACGGGCTGCCTGCGGTGTTGCCTGCTGCGGCATGCCTGCTTGTCCATATGTTATTTTTATAAGAGCCCGTGCAAGGTCAGCGGGCTTCCCGGTCGCCTTGGCGGAATAGCTGTCAGCGTAAAGCTCACGCGACCTTGAGAAACCCAACATAAGCATTTCTGTTATTAGGTATACTGCAAATGAGCCTATTCCTACAAGCGCCAAAACGCCGCCATTCTGCCTGTTGTTGCCGAACATGCCGAAGAAAAGGAGGTTTTCTGCGATGAGCATTGCGAGCATTGGTATAAATGACACGAAAGTCATCACGGCAAAATCCGCATGCTTTATGTGGCCTATTTCGTGAGCGAGCACTGCTTCCATTTCTTCATCGTCAAGCATGTCTATTAGGCCTTGGTGTACAGCTAAAGTTGCACTGCCTCTTGTACGGCCGAACACAAAAGCGTTTGGGCTTTTTGAAGGACTTATAGCGATCCTTGGAACTGGGACTTGGGCTGCTGAAGAGAGCTTATCAACCATTCTGTGCAGATTAGGGTATTCATTTTCATTAATGTACCTTAGCCTTGAAAAAGCAGCTATTGCCTTAGGGGATATGTACCACTGAAAAGCAAAATAGATAGCCGCAAAAACAAGCACACCTAAAGCAGATACTCCAACCATAAATAAGAGGGCATATATAACGCCAAAGCCTATTGCCATTATCATTGCCAGCGTAGTATACATTTTTGCATTGAAGACATAAAAATTAGCCATATTCTTCGCAAATATATGGAAACAAAAAAATATTATAGTTTTCCATTCATAATTTTGAAATAAAAGTTTATTTGAAGTTGATTCTTTGATATTTGCGATAGGTACCACCAATAAAATGAAGATTGACGCTGCTGCTAAGGTAATATCAAAATTTGTTAAAAAACCAAGTATTGTAAGCTACAATGCACATTCTAAGGTGCCAGAAACGCCGCTTGGCAAGCACACGTTTAATGGTGCATGCAATAGGGCTTTGGAAACAGTGAGCAATGTGCGGGCAGACTTCTATATTGGGTTGGAAAGCGGTCTTATAAGCAGGTACGGTACAATTTATGAAGAAGTGTGGTGCTGCATAATTGACAGGAAAGGCAACAGGTATTATGCGTATTCAAGCGGGCTTAAAGTGCCCGAATCAATAATAAAAGTGATGAATGCGAAGAAAATGACGCACAACAAAGTAATGGAGATTTTCCAAAAAAGGTATAATCTGCCAAAAAGCGATACGTGGGGCAACTACACTGGAAACGCGATAGGCAGGAGCATATCCATTGAAGAAGCAGTGAGAAATGCAATGATTCAAATATTTCCAAATGATAAGAGCCTTTATAGGTTATAGCGCTTATTAAGTGATAAATGGGATATATATGGACAGAATTGAAAGCCTAAAGGAGTATGCAACAAAGTTTCTAAGCGGAAAAGAGTTTGCAAAGTATTATTACCATAATGAGGTACACACTTTAGATGTTTATTACAGTTCAAAAAGGTATGCAAAATTAGAAGGACTTGGCAGGGAAGAGAGAGAAGTATTACTTGCTGCTGCACTGCTTCACGATTTTGGTTATGCAAAAGTATATGACAGGAATGAGCCTGAAGGGGCGAAAATGGCTGGGGTTATATTGCCCAATTATGGATTCAAACCTGAAGAGGTCAAGGCTGTCCAGAATATAATATTGGAGACCGAGTTTCCCCAGCACCCTTATGACAAGCTTGGCTATATTATATGCGATGCTGACCTTAATGTACTTGGCACGAAGAGGTTTCTAAGGCGCACAATGGATTTGAAGATGGAGATAGAAGAAGTAAAAGGCGTGAAATATACCAATGCTGAATGGTATAAAAGCCAAATAAAACTGCTTGAAAGCCATGAATTCTTTACGCAATCGGCAAGGAAGCTTAGGAGCGACGGCCAAAAAAGGAACCTTGAAAAGCTGCAGACACTCTTACGCAAAGAAGAACTGACAAAGTAAAGGAGCTTGCATTTACTTTTTTATATGCTTGCCATGAGCACAGTTTGTGCATATGCCCAGCTTTGCTATATAGTGCTCTTCGCAAACATGGCCGCCACACAGCTTGCACACATGGCTTGCGGGCTTGCCGCATATGTAGCATAGTGTGTATATGTCAGGCATTATCAACATCTTTCCACAAATCCACAATGCTGCCCAATAGCTCCTTTGCCCTTGCTTGTGAAAGGGGCTTTGTGCCTTTCTTTTTGGCATATTCGCACTGGTAAGCAATATACCTCTCTGTGATCTTCGTATCTGGGTTGAGCTGCTTGCATTTTTCTATGTAATCATTTATTACTTTTGTAGCTGCTTCTACTGCCAACCCTTTTACATTGACTAGATAAGGTGCAAGTATAAGGTTTACAGTTCTGTGGCGCACATCTGGTATTGGATTATTAAGAAGCTGCTCGATCCAGCCCCTTTGGCTACCCGCATTTTGGCTTGATGCCTGAACTTTGATGCTTAGGCTAGCGCTCTTTGCAAACTCAACAACCTCGTTTGGTAGATCGACCCTTCTTATTGGCAAGCCTTCCTTGATCTTTGAGCTTATTACAGCTTGCATAAACCTAATGGAATTGTTCCAATCCATTATGACAGCACCGCCACTAAGCCTCTGGTTTACTAGTTCCAGGCCATTTATACCCTCGTTGTATTTAAGGAACTCGTTGAATTGCATTGAAAACTCATTTTCCTTCTCTGGCGCAAATCTTTTGAATATGCTGACGCCAAGCTGCTTGCTTAGTCGCAAGAACTCATCAGGCGTGCCAAGGCTAAGAGCTTCAGAAGATCGAAAAGCTTCAGCTTCAGCATATTTCTTTATTGCAATTGGATTAGAATAAGCGCTTAAAAGCATCCTGCAATATGCATAGTTTGTTATGTAATCAATTTTTGCCGAGCTTATGTTGGTGCGCTTGTAATCTAATACCCCATTTAGAGCCATCTCTATGTGGTTCTTTGCAGATTGAAGGTATGGATAGCTTATCTTTGATATGTTCATCTGCTGTATTATGTCTTTTGAATCATTAGAGAAAGGATATTTGTATGCAAATTCTAGCTTTGACTCATCAAACTGCATAATTTTATATATGCATTTATAATTAATACTATTTCGCTTTGCTGGGGGCTGTATGCTAACCTGGTAGACTGCCAGCCTCGGGCGCTGGTTATCCGAGTTCAAATCTCGGCAGCCCCATGCCTTGCATTGATATCCTCTTTCTCTATGGCATTTACAATCTCATTGATTTCTAAATCGATTGCTTTTGGGAGTCTGTATATTTTCATAGAATGAAGTGCATTTATGTAAGAGGCTTTGTCAAGCAGTTTTTCTGAATATACCCATTTTATTGCCGAGATCGATCTTTCGATTGCGGATTTGTAATGTTCCGGATTATCCGCCCTAAAAGAGGACATGCTCATTGCGATATCCATTAAAAAGTTACGTGCTTGCGTTGGCACTGGAATATGTTCAACTTTATTAATGGTGTTTATGTTATTTAGGAAGGATTTTAAAGCCTGTTCTATTCTCACATTTTCCTTGCCCAAGATCTTCTGCATTACTTCCCTTTCTGTAAGTTCTGACTTGCTTGCGTGAATACTACCATCCATAATCCTCTTTTTATTTTTCAAATATTTATAGTATTCGGTATGCATACTTAAAGCGCTATCAAAGACTGCTTTCTTGCGAAATATTTTATGTTGCCTTACGACTTCAAGCTTGTCTCCTAGCACTTTGATCCTCTGCATAAACTTGGCATTAATTTAGAGGATTTTTAGCGCCTGACTTTACCGCATAAAAAGTATAAGTGCCAAACAGCAACATGCTTTCCCGCCCGAGGGCAGTACACACATATCGTAAGCAGGCTTAGCTTCCGAGTTCGGAATGGGATCGG
>JBMFTN010000003.1:0-49712 GCA_049966995.1 Candidatus Micrarchaeia archaeon
TCAAGGGCTTCGGCTCAAGCAAAATAGCAGATGACTACATCGACATGAAAATGCTGTAATCATTTCAACGCGCTTCATGCAAATCAAAAATTATATAATTCTTTACAGTCATGAAATATAGAGAAAATGGGGCAATTTCCTATAGACGTCGGGATAAGCGAAGTCCGCGGTATAATAGAGATTGTAAAGGACAATGGCAATGCGCTAAGCCTGTCCAAGCTTGCAGAAGAAGCTGAGGAGGAAGTGGACAAGTTGCTGCCTTTGCTTGACGCTGCGGAGATGCTAGGCCTATGCACAATTGAGAATGGCACAATAAAACTCACAAGCACGGGCATAAGCCTTAACCAAAAAAACTCTTCACAGATTTTTTCAAAAGCTCTTTCAAGCATAGAACCATTCAAATCAGTCATTGATGTGCTTTCACACGGTCCGCTCAATTCATTAGAGCTATCAACTGTGCTTAAGAGCAAGAACATAATACTGTATGCAGATGATATAACAAATACAGAGATGCTCAGGAACCTTTTGCTTAAATGGGGAGTGCGCTCAAAGCTTGTTTCTTATAATAGGAATGAAGACATGTGGTCTCTTTCATCAAAGCGCTAATTGCATATGAATTATGCGCTCTTGCGCAAGCGTTTTATTCTGTAAGTACTTTATACACGTAGTCCATCATATCCATGAAATCCTGGCTGTGCCTGTTTCTTGGATAGCTAATCTCAACATTCTTCACTTCCTTTACAGAAGAAGGCCTCTGCGACAGTATGACAATTTTGCTTGAGAGCTCTACCGCTTCCTCAACATTATGCGTTACCATAATCACGCAGCTTACTGGTATGTCTGAGCTTTTTAGCATGTCAATAATATCAGTTCTAAGAGTTTCCGCAGTGAGCTCATCAAGAGAGCTGAACGGCTCGTCCATGAGCAACACTTTTGGATTTGATATTATTGCCCTTGCTATACCAACACGCTGCTTCATGCCTCCGCTGAGCATGTTTGGATAAGCATTCTCAAATCCTTCCAAACCCATTGTCTTGAAAATATTCTCCGCTCTTTCGTTCTTTTCATCCTCGCTTATGTTAAGGAGAGACAATCCAATCTTAACATTCTCAATGTTTGTAAGCCAAGGCAGCAAGCCAAAATCCTGAAATACAAAAGATACTTCATGGCTAGGCTCTGTAATCTCTTTGCCATTGTACGAAATGCTTCCGGTATCTGGCTTAATCAGCCCAGCCATCATGCGCAGCAGTGTGCTCTTGCCGCAACCAGAAGGCCCTATTATAGAAACGAATTCGTCCTTTTCAGCGCTAAAGCTTATGTTATCTATTATCTTTGTGCTATTTATTGAATAAGAAACATTTTTCAGCTCTATCATTGGCATAGGATCATTTGTATACTCTTTCTATTTTGCTATAGAATCTTTTCCATACAAATCTATTTATTATAATAATCATCACCGTGAGGTTTATCAACCCCAAGCCCATCAAAAACATGTTACCGTTTGCAAGTGTTGTATCAAGAAGCTTTCCTATACCTATCGATACAGAGGTTATGACCGCGCCGCTCCCTATTGCTGTAGTAGTAAAATATTCAGCCACAATGCTTGCATTCCATTCGGCAGCTATTCCCGTTACTGCGCCTGTGAGCAGACCTGGCAATATTGCATAAATATATATCTTTTTCCACGCCTGCATGCCTCTTAAGCCGAAAATTTTTTTGACTTCCAAAATGTTGTGCGGTATGTATGCCCTTTGAGATATTATGCTGAATACAACATACCATATCCCGCTGAGGAAGAAAATGCTGAATGCAACAAGCTCATTGTGCATTGGTGCGTTCTTTAGGCTTAAAACTATAATTGGCAGCAGTATTGTCGCAGGTATTGAAGCAATGACCTGGAACAGTAGCATATACCCCCCAGGTTTTTTTGATATGAAAAGCAGATATACGCTTAGCGGTATGGCCACAGCAACAATTGCTATGAACACAATCCACACCCTCGCAAAAGAAGCTAGCAGCGATACAAGCACGATTATCTCAGCTTTCATTAGCGTTTTATCCAGCATCAATGCCATCAAGGCGGCCAAACCAAGTGCAATGTATGCAATGTAAATGCGCTTTGCCGGTGTTTTTTGCAGCACAGATTCCTGCATGTACATGTGCAGATGAACAGGGCTGTGCTTTCTGTGAGAGTGGCTTGCAAGCCCTTTAGTGATGTTGAGCTTATTTATTACAAGCCGCGTACGCTGTATTGCTCCCATCTTGCCTGTAAATTCATTGTACCTGTTAAAGTATCTTTCAAGAGGTGCAAAGAAGAATAATCTTGTTGCCACGACAAACATTACGAAAATAAGTATCCCTATCATATATTCAGCAAAGTTGCCGCTTACTGCAAGAGCAGTCAGTGCTACGCCTATTCCATGTTTGACTGCGTAATTCGCATTTGATGTAGAGAATATCTCGCTTGTGACAAGGTAGAAAAGGCCGATAGCCCAAGAGAGTGTCGACTGTTCAACCACTTTCGGCATTGAGGCAGGTATGAATATTATGCGCAGCCTATCCCACATACTCATGCCGTATAGCTCTGCAAGCTCCATATACTCTTTCGGTATTGTCTTAATGGATTCATAAACTCCAAATATTATGTTCCACAGCATGCTTGTAATTATTAGGAATATAACTGCCGCATTTATACCTACATATCCCGGCAATGTTGCCACTATTATGTATATGGCAAAGGGGAAGAATGCAAGTATGGGTAGTGTCTGCAGTATATCCACTATCGGTATCACAATTCTCTCAGCTTTGCTGTTTATTGCAGCATATACTCCTATAGCAATGCCTATGATGACAGAGAAGCCGAGTGCAATGAACATGCGCACCCACGAAAACAGTGTATCAATCAAAAGCTGCAATACATAAAGCATATTTAGATTAGGCAGCAACTCTTTAAATCTGTTGCATCTCTTGTCATGGCAGAAGTGTATGTAGCGTGGTTTTATATATTTTACAATCTCAATAAGCATGTGGTGTTAAACATGCCACAAAAAACGCAACCTAATCCTTCGGGAATTGAAAAATATTTGGGTGAAAAAGAAAAGGGCTCAGGTTATAGGGCCGTATTTACCCTGCCAATGAGGAAAGACGCGAACCGGCTCCTAGTAGATGATATACTGCAAAAAATAAGGAGCACGTTAAATTCCAGCTCAGCAAGCGAGGCTTTGGCCAACAGGCTTGGCGGCGAGGTGCAGGTATATGTTTACAATGACGAGTATGTGGTAGTGACTTCAAGAGTCTACGAGCATCTCCTGCGCAGCGATATGCAGGAAGCGGCTATTAATGAGGCAAAGGAAGTTGCAGAAATCACTCTTTCAAAGCTTAGGGAAAACTGCCTTCTTAAGGAGTAAGCATAAGCGATGCAATACACATATTATGTGTTGTTATAATACACCCTTATGATGCGCGTGTCATTGTTCATGTATACGGCGCGCATTCTTATGCTTCCATTATATGGGCATGTATAATAATTGCAAAGATATACAAGCTTGAAGATGTTGCTTTCAAAAAGTTCTGGGCCAAAAAGAAGCGCTCCCGTTATGCCTTTCGAAGAATACATCACCATAAGTGTTTCGTTGAGTGCTTCCAAACTGTTTGTTTTGACCATTGAATAATTATAACTTGTTGCGTTGTAAAACAACACATCTGATATCGGCTCCATAAACTGTGATGAAGAGTTACCCATATATGCGAAAAGCTTGGTGGTATTGTTTGCTCTTACTATAAGCATCTCGGCCTTGTAATTTGTAGAGTTGAATATATACGCTTCTGTTGTATTATTGTGCGTTGCGCTGTAGCTTTGGAACATGTTATAACCATATTGCTTCACATTATTAACAAGGCCTTCAGCGGCAATGCCTGGCAGCTCGTTAAACCAGAATGTTCTTGCCACGATGTATTCTGGGTGCACTTTTTCAATGTAGGAAAGGCTTGCCTGGCTAGTGTTAAAAAGAAAGCTTGCAAATGGATATATGCGTGATGCATTTTCTCCGCCCACGCTGTCCGTATAGCTCTGCCTCTGTGCCAATGCCTCCACAACAGAGCCGTCAGGCCACATCGTAAGCACAGTCGCATTGCTTGGTGTATTGTTGCGCATCCATGCCATTGCTTGAAGGAAGTACGCATTTATTCCATCTGCTTGCCCCACTTCCAATGACTGCACATATGTCGAATAGAAATTGAGCACAAGCAGTGCCACCATAAGCCCTACAAACACATTCTGTAAATCCATCCTGCTTTTCCTTGTTGCATAAATACCGTATATGAACACATAGGCAAGCAGGCCGTTTATGATGATTGCGCTTATAACTATTAAGATTATGTTTGTTGTAAGCAACGGGTACACTTTCTTTATAATCTCGTAAATTATTATAAGGTCAAAAGCAACAGCCATGAATGCAATTAGCACCTTTTGCGTAAGCTTGATGTCTTTAAGAAGCGCCCATATCGCATAAGTGCCATATGCAGCAAATATTGCTATCGGTATTGAAAAGAGGGAATTGTATCTTATCGCGGCATATTGAAGGAATGCAGTCACGATGAAATACGCAAGCATTGCAAGCATACCCTCATTAAAGTTTATAGAAAGTCCTGCTTTGTGCTTCATTGTTTTCCCTATCCTGTGGCCCAGGAACAAGAAGAGTATTATGCCTAGAGGCGCCAATATAAGCTGTACGTGAAAGCTTCCAAACAGAAAAGCCCAAGAAGGCCTCTGAAGCTCTTGTGTTGTCTGGCCAACAGCATAGTTTATTGTGTTTGTTACTGATTTAGGAAGCGGCAATATGTTTATGCCAACTGTGCTGGTCATTGCATTAATGTACTGTATAAACAGAGTCAGCGAGAGGGCTATTGCAATTATAGAGACAATGCCCAAAAGTGAAAACCTGCTTATCGGATCCTTCGCTATCCTGAAATCCCTATCAAGTATATACCATGCAGCAATGTTTGCGAGTAGTAAAGGAATATAAAATACAAAGAATTTTGTACCAGTAAGCGTTATGCCTGCAGGCGCAAAGTGTATAAGAATGAAGAGGCGCTCAAGCGCATAGGCAAAAAGCAGGCCTCCATTAAGCAAGATATCAGAAAGCAGCAGGCCCTTGTTGCCGGCTATAAATCCATATATAAGTATAAACAATATCGAAAGCATGTATACTACAACTATATATGGGGATCCTGTCCAGATTACAACCCCAAGGCTTAGTATGAATGCAGATATTATTGTATATATAAATGGTTTGGCAACCCATACCTCTTGTTGCTTGCTCTCTGTACCACCCATACTAGCATAGAGCATTTCTTCTTCCTTGATATGCTCCCCAAAGAGCTTCTCCATCTCTGCCTTGTGCATTCCGATAAACTTTTCTATCTCGCTCCTATCGTGTGTTTTTATTATTGCAAGTTCCGTTTTCTGCCTGCTCTCCAATTCTTTCTCTTCTTTAATGTGTTTTCTCACAAGCTCTTCTCCAATATGCGCTCTTAGCATATTCCTTCTAAGCGTATTCTTATCCCTTATTAGCAAGTCCCTGTTGCGCAGGGCAAGCAGCATGAATATCATGGCGAGCATTATGAATAAGCTTATGAAGCTGTCTCCCCTGTATACAAGGGCAGAAGTTCTGGCACCATTGCCGCTTGACACAGCAAGGAAGAACATGGCAAGCAGCCCTGCAAGCTTGCTGTTTACAATGAAGCGCGTAAGATAATATGCAGCGATAATTTCAAACAGGGCGAATACTACTGGCATTATGCGCATTATTGACAAAGCAGAGATACCAAAGTAATGCAGAAACATGTAAGGTATTACTGTGATATACTCCAAACCTGGAGATTCGGCAACAATGTTGTGCCAAGGGAAGCCAGAATACACAGAAACGCCAGGCCGTATGTAATGATGCGCTATTGTCTGCATTATTATACTATAATAATAGAACCCATCAGGCTCATACAAGCCCTGGAACTTGAGCATGCTTGTCCTTTCGATAACACCTATTGCAAGTATCAGTATTACTATAAGTGCAACTACATACTTGTTATTGAGATTAAAAATCCTCTTAAAGTTTGAATAGTCCATATTCACCATTTGTTTATGCTAATGAAATTCTTTAAATAATCTTTGCAAAAATATCTATACCTTGCTGTATGTCGCTGCTTTCAATCTGCATATCCTGGCGAAAGCGAATTTCCATGTTCAGCAAGCCATTCCTTTCTTTCTTTGTAATCAGGCAGTATAGACTCAACAATATTCCAAAATGCCCTACTATGGCTGTGCTCTTTTGCATGCGCAAGCTCGTGCACTACAACATATTCGAGAATGCGGTATGGTGCAAAAGCAAGCCTGAGGTTTATGCTTATGCTTCTGTGCTTTATGCTGTAGCTGCCCCATAACCTCGTATTGTTCCTAAATGCTACCCTGTCTATTTGGACTCCAAAATGTTTTGCGTTGATAGCCTCTACAATGTTTTTTAATTCTGGATGCAACTTTTTTGACAGTTTTCTTATGATAAATCTGTTGACAGTATTTAGATTTGTTCCGCTTGGCACTTTAATCCGTATAGCAGTGTCATCTATTTTTGCGCTTATTTTTTTTGAAATACCTTCCATTATTGTGATACTGAATATGCTGCCAAGCGCGGTAAAAGAGCAGCCGTCAGCAAATTCCATCTTGCCAATGGGCTTATAAATTTCCATGCGCTTCAAAATCCTGCGCTTCAACTGCTCATAAACATTTGCGCTTTCTTCTTCGCTCAGCCAGTATGGTATCCTTATGAATATGGTATCATGCACGAGCCTCGCATATGCATTCTTGTTCCTTGTGCGCACCATCTCTATTGCATAAGAATAGCCATTCAAGCTTACATATTCAATGCCCATCCTTTAAATTTAAATAATCATATTTTTATATCTAATCGATGGCATTTAAACCAATTAAACTTTACTTGGGCATTGTTGCGCTATTGGTTGTATTAGGGCTTGTACTCTGCTTGCTCTTCTACTCTGGCCCCTTCTATGCATATGACGATCTTAAATACATGGAGCTTGCGCACAGCATGCTCATAGGAACATTCAACATGGGCCAAAATCCGCGTGCATACAGCATACTGCTCATAGCTGTGCTTGCACTCTCATTCAAGGTATTTGGCTATGGCATGCTGCAGGTTGAGCTGCCTTCAGTTATAGAATATTTGGCAATGTCCATATTGGCATTCCAGATAGGCAGGAAGCTTTATGGCAACATGGAAGGTGCGCTTGCAATGTTTTTTGTTTTGACAGCGCCTTTTATTGTAGAATACATAACAAGAGCAATGCCAGATATGCTCATAGGAATGCTCACGGGCTTGTCATTATATGCATTGGTAGCAGCAACTTCGTTGCCAAAAGCAAAGGCAGGCCTCAAAAAAGTTCTTTTTTTCTTTTCAGGCGTTTTTGCAACGTTGACAGTGTATGTAAAGCTTGAGGGTCTTTTATTTGTGCTATTCTTTGCAGTAGCTATTCTAATCCTGTCAATGTTCAGAGGAAGGAAGGCAAAGCACAGCGCACTGCTCTCGATAAGCTTTTCAGAATTTTCCTATGCAATGCTCGGTATTGTGCTTGCATTTTATGCATACATAATGCTAAGCTATTTTTACACAGGCAGCGCAACGCTTACCTTTTCGAGCTACGGCGCATGGCAGCATTCCTTGTCACCAGTAAACCTTTCAGACAATATGAATAATCTGTACATCACGCTCTTCGGCTACCTGTACACAGGCACAAGCTCCTTTGTGCACGCATATGTAATAAGCCCTATAATCTACCCGTATGGGTTTGTCATCTTCTTTATAATAATGGGCACGCTCCTTTCGATAGGAAACAAGGACCGCAGTGCAGCATTTCTGTCATTGCTAAGCTGGCCGATTTTCTTCTATTTCTTCTTCGGCACGATGGAGCTTTCAAAGTATACATTTATTGCAGTCATAACGCGATATTTCTCAATAATCGCAATACCAATGGCGATCGTTGGGGCATACGGATTTTCGCGGCTGCACAAGATGCTCGAACAGCGCATAGGCAAAAAGGCCTATATATTCTCGATTATTTTCATGACAGAGATCTTTTTATTCAGCATACCTACTTACATAACAATATATGATTACAATTCAGCAATAGTCGCAGACAACCATGTGCTAAGCTCCGTGGCAAGTGCCATTGCAACGAACTCTTCTATTATGTCCAACAACGAAGGGGCAGCAGAATACGTAAGCATAATAAGCGGCAGAAATTACAAAGTGGTTAACTCAAATTCATGCAGCACATACATGCTGTACTTCTACAATGCAAGCAATACGACAGCAAGCACAGGCAATTCCAGCCCTGCAGAAAGCGCATGCAACGCGCTCCTAATAAAGAACATTAAACCAGAAAGCATGAGCAACACATTCGGCGTGCCCCTTATAGGCTGCCGCATCTATAAAGCCAGCAAATAGCTCCTTTGGCTGCGATAGCTATTTATACTTGTATTATATGTAATACACCTGTAATCAATATGCAAAAAATAGTTTGCACATTAGGTGCAATAAGTTAATAAAAGAAATTTGATTTGACAAATAGCGAAGTATAAAATGATTTATATAAAAAAATTATTGCATTTAACATATGTATTTAAATACTTTTCATTTGACTAATAAAACAACAAAATGTTTAGGTGAGTGAGTGAAAAGCATAAATGCAAAAAAGATAGCCGCGGTAACAGCAGGTGCGGCATTGTTAGGAATAGGCCTTGCGTTCGCAGGTCCTGTAACATTCGACAGCGTGCAAATAATAAGCAATAGTGGGCAGCCACTCGTACAGATAGTAGTAGGAAGCGCAGCAAAGCCTAGCGATGGTGTAGCAGCGGCAAACATTGCAGCAGCAATAGGCAACCTTGCATACACAACTGTTCCTGTTACGGCATCAGTAAATGCAACACAGGCAGCAAGTGTGCTTCATGTTTCAGTGACAAGCTCAAACTACACGCTGGTAAACCCACAGGTTTGGCTTAACGAATCTGGAGTTGGCGGAGCAGCAAGCGGAACTTTTGGCTTTAGCGCATTGATAGGTTCAGTGCTTAACGGCGCAGTTCCTCAGAACCCAGGTGCAGCAGCTTCAACAAAAACGTTGCAGGGTGCTGGTACAAACTATGCTTATCCAGAGAGCCCATCAACAAGTGCAACACCATATCCAAGCCCATATGTTAACGTAGGAGTTCCACTTGCAACAAGTGTAACTGGCTCAACAAATGGTGGCGGAGTTTCATTCTCATCATTCTCAACTGGAAGCAACCCAACATACGACAACATACTAAAGGCAACACCTTCAGGATTGCTTAGCGACTATGGTCCATATGGTGAAACAGAAAACCTTTGGGTTAGTGGTTTCCCAGTATATGACCAGAATGTCCACAGCCTTGCATTGCTTGATGCAAATCTAGCATACCAGGTGGTATTCGATACTCCAATAAATGTAAAAACAAACAACGCAGTGACAAATGCTGCATTCTCTCTGCTTGGCCAGAACTATACAACATACAACTTTACAGGAATGCCAAGTGGTAACGTAAACGTTGGAAACATCGTAACTGGTGGAAAGCTCGCATTGGCTCAGTCAATGACACCATTGCAGACAGTATACGTAGGCCACAACATAACTTCTGGTCCATTCACAGTGCAATTGCAGGACCTTAGCTATCCTAACGGAACACCAGCAGCAGTAGGTATATACTACAATGGTCAATTGACAAACGAGAGCGCAATACCAAGGTCTTCAACTGAAGCATTTAACGTAAGCGGCCACACCCTATACGTGCATGTCGGCACAACATTTGCAGGTTTGTACGCATACGAGAAGTGGGCAAAGATACAACTATTCTCAAATATAGTAAACCTTACTAGCGGGCAGAAGTTCAACAGCGCAAATCCAAACTACTATGTGCAGCTTGAGTGGACAACAAACGCTACAAGCACAAGTGGTCCAGTAAACGAGCTTAAGGGCATTACCATATATGGTTCAACAGCAAATTCACAGACATTGCTGCCAGGGCAAAGCATGGCAATCTTGTCAAGCCCAGCCGTATGGAAGCTCACATTCATAGGCCAGACACTAAGTCCGGGCACAACAAACTTTGACCAACTGCAGCTTTCAACTTCAACAAGCAGCGCAACATACCAGAACCCAGCAGGCAATGGCGCGAACGTTAACGTAAATGCAACAGCAATAACAGAGCCAGTCAACTTGTTCACAGTAACAAGCCAGATACCAAATGCGTTCAGCTTTGCTGGCCAGACAAGCTCAACACTGAACTACAACCTAGATGCATATGGGTTAGTCGAAAATGCGAACTTCATTTCCTCCGGCTCTTCATTACCTGCAAACGCATTGCTTATAGCAGTAACACCAAACAATGCAGTGGGCAGCAATGACCTAGCAACTGATTATGTATCAACTACATATCCATTGACAGTAGAAGTTACTGGATACAACACGCAAAACTCTCTTACAACGCAAACAGTAACATTCACAAGCGTTCCATCAGGAGGGTCTTATCAGGTAGTACCAGGAGTAGTGCTGAACAATGTGACAAATGTTGAGATGTACCTAGACTCACGCGCAGCAGTACCATATCCAGGAATTACGGCAAACGTGCTAGACTACGTCAACGGCGCTACCCAGTCCTCAACCAGTACTACAGGTAATACAGTAGAGCTTGCATCATTGCAATATGTAGGTCCGGAACTGATGTATACACAGGCAGGCAAGAATTATGACCTGCTAGCTTCGCCATATTCAGTGACGTACTCACAGCCGGGACAGCTACAGCAGACATTCACATTAGCACAAGAAACACCAACAGCCAGCAGCACAACTAGCAACATATGGAGGAATGGCTACTTCACATATACAATAAGCGAATACCCAGTGCCAGCATCACAGGCAAATCCAGACAGCATAACTGTAGATTTGACGAACTCAACAGTAGGCATCAGCGGCACGCCATTCTACTACCTTAACGCAACTGGTACAGCAGGCTCAATAGTCAACAATGTCACATATACTGGATCAGGCTATACAGGAGCATCATCATTCAACGTAGGGCAGGGCTTTATAACAGAGCGCGGTAGCCAAGTGGCTTCAATTGGTACAACATCAGTAACGCTAGACCTTGCAAGGAGCGTTGACATGCTTCAGTTCGCAGTCGGCCCAGCAAACAAGACAATATCCACAAAGGTAACAACATATGGTCCATATGGTATAGGCCAGGCAACAAACATTCCAAACGTCACAGTAGCAAACATAAAGGCAGGCGTGTCATTGACAAGCGCATCAAAGTACACAATAACCGGCATAAGCAACTTGACAGCAACGCCTTCAATAACAACTGCAGACCAGCCAGTGCTTCTGAGCAACTTGCCAACAAACCCATTAGTAGTGCTTGACACAAATGCAAACCCAGCCAGTACACTCATACTGATAGGAAGCGGCTACGTAAACACGCTTAGTGCACAGTTGCAGAAAGCAGACAACATAACAATATCACCAACAATGACTTCAGGAATAGCCCAAGCATACGGCCAAAACCGCATACTGATCGCAGGTTACTACGCAAACCAGACAACGGCAGCAGCAAACTCATTCATAGAGCAGCTATACAAGCAGGCAGCAAGCAGCTAAACCTGCTTGCCTTTTCTTCTTTTTTATTTTATACTCTCCTCTTTTTTATTTTTACAACCTCTTAGCGTGAGCTTTTTAGACTAATATTTTATTCGGCGTAAAATAATGCTAAATGCAGGCAAGAAATTGCATTATGTATTTAAATATTGCGATTTAATATATATGTGTGGCGACTATGTCTACAAAAATTGCAATTTCTGCTATCGCAATGTTTATGCTCTTTAGCATGAGTGCCTTTGGAGCCAGCGTGTCAATAACGCAGTTTCTTTCAGCATATATACCAAACGCAGTGATAAGCTCATATTCAATACATAATGTAAGCCTAAACGGTAATACATACGCAATATTAAGCCATGGTATATCAATGCTGGTTGTAAACACAACAGGCGTAAATTCAACGCATAACTATTCTATATTGACAAACGCTAGTAACATATACAAAATTATAAGGCCATATATAATCAGCACATATACGCCAAGCGCCGCAGCAATAAGTGCGCTTAATATGTCAATGAACAAGTTTGCAGAGCAGGCAGCGCCGCCATTGAACGACTGCAGGATGGAAACAGGATTGAATTACTACACGTGCAATGCTTCAAACGCGTGCTTCTCATGCCAGACCGTCCCAATATGCTCCAAGTGGCTGCCTTATTATGGCGGGCCTACAGGGGTAATGGGCCTTGGAATAGCGAATTTTTCAATCCAGTATGGCAATCTTGTTTCAAACTATTCAAGATTTTATAAAGCTGTAAAGTACTTTAATTCAAACCCATATCAAAATCTAAAAAATATGGGTGGAGCTCTTGCGAACATATCATATGTATCGCAGGTGTTGCCGAAGAATCCTTTATTCCCATTGCCTCAAAATTTCACTTCGTCACAGTTAGCTTCATGCTCTAGCTATGCGCAGCCAAATCAGGAACCATGGTATTGCGTTGACATAGGCATGTGCGAGTATACTTCATTTAATTCAAGCATTCTTCAGAGCATGCAAAATACTCTGAGCGACATGCTCCTTCTGCCTCTTTCAAATTCAAGCATAATGCAGATAAGCATTAATTCCTCCAATCTTGCAAAGGCATACATTGTGCCTGTAGTAGTGAGCAAGAACACAGCTAAATTTGAGAATTTCATTGATTCAATAACTCCTTCATATGAAAGCGTGCTTGGCAATGCAACAAGCTTGTTGAGCAAAGTCAGCAACGCAACGCTGAGTGCAAGTGTTTACAGGCTGGAAAGCACATTTAATGAGATAAATGCTTCTGGCATAAACCAGAGCATAAGCCTGGCAAATGTGGAGATAGAGAGTGCAATATCCAATACAACAAGCCTGTATGCGCCAATATACAAAAAGTATTCAGCATTGAATAAAAGCGTTTACAACAATTCGATAAAGTCAATAGAATATCAGCTTGATTACAAGTCTGTTCCAACACAGCTTGCAATGCTTTCTGCAGAGCAGCAAAGTATATCCTTAGAATTAATGCGCGGAATTAGCAGTACATCAATGAATGCAATGATCTCCAATGAGAGCAGAATAAGCAGCGGCCTTGCGCTTTTTTCAGGCACTCCATTTACAATGGGTGCGTTTATAAAAGGCATTGATGGCGGCATCATAACATCAATTCTTTCAGCATCAAATGCTCCGCTCGGCTCAAAAATATCAAGTGCGCCTTTATACGCATCGCTGATTTCATTGATCATAGGCATTATTGTATTGTTTGTAATATACCTGTTCACATATTTCAGGTTGTCAAGAAAGCACAAAATAAAAATTACTCCTAGAGTAAAAAAATCATGGGCTATCCTCTTCTTGATAATTTTCGTAATCGTGCTGGTATATGCATACGCAACTTATGTATACGCGCAGAATGCAAACAAGTTCCTTCCATTCTCAATGTTTAAGGACAGTCTTAACAGCATGAGCAATATAGCAATATTCATAAACAATTCTGCCAATTCAAGCAGCGAAGCTCTTTGCGCTAACTCCATTGCGGCAGAGCTTAAAACGCACGCCAAGAATGTATCAATTTCATACGTTTCTAATTACACATGTGCAGGTTCGGTGCAATGTATGAGCAACGCTCTTGATGCCGGCAAGCCTGTGATATATATAAGCGGAGGCAGCAACGCCATCTCATATAAAGGCTTGTATGGCAATATGCTTTCAGCAGAAGGTGCTGTGGCAAGTGGCAGCTCATGCGAGCTTGCAGACCTTTTGAAGTGATATCGTGCAGCATAAAAAAGTCACGCCTATTACAAATAGCAAAGAAAGTGGTGCAGCGAAAGGCACGAAAAATTCTATGCCATACTATTCAATATATGTAATAGTGGTATTTCTCGCATTTGACATACTCCTTTTTGTTTACCATCCAAGCGAGCATCAACCCTTCTACACATTTGCAAGCAACTTCCATTCAGCCAGCCATGTAGCCATATATGTCGAGGCACTAAATGGTTCAGCTCTGAGCAGCACTATAGGCTGTGCTTCAATGCTTATAGAAAGCATAGTTTCAAGCAAGCAATATCATAGAGATCCATCATCAATTGACTTTTTTGTAATGAATCAAACTGCATGCTTTACCAATGCAAAAATCCTCGGAGAATCTTCAAACTCTTCAGAAATGCCAATAAGCGCATGCCTTAATGTTAGCAAGACAATACCTTCAATATTCATAAATTACAGCAATATTAACAATACCATTGTCACACAGAAAAGTTTATATATATCTGGAAATATAAACTTCTTAAGAGAATGCGGTATCGCGCCAGCAATTTCATAATCTAAAAGTGTATATAATGAAACTTTTAAAATTCATTAATGCGCTTAACAACGCACGAATGAGCGTGTCTTCTCTTTTTGTTCTAATAATAGTATTGTCATTAACTTTTATGCCAGCATTAAGCGGTGCATTTTCTCGTTTTCCTGTATTCCATTATTCTTCTACTACGTGCCCACAAGTTAATGTATGCTATAATCCAACATATTGTAACTCATGTCCTGCTGGATACACTTTGCAAGTCTGTTGCCTTGTTATATTACACGGTGTATGTCAGGTTGCTGGAAATACCTGCATTCCTAGTGGCGGCAGTTCCACATCATCATTATCTACAACATCGATTTCTTCAGTTTCTTCTCTGTCAACAATAAATATAGGTACACCGCCAAATATAGGTGCTCCAAACATTGGCGCGGCAACAAATGCTATTTGTGCGATCTATAACACAGTAGAAAGTATTATTTTCATCTTGGGCTTAATGCTAATGATCCTTGGCGGAGCGATATACGCGGGTGCAAACGTCATGCCAGGTGCAATACGCGGTCAAATACAGGGCTATGGTATGGGTATGCTTCTTGGAGGTATAGTCGGCGTTATCATTGCCGTCGCAGCTCCGTATGTGCTGTCTTTTATACCTGGATATAACGGTGCAGCAATATCTAGCATATGTGCAGCAGCGTAATCAAAACTCTGCACAAAAGAAGCTTACAAAAAGCCTTACGCCAAATGTCTTATTTAGTCCTTTTATATTTCAGCATCGCACCTATGCCCTGAAAACCCAAAAGGAGTTCGTTACCGTATTGGCTATCTGTAGATATAAATACGACGTCAATTCCTTTTTTGTCTGCTATCTCTATTAAATTATCAATAGGGTCTTCCTCCTTTATGATTGAAAGATTACCTCCGCAGCTGTGCTTTTGCTGTCTTGTATTGCCTTGCTCAATGGCAGTAAACTCAGCTCCGCATGCAGTGCACTTGTAGGTAACTTTCTCGAGGGAAATATCTTCACTTATAATAAGCCTTGCAACATTGTCATTATTGAGCTCATTTTTAACATTTTCATAGCCATAGGTTGCGAGTCCGTTCTTTGAAACCTCATTTAAGAATCTCTCCATTATACGGCGCTCTTTTACAGAAGCTTGTTCAGAAAGCAGCTCTTTTGACTTTTCAAGTAGTTCGTCTATTCCATTATGCTCATCAGTATAGCCTGTGTCGAATACTCCAAGTATCTTTATCTGGTAGTTCAGCGTTTTCGCTTTTACAAAGTTGTCTTTTGCAGGGCCAGGGCCTCCAATAACAAGGCCGTTTACCTTGCCCCCATATTTTGCATACACTGTATTGATTGAATCTCCTATCTCCTTATAGAAATCTTCAATACTTTCATTTATCGCACGCTCATATCTTCCTGCAGATTGGCCTCCTTTTCTCACCTTTGCATGTGCGAAGGAGTGCAGTTTCTTCTCCACATTGACATGGGTTCCTTTAAGCAACGCAATTGTTGCCTCGCGCCCGTCCATTACAAGTAAAATATACTGCTCCTTTGCCTCAAGCATCTCTTCTATTGGCTCTAGCAAGAACGTTGAGTCGCACCTGTATATATTGGCTTTTATTGGCTGAGGGGGCTCTATCGAAAATAGCTCAATGTCTGGATTTGCCTGTATACTGCTTATGTTTCCTGCAAACACAGCAAGGCCGTTTTTTGGTGGTTCCTTATACAATTTTAAATACTGCATTATGCGCTCTATTGCACCCTGTACATTAAGTCTTGTTGTTTTTGATTTAATATTCGAAGCCTGCCCATATTCATCGCGCAGCCTTGCAATTTCGTCGAAAATATTGAAACCTGGAGGTATATATACACTTATGAGCTCTGTGCCAGAACCTCTTATACTGGAAAGCCTCTTAAGCTCTTTTTTAATATCATATTCATTTTTCATATCATCACTTGTTGCACCAATAACCCAGAATATGCAACACCAAAGTGGCACACGCTATCCTATAATATCTTTGCCTATGTATGGAACGAGGGCATCAGGTACTTTTACCTTGCCATTATCCAGCGCGTAGTTTTCAATGATTGCAACCATTGCCCTGTTCGCGGCTATTGCAGTTGCATTAAGTGTATGTACATACTTTCTCTCATTACCTTCATCGTACTTTATGTCAAGCCTCAGTGACTGCCAATCTGTACAATTAGAGCAGGATGTTACCTCTCTGTACTCATTCTGCGCAGGCATGTATGCCTCAATGTCATATTTCTTAGCAGCCACAACTCCAAGATCTCCTGTGCATATGTTTACAACCCTATATGGTATGCCAAGCTTCTGAAATAACTCCTCTTCATTGTGCAGCAATTCCTCGTGATACTTCCAGGAATCCTCTTGCTTTGAAAAAATGAACTGCTCAACTTTGTAAAATTGATGCGTCCTAAATATGCCTTTTGTATCTTTGCCATGTGCGCCTGCCTCTCTCCTAAAGCACGGGCTGTATCCTACATATTTCTTTGGCAGATCCTTAGCAGAGAATACATGGTTTGCATGCATTGCTGCAATAGGGTGTTCCGAAGTTGCTATAAGGAACAAATCCTCATCAACATGTTCCATATCTGTGCCTTTCGATTCAAGTGGTTCCCCCACCCTGTATAACATCTCTTCGAAATCCCCAAGCGCTGTTACTCCTTTGTAGTACTGTTTCTTCATAAGCAACGGTGGTTCTATGAGTTCATAACCTTTTTTGACCATTTCATCGATAGCGAAATGCATAAGGGCATGCTCAAGAAGCGCAAGATCCCCTTTCAGGTAGTAGAATCTTGCCCCTGAAACTTCTGCCGCTTGTTCTGTGTCAAGCAAGCCTAGGCCCTTGAGGATCTCATCATGGCCTTTAATGCTTCTCCTGACAGGTTCTCCCCACTTTTTTATTTCAATGTTCTCACTGCTGTCTTTCCCATACGGTACAGTTTCATGAAGCACGTTTGGCAGGTTGAGCAGAAGATAATCTATTCTTGCTTCATTCTTGCTTGTTTCTGCACTTAGTTTGTCAATATCTTCTTTTATCTGCGCTGCTTCTTTTGCCTTTTCTGCAGCTTCATCATTCATGCCCTTTTTCTTAAGCTCAGCTATCTCCAAGCTTAGCTTATTGCGTTTAGACTGCAGCTCCTGTAACTTTGTTTTGCTGTCTCGCCATGCCTTGTCAAGTTCAAGAAGCTCGTCTATTGGGTAATCGCTCTTTCTCTTTTCAAGTGACTTCCTTATTGCATCTATGTTTTCCCTAACATATCTTGTTGTTATCATTTCAAAACACACACAAACGTTTATAAAATATCACAGCAAAATATAAAATACCCATTCTATGCAGGGATGGCGGAGCCTGGTCAAACGCGCAAGGCTTAGGACCTTGTGCCTTAGGGCTGCGAGAGTTCAAATCTCTCTCCCTGCATCCTTTATCTTTATTTACGCGAATTTTGAGCAAGTTTAAAAATCAAAAAGTAACAATATTTATTATTTTGCTTTATAAGTATTATTATGGTTGTTAAACTTATAGCACCAAAAATGCTGTTAAATATAGGCGGCACTGTAATAATAATAGGCGCAATTTTTAATTTCATTTTCGATACAGTAGGAGCTATGATGATGATCACAAGCCGTAGCGGTTTGCTGTTT
Organism: Candidatus Micrarchaeia archaeon; assembly: GCA_049966995.1. Taxonomy (GTDB): domain Archaea; phylum Micrarchaeota; class Micrarchaeia; order Micrarchaeales; family Micrarchaeaceae; genus JAKAWW01. The sequence goes on from JBMFTN010000003.1 coordinate 18,176, forward strand.
GACCTAGTAGGCATACTCGGCCTTATAATAGGCATAATAATACTGGTAGCAGCAAACAAGATAAACGCAAAGAAATCTAGCAATGAAGTGTGGTTTATGATAGCACTTGTAGCTTCAATACTAAGTGTAGTGGATGGCGGAGGCTTTATGATAGGAGCATTTTTTGTTTTCCTTGGAGCCATAATAGGCCTTATAGAACTTGATTTTAGCAAGTAGCACCTACTTGCTAATTAATTTTCTGATTTTGAAAAGGGTTTTAATCTTTCTTTTCAATTTATGAAGTATGTATAAGCTAAAGCGTGCTCTCACCTTTTTAGATGCGCTGATGATAAATCTCGGAGCTATAATAGGCGCTGGCATATTTGTCATTATAGGGCTTGCTGTTGCAGATGCAGGTCCTGCAATTGTAATATCTATTGCTATAGCTGCAATTGTTTCATTGCTTAGTGGCTTAAGCTTTTCAGAGATCGCGCTTCACATAGCAAAAGAAGGTGGCGTGTATGAATATGCGAAAGATACATTCGCACCAAGTGCCGGCTTTCTTGCTGGGTGGATGTGGACAATTGGCAATATAATAGCAATAGCAGCAGTTGGCCTCAGCTTTGGAGGTTACTTTAATTTGCTCATAGGCTCTCATGTGCCTGTAGCATATTATGCAATAGCTGCGATAATATCGTTTGCCACTGTAAATATATTTGGTATAAAGCACTCTGCTCGTACGATCTCCATAATGGTGGGAATTAACCTTGCAGTCCTTGCGCTTTTCGTCGTATTCTCCATAATGCATTTCCAGTTTGCAAACATATCAAATTTTGCACCTAACGGTGCAACAGGCGTTCTTGCCGGTTCAGCGTTGATATTTTTTGCTTTCACCGGATTCTCACGTGTTACAACCGTAAGCGACGAAGTGAAAGATCCAAGGCACACAATACCGAAGGCCATAATTGCTTCAATAATAATCTCGTCATTGCTTTACATTTGCATAGCTTTGGGTGCAGTAGGCTTAATGCCTTACCAGCAGTTTGAGCACTCTACTGCCCCCCTGTCAAGCGCAATAGGCCTGCTTCACATTAAAATACTTGACATAGCAGTAGCAATAGGGGGGGTGGTTGCAACGGCAGGAGTTGTTTTTACAGGTATACTTGGCGTGTCAAGAGTTTTCTTCGCCATGGGCCGCGATTATGAATTGCCAAGGGCACTTTCATACATAGACAAATTTTCCACGCCAATTAATGCTATACTTCTTTCATCGCTGCTTGCAATACTATTTATACTGTTTGTATCGTTTAAATCAATAGTTGAGCTATCAAATGCCGGAATACTCATTGCATATGCAATAATAAACATTTCGGCATTGAGCCTCTGGCTCAGGCTTGAGAAAGACAAGAAGGCACTCATAAGGCACAGGCTCTTCTTCGCAATACCTGTAGCTGGATTTGTAACAATACTACTCGTCTTGCTATATCTAGGTGTTGAAAGCCTTTCGATTTCTCTGCTCATATTTGCAATAGGCGCAATATATTATTCATATAGAAATACTAAGCTTCATAAGAAACTCAAGATACCTTCAAAGAAAATACCAACGCATAGTGCAGTAAGGGAGTTTGGCTCCAGCCGCAACCCGTGACTGTTTATCCTCGATCTGTACCGATTATGCCTATTGGGTTAGCCTCCTCTCTTTTATCTCGCTTTCTATGTTGCTTATGAAAGTTTCAATGCTCACGCCATGCTCTTGCTGTCCTGATCTGTGCCTTACTGTTATGCTTCTTGATTCTGCTTCCTTTTTGCCTATAATTAGCATATATGGCACCTTCAGCATCTGGGCCTCTCTTATCTTGTATTCAAGTGTGCGGTCACTGTTGTCCAAGATTGCGCGTATACCCTTGCTTTTGAGCTCTTTATAAATCTCGCTTGCAAACTCATTTTCATGTTCTGATATAGTTATGATGCGCACCTGCACAGGCGCGATCCATGTCGGGAATTTTCCTTGGAAGTGCTCTATCATTACGCCTATAAACCTTTCAAGTGTTCCGAGTATTGCCCTGTGTATGATCACAGGCGTGTGCTCCTTGCCGTCTTCACCTGTGTAAGTAATGCCAAATCTCAATGGTAGCTGGTAATCCAGTTGTATTGTTGCACACTGCCATGCCCTGCCCATCGAGTCAAAAACGTCAAAGTCTATTTTAGGCCCGTAGAATGCACCTTCTTTTTCCTTTATTTCATATTCCATCTTGTTGGTATCTAGCGCCTTTTTCAACGCTTCGGTCGCCTTATCCCAAAGCTTTTCATCACCCATGTGGTCATCAGGCATAGTTGATAGTTTTGCTTTGTACTTCATGCCAAATGTGCTGTAAACTTTATTAACAAGTTCCAATAAAAGCGTTACTTCATCCTCTATCTGGTCTTCCGTGGCAAAGATGTGCCCATCATCCTGAGTCATCTCTCTTACCCTAAACAAGCCAGTCAAAGCTCCGCTGATCTCATTTCTGTATATGTGGTCAAATATTGCAGTCCTAAAAGGTAATTCCTTGTAGCTCCATTTTCTCGACTTGTATACCAAAATTGTTGAAGGGCAGTTCATGGGCTTCATACCCATATTCTCGCCCTCGCTGTCAAATATAAACATGTTGCTCTTATAATGGTCTATATGCCCGCTTACGTGCCATAATGCAATATTTGCTAGCACAGGCGTGCTTATTTCTGCATATTCATAATAGTCCAGATGCTCTCTCATAAGATTTACAAGCTGCCTGAATATTATGTTGCCATTCTTGTGCCAGTATATCATCCCAGGCGATACTTCCTGAAAGCTGTACAGGTCAAGCCTCTCGCCTATTGTCCTGTGGTCTGTCTCCGGAAGGCCTGACACATCGCTCTTTCTCACTATAGCGGTGTTTACGCTAACTGGCTTTGCCTTTTCATAGCGTTTTGCTTCTGCCCCCTCTTTAGTATAGCTTTTTGACTGTTCTGCAAGCGGATGCCCTTTTATGTCAAGCTTTAACCCTTTGTTCCATCCAAACGGAGCTTTTTTCGTCTCAAACTTGCCGCTAAGGCTGTTGAACATATAGTTTATAATCTGCATGGCATCTTTTGGCTCTGCAAGGTTATTGCTCAAATGTGCAAAAGGATATAAAACAAGTCTATTTCTCTTGAGCTTATCCATGGTTTCAGCAGCCTCTTTAATTGCGGCATCTGCTGTTTCATTTGTGTCCCCTTTTTCAACGCAAACCAACAATGCAAGTGCATCATCAATGCTTACTTTTTTTTCGCTACTGTCTTCATATACGCTTGCCTCAGGTTTTATCAGCTCATAAGTCAAATTATTTACATCAAGTTGCAGGATCTTCATTTAATCATCTAATCTTTATTTTGCACACTCAATTAATTTTACATATATAATTTAAATGATTTTGTTTATTGTCCCGGAATGCTATTTTAAGTGCAAATGTAATTGACTAAGAACAAAACATTTAAAAATTTTTGCCTTGGTTCCACAAAAAGTATATATATACTGTCGCCAAAGAAACACTTGGTGTAAATATGGTAATAAAGAGTACTAGATTAGAGGATGACAAGATTAATGAAATAATAGAAAAAAGAGGTAGTAAAGAAATGGAGCATATAGTACCTAAACCCTTTCCATTTTTTAACGGCACTTTAGAAGTCAGAGTATACCTGGATGATGTTGTGCCATTTATACAAGTAGGTAGTAGGAGAGGTGACAACTTCATTTTTGTGCTTGATGGAAAGCTCAACATAAAAAAATCATTGCGTATGGAATTTGGAGGATTTATGGCTTCATACGATAACGAGAACGATCCTATTTTTAAAGCAGCAAAAGAAGAGGCAAAACGCATTGTCTATAGCCAAAACTACTTTGAAAAAGAGTCTCTTATAAAAAGAATGCGCTTGGAAGCAATTAACGATGTAGGTTTGATACTTAGGAAAGAAAGAAAAGACAGTGATTAACTGCATACCTATAGTTATTTAAATGTATTTAATTATAGTAAATAGAGTGGTTTTATGAATATAAGGTTATTGTTAGCTAAAATGTTTGGTTCTAAGTCTAGGTTTTACGGCCCAGCGATATCTGTACTATTGTTGCTGAGTTTTGTTTCTGTTGCAAATGCTACAGCTACTTCAAACGCGGTTAATGCTATATGCTCTGTATACAACGGTGTACATGCAGTTATCTTCATATTAGGATTGGTGTTAATGATCCTAGGTGGTGCAGTATATGCTGGTGCGCACCTACTGCCTGGAGCAACCAAAGGTACAGTGCAGGGTTATGCCATGGGTATGCTCATAGGAGGCGTTATAGGTGTAATGATTGCACTTGCATCTCCATACATACTGCAGGTAATAACAGGCAATGCAAATATTGCAAAGGCATGCACCAGCAGCTAAACTTTTTGGCTTTTTAATTTTAGGTATGCCAAATAGCCTTTTATCTCTTTCTTTCTTTAATTATTCTATATTGGTGATATCATAACAAATGTGCTGGCATATACGTATAACACATATTCTGCAAACATAAAGCTAATATTATCTTTCTCTTTAGCTTTTGTCATCGCATTTCTAATCCCTATTTTTGCCGCTTTTCCAACCTTTAACGATGCAGGTGGGATATTTCTGCGCACTGCAAGCATATTTTTAAACATGAATGATATTACTGCTATAGTAATAACTGTGTCACTATTCTTTTCTCTGCTGTTTTTGAGCTTTGCGATCGTTGCCATAAACATTGTAGTAAAGCACAGTCGTACGCATACAAAAATAACAAATGAAGTACTAAAAGGACTTGAAAAATATACAAGCAAAGTGTTTATCGTGCTCCTTCTTATTTCAATTGTAGTCATGCTTGCTGACATATTGAGCTTTGGCACTGGCTATTCGGGCATAATAACAAGCATAGCTGTGCTTTTGGTTACCCCGTTTGTCTTTTACGCTCCTGCCTCGATAGTAATCGATGACAACAAGGTGTCTAGGTCATTAAAAGCTAGCTTTTTGTTTTTCTTTAAGAGGTTTGACTATTTCTTGCTTTGGCTTTTTGTCGCCATAATCTCTATAACCTTCTTTGATTACATATTCATAGTTGGTACTGGCACTTTCTACTCAAGGTATATAATGCTGATATTCAATTCGCTTTTTATACTACCTTTTCTCGTAGTTTTGCAAAGCGAGATGTATATGAAAAGGTTTAAGCTTCTAAAACGCTAAGTGTTTGTATTCATATTAGTATAAATACTTTGTCAATAATATCCTAATATGCGATACGCTATAGTTGCACTTGCTCTCCTCTCAATGCTTACTCTGGTGCCATCAGCGCAGACAACAACTTGCTCTGTTTTTCAAAGTAGCCAAAGTCTTGGCAACTACATGATAAGCAATGCAATACCTTTATCAGCATTAGGCATTGCGGTTTCACTGATGATTGTCGCAATTGCGTATATGATAGGTGAAGTATTTAACTACAGCGGCCTAAAGGGCTGGTATAAGACTGAGCTATGGGAAGTAGTAAAAAGTATAATAATAATAATTGTAGTCTTCTCATCGCTAATAATTGCTAGTGCTATAGCTGAGATGATGCTTGGCTTTCCTTCTTCTTCAATACAAACAAGCGGCAATGCACAGTCTCTCGAAAACAACTTGCAGGGCTTGTGCAATAGCGCATTGTCATATCTTGGCTATAACCTTTATAATCAGGTTTATGTTGATTTTGCCACAATGCTTGGTGTTTCACAAGGCCTTGCCCTGTTGAAAAGCATTCAGGTGGGTACATGGGTGCCAGTGCCAATAATAATACTGCCATATATAGGGCCTGTGCTGTCTCTTCAATTTGGCTCCCTTGAAAACCCTTACGTGAGTAGCTATATAGAGACGCTAACGCCAACAGCCGTATTCTCAATTATAAAAGATATGTTCACCATGATACTTTTCCCCTTGCTTTATTTATTCCTCTTCCAATTCCAGTTTCTTGGTAGTATAATGGGTATGGGTATCGGCATATTGCTTCCCATAGGAATAATATTGAGGGCTATGCCGTTCACACGTGGAATAGGCGGCACGTTAATAGCATTAGGTATAGGGTTGTCGCTTGTATACCCTGTCTTGCTTGTCGGCTTCAATACCCCTATCTCTGCATTTTTGCAAAATATATTACCCACTCAACCTTCAACTCAATTTTCGGAAATGTTTGGCACTAGCCTTTTGGGTCAGATGCTTAATTATGTAGTAAACGCGGTAAGTGCTTTAATCAGTGCACCTTTAGGTGGTATACTGGTGCCGATCGTATTAGGTCCTAATGTTCCCCTAAATGCAGCTGCAGGTTATGTTGCAGGTGTTGGAGCTGGATTTTTTGCCCCTCTATTGAGCAATATTGTAATAGTGCTGAATTTCGTGATAGATCAAACTATCTATCTTGTAATGCAATTGTTCTTATTTATATTTGATGTAATAATTGGATTAGCTATTGTAAATCAAATAGCAAAGCTGCTTGGCGGTACGCTAAGCATAAGCCAGATGGGTATTGGGAAAATGAAGCTTTCGTAATGTGTTAGCATGGTGGCAGTTTGCGCGATAATGGGCGGCACAACTTACGTGAACAATTGGCTTAGCATCAATCTGCTAGTTGTTCTAGTAAGTATGCTTATCGGAGGAGCTGTGTTCGCATTTTCAAGGATACTTCCAAAAGCAACAGGTGCAAAAGTTACAAGCGCTGTGCGCTCAGAGCTGACGCAGGCATTTCTTAGTGCAATAATAGTCTTTGTACTGCTCGGGATGGCAAGCACCGCCTGCAACATCTCTGCTTCAATGAGCCAAGCGGTCACAGGCACATCTTTGAGTCCGTTCCAGTATGCCGATTATTACATAGGAAATCTTTCAACAAATAGCGGCATTGGACTTCTTTCACATGTCTATCTTTTATCAATGCAGTTCTCAATAGAAAGCACAATACTGGATGCATCGTACGGCCAGCTCCTAAACGCACTTATACCTGCTACTGGTTTTTCATATGGTATTTTTTCCGTATCTTTCGGTGCAAAAGTGCCACTAGGAAAGTCATTTAAGTTGTTAAGTTCACTCTTTCTAACAGTATTTTCTCTCTTACTTATCATAGTTATTGGCGCATTATATGTCCAGTGGCTGCTTCTGCCATTGCTTCAGTATACTGCTTTTATTGTAGTACTTCCAGTTGCACTCGTAATGCGGTCGATGTCTTTCGTTGGCGGCAATCTCAGGAATACGGCAAATGCCTTCCTAGCGATAGCAATGTGTGCATATCTTGTATATCCGCTGATGGTTGGATTTGATAGCTACGCGATGAATTGGATATTCTCTCCAAGTAATCCATCTTACCAATATCTTAGCACAGCCACATCTACGCCACATTACTCTACGAGCACATTTTTCTCTCAAATGCCTTCCAGCAGCCTAATTAGCGGCAATCCCGCCACATCAACGTCGTTCTTGGATTCTTACCTGACCAGTGCCTCTATAAACGTAAATCCATTATTTGAGCTTGGCGATATTGTTATAAGTGCTTTGACAGTCCCTACTACAGTAATAACAATAACAGAGCAGATGGCGAAGTTCCTTTTTGTTGGTATATTCATGTTTGCAATTAATATTGCAGTAACTGCCGGACTTGCAATGGGTATAACAAAAGGCCTTAATTCAGGTGTTGAAGGGGCTTCAAACTTTTGGGGTTCTTTATAGTGGTATTATGATTCCAATAGAGATGTTTTTGTTCCTGTCATCAAGTTTTACAACTGCAAAGTCTCTATTGATGCCCCTAGTTGTTGTTGCTTTAATGCTTGATTCAGCATTCATTGCAATATGGTATCTTATCGGTACTGCACTTGGCAATTCTACTGTAAAAGCAGGTGCAAGGGATGAATTCTACCAGCTTATAGGGACTGTTTTGCTTATAGCAATAGTGCTTGGCATTCTTTACGTAATCGCTTCATCTTATATCTCTATATTGAATTCCACCGCGCTTATGAATAGCAACACCATGTACACTCTGTGCCAGAATGTTGAGTCACTCCCAAAATCGCTCTCGCTCAATATCGTGCATGACTTCCTCGCGGGCAACTCTAAATTTGAAGGTCTCTGCAACATTGTAAAAGCAGGTTCTCTCTCTCCGCAAAATCAGCCAACAGTAACAGAGGAGCTAGACTATCCGCTTGCAGCTTCATCTGTAATTGTTGCAAGTCTTACAGATCAATCTGTAAGGGAATATAATGCAGCATTCCTTTTTGATGCTTTCGTGGGCTATTTGTCTAAACTTTCACCTCAAATAAATGTTTGCGTTTATCCTGGATGGTTAAGTCCTTGCATAATCCCATTATACGGCGCTATGCAATCGCCAGATTTCTTACTCCATGTAGCTTTTACCCCATATTCTGGCTATTCATTTATATACAAATTGCTTACTCCATTGGGCACTCTTATGACTACAGCAATTGAATTTTTTGTTGCACAGCTTTCTATCAATGTCATTGCCCTATATATATGGCCATACCTTATTTTTCTTGGGTTGCTTTTCCGCTCTGTTTTCTTTACAAGAAAACTTGGAGGCTTACTAATCGCCACAGCAATAGGTGTAATACTTTTCTATCCTACCATTTATTCAATAGAGTATATCTCTCTCTCAAAAAGCACTTCATATTACAATTCAACATATGGTTATAATACAGTGACAAACATACCAAATTCAGCTTCATCGTCAATCAATACCTACTATACACTAAACTTCTTTTCATTGCCTGATCTAACAGCGGCAATAAGCCACTATGGCTGTATGCCCCTTGGTGGCAATCTCATAAGTGCAGATACAGCAGATTCTATTGTTTTGCTTATACCTTTTTATAGTATAGCAGCAGGGGTTATATCAGCAATAGAATCTGGAAGTGTAGTCCCTAACTTTTACTTACCATCCACGTGCAGCCCAAGCAACATAATGCCTGTTACATTTATGCTTTTTGAAGCTTATAGTATAATGGGTGTAACCGCATATTTCTTGCCAATAATAAATCTTTTGATCACGCTTACAGCGATAATAGGGCTCTCTGGATTACTAGGTGGTGATACTGAACTTGCTGGCTTGGCTAAGTTGATATAATGCACAACAAAATGAAAATTGCACTGTTTTCAATCATTTCGCTAGTGCTAATGCTAAACTTGTCAGGTGCTGACGCCGCTTCTTTCTGCGGTGTTCTTTTTTCCCCTGGAAATGTGCTGTCTGGTACCTCGCCATATTCTATATTATTTATCTCGCTGGTAATAATGCTGATAATGGCGATAATAGCAGGTATCGCCTTTGCTATAGGCTATGCAATCAAAATCGACAAGCTTGTAAGATTTGCAAAAAGTGAATTAGGTGAAATCCTAATCACTATCCTGATTGTATTTGTGTTTGTTGGAACCTTTGAGCTTGCTTCTGCTTCTACCCCAAGCAGCATGTTCACGCTAAGCAAAGGCACATTTAGTAACAATATATATATGAGCGATTGCACAAATCTCTATGGAGTGTCCCTGAGTTTTATATCGCCTGGGATGGATCTTATTATCATAGAACTTGGTATAAAATTTATATCTTCCATAAAAGTTTCTGTGCTCCCAGTATATTTTGGAATATCCTTCTCTCCTTTCATCGGGCTTTCTGTAATTAATAATGTTATAAACGTAATAATAAACATAGCTGGAGCCTTTGCAGGCATAATGATTGCAGTGATATTTCTAATGGCTGTTGTATATAAGCTATTCCCAATATTTTTCTTTGTTGGCATAGTGCTCCGTACTATACCATGGACACGTGCTGCCGGAGGTGCGTTCATTGGACTTTTTGTCGCTTTCTATATCGCTCTGCCTCTACTACTTTATGCACTAATAAGTGGGTTTGCTGTGTCCCCATATATCCCAGGAACCTTAAATTATTCAGTAATGGCAGAATTACAGAATATAACGCCAGCAATCCCGCTGTTGTCTCTTTTTACTGAATTAATATCATTTATACCTCAAGGCATTGTAACCGGATTCATAGAAAATGTGCTCTCCCCTGCATTATTTTATTTTGTTGCTGTTTTAATTTCAATAATAATATCATATAATCTTATGGAAGCACTTGGTGATCTATTGGGTGCGCCAAGTTTAAGCTCAAGGAATACCCTAAAGAAATTGCTGTGATTGTATGTTGACATATATGTATCTTATGAATCTCATTGGATTGCATATGCCATTGTTTGGGCTAGTTTTCACCCCAACAACTTGGTTGCCAATAGCATTCATAGCAGTAATGATTGTCTTCTTTGTTGCTGGGATTGTATATATGCTTTCAACTATATTGGACAGCAGCAATGCCAAAAACTGGGCCAGAAGCCAGATCTATGAAGCATTTCTTTCAATAATACTAATAGTAATATTCGGTGCATTTTCATACCTATTCTTTTTGAATCCTCAAGGAGCATTTGGCCCATCAGGCTTGAACATCATACCTTTGAACCTTAACATACTGGGATTTACTTCTGCTGGGTGCAATAGTGCTACAGACATATTCCAACTTTCAACATGCGATCTTGCCCAATTTAATGGAGTTGTTTCGACCACTACAGCATTTATTTATTATGCATCTTTTGTAATAGGGATTACACCAACCCTAAACATGAGAATTGAATCACCTTCCAGTCCTGAGATTTATATTGGGGTCAGCGATTTTGAAATTTATCCCGCCCAAATAGACAATATCCTTACGTTATTGTATTCAGGCATGATCTTTGCACTTCTTCTAAGCCAGCTACAGCTGATTATACTTTCTGGTGCATTGCTGTTCCTCTCATTCTTTCTTACTTTGGGCTTAATAATGCGCACTTTTGGATTAACAAAGACTTTTGGCGGTGCGCTAATCGCATTTGGCCTTGGTCTAGGTTTTGTGTACCCTCTGCTTACTTCAATTACCTACGGATTTATAGACACCAACGTGATATCTACGTGTAATGGGGTTTGTGGCGTAGGTTTGATGTTTGGTGCAATAGTCTCATTTATCTTATCATATCTAATGCCTTCAATACTTGTGCCATATAGTATACTAAATGCAGGAGTAGTATATTTGGGCTATTTAATCGCCGGCTTAACGTTTATACCATTTTTAAACTTTACAATAGTTGATGCATTCATAGTTGATTTTTCAAAAGCAATAGGAGAGCGCATGGACTTTATGTCGCTTCTTACAAACATAATATGAAATGGTGTAATAATGAATCATAAAAAGATCGGCAAAAGATTTGCATTTTCAGCATTGCTAGCTGTTATCGCTTTTGTAGTGCTTGCTCAAACGGCACATGCACAGCACACGTACACTTCATGTTACCCTAGCTGCAATCTTTACCAATCTGGTTATACCTGTCCGGCAAGTTGTCCTAACGAGAGTGTTGTTGGCGCATGCCAAGTCTATTCAACAACAAAAGCAGGAATAGCAATCAATGTTCCAGGCGTAGAATGTTATCCATTTAACATAACTGCAGCATGCAGCCCAATTCCTTCGCAAATTGCCCAGAGTATCTCTACTTATGAGCCTTGGTACTGCTCAATAAACAAGCAAATTTATTCAGAGTGGGCCCCCTATATACCAATTGCGCTGCTCGCAGTTTTACTTTCTTTCATTATAGCCGCTCTTATAATAATGATTGGCATAGCTGGCCATAGTGAAAGAATAAAAAATTTTGGCGTTGGCGAAGCTTATGAAGCCGTGGCAAGCGCTCTTATAGTGGGACTCTTCATCTACATATGTGCAGTAATCTTCGGGGTTACTCCTGGATTATTTGTCGGAGCCATAAATCCATATGCTACAGCATTCAACTTAATAGGGAATACAATAAACAATGCAGAGGGTGTCGTTACTGCACTTGCAAATGTATACATGCACGATGCAGAGTATACCTCTTTCCAAATCGGGATATCCTTCTCATCAACTAAAATAAGCATAATACAAAATGTGTTGCTTGGAACATATTACAACTACCTAATAATATATTTTATGGACCCTGCCCTTAATTTAGCTGGCCTTCTGTCAGATGGCATAATTGCTCTTTATGCTCAATATTTTATCTTAGTGTTTTTCTCTGTTGCCTCAATACCTGTCTTTTTGATTCCTGGGGTAATATTTAGGGCATTCTTGCCTACAAGAGCATTTGGTGGTATTTTAATCTCAATAGCAATAGGATTTTACCTTGTGGCTCCAACGCTGTTTGCGCTCGCTTACTATTTCACAGCTCCAAACCTAATTCAAAATCTTGCCGCTTCAGAAGCGCAGATAAACAGGTTTGGCGGCTCTGCATCTGTCCAAAACTCGCTTTCACCAACAAGCCCGTTGGTTCTGCAGGTTTCTTCAACATTGAGTGCAATGAGCTCGTTCTGGTTGCTCATATTGTTTTATCCGATCTTTATAACTTCAGTAACATATGCTTTTATAACACAGCTTGCCAATTTTATAGGCGGTGCAAGCAGATTGGGCGGCAGAATGCGAGGATTTATATAAATATATTTCAAAATATTTTTGGTGTAGTATAGAATGGAGAAGAAATGGCTTGTATTCATCGTGCTTCTCTCAGTTGCCTTCATATTCCTTGCAGCAGCAGCGGCACTGCAGAGTTCTGGGATTTTAACTGGTTTGATCAAGCTTCTCCTCTTAATAATAGGGATTATATTTACTTTTTTTGCATTTGCTTCAAGATTTTACCTGTATATGATAGTACCTCTTTTTCAGCAGCATTCAAGGCATCTTGTGCTAAGCAATGAAGGCGCATATTGGCTTGCAACAACAAGCGACGCAATACTTAGAAAAGACGGGGATGAGTTCGTTGCTACTACTTTTATAAGCATACCAATATATGTTTCAAGCACCGAAATGAACCCAGATGAGAAGCTTAATTTCGCAAGACAAGTTGGTAGGCTTCTGAGTATAACAAATTACCCAATGAGGGTAACATCGCAACTTTATGTAATGAATAAGGACTCATATATACAACAGCTTAGGGAAAAAATAAGCACAGTTGAAAATGAAGAGGCTAAACTCACGCAAGAAAATGCAAAAAGCAGCGAAATAAACAAGGTTCACGGTGAGCTAGCCATGTGGAAGAAGATGCTCGACAACATCAGTTCTGAAACCTCTCTTGAATTTACTATATATGCTTCAATCTCAGCAAAAGGTGTCAAGGAATTTGAGGCCGTAAACTATGTACATCAAAAGGCATCTGAAATAATGTCAGGTATAGGCGCCACACTTGGGGTAGTCCCAAGCCTTGTTATAGGAAATGATATTTTCAAGTTTATAGAGCCAGAATTCCTTATACCATATTCAACAGTGAGTGAACAGATAACAAAGAATTTACAAGAGCAGGTGGTATAATTGGATGAAGAAGAAGTGCTGTACCTGTCGATTACAATGATGTTCTATCTGATAGCGTTTAGTGTGGTTGACCAGATCGGTAAGGGTACTTCTTCTCTTCTTGCCCTTATATTGGTGCTTCTTGGAGCAGCAGTAATATTAATGCTCAATTGGGCAGACTTTGTTATTTTCCCTCTTTTCACAATGATATTCGGAATAACCTTTCAGCCTGCAGCAAACTATCGTATAAACAAGTCTCAAGATGCCATATTAAAAACCGTTAACGGCCTGACGTATGCTACAGGATTTATAACTGCAAACCTTTTTTCCTATGTGTTCAAATTAGAAACAAGTGAAGTTGTCAATGAAGATGATAGGATTGCAAGGGCTCCAGAATTGTGGGAACGTGCAATCATGAGTGTAAATTTTCCTTTTAAGTATCATGTCTTTGCAATTGGGCTTGATGTACAAGGCACGCGTGATGAGCTCGAAGGAAAAAGATCATACCAGGAGTTTCAGCTTTCAAGAGCTATACAAGGCAATGCAAATGAAGTTACCATTGCAGATATACAAAGAAAAATAAGCACAATACAAGCCAAAATAGACAAGATATCGAGTGGAGAAAAGCCAGTTGCTTCTTTAATGTATATAGAAACTACCGCAATAGGTATAAGCGAAAAAGCAGCTGTTGACAACCTAGCATCCCAAATACGTGCATTACAGATTGCTTTAAGTGGTTTTGACGTTGAGCTTACCCCTGTTAGAGGAAGAGAGCTTTACACATTATTTAGGTTTAACTTTGGTTTGCCAACTTCGCTGGGAGAAGCAGCATCATATTTCTCACAGCAGCAATGAAGCATGAAAAAGCAAAAACATAAATAAATTAAAAGTGAAAGATGATTAAATGACCTTATTAAGGCTGCAGCACATAACAACGAACGAGATTTCAAAAAGAGCATTTATAACAAGGCCCCCAGAGCCTCCCGCAACTGTACTTTTAAGTGATCCTTTCCAGGCAATATACATAGGCTCAACAAAAATATTTAAAGTCCCTTTTACCTGGTCCTTTAGCAATTTGACAAACCCACATATAGCAGTGGTAGGCATAACCGGTGCCGGAAAAAGCTACTTTGTCAAGACTTTCCTTATAAGAGCAAGTTATGTGTGGAACACAAACGCCGTAATAATAGACTGGGCGGGAGAATACAAAGCATGGGTTAATCAAAGTGGCGGAATTGTGGTATCGCTAGGCAAAGGCTCATATCTAAACATAATGGACTTAAGCGGAATGAAGCCTTTGGACAGGTCTAAGCAGATAATGACTGCTCTTGAAATACTTACCGATATAGGCAACTACCCAGAGCAGAAGCGAATCACAGAGGAAGCAATTGAGCAGGCATACACGAACAGCGGATTTGTGTTGCATGAAAAGCCTATAACTGGAAAACAGCCCCCTACCTTAAAGGAGGTCATAAGTTTGCTGCAAGAAAAGTTGCAGGAAGGAACATACGAATATCCTGCAGAGCTTGAAAATGCCATATACAGGTTAAGACAATTTGCAAGGGAAGGCGAAGACTACTTTGCAAGGCAGAGTACAATAGACCTGGATAAGCTGACAAGCTCTGGACTAGTAGATATAGATCTTTCCTCTTTACCTGATGAAAACTTTAGGGCGCTTGCTGCATTATTCATATTGCAATCCCTAAAAGAAAGGATGCGTAGTGAGGGCTGGAGCCCTACAAAAGGTTTAAAGGCCCTTGTAGTGCTAGATGAAGCATGGAAGGTTGCAAGCGACGAGAGGAGCGATGCAATAATGATTGTAAGAGAAGGAAGAAAGTACCAGTTTGGTCTTATTGTAGCTTCGCAAAATCCAACAGACATAAATGAAGCTATATTCTCAAATGTTGGGACTATTTTTATGCTTAGGATAAAATTCGAAAAATTCCTTAACTACTTGCAAGGTTCAATGAACTTCTCAAACTTTATAAGGTCAGAAATAACAAAATTTGGAGTAGGCCAGGCAGCAGTAGAAATGGCTTTCCAAACTGCTATTAGATTCCCAGAAACATTCTTGCTGGAAAAAATACACGGTGAAGAACCCCTTTATGTATATACTATAGACTTGTCAGATGTGCTTACTCAAAGTGAGCTTGCTGCAAACGTTCAGCAAAAAAGCTTTGAGTTTGAATTTGACGAATTGAGGAACAAATTGATAGAATACAACATAAGCAGTGACGTGATAGAGCACATATTCTCAATAATGAATGATCAGGGCAGATCCATAAAAATGCTGGAGTTTGTACGCGAACTTTCAAATGCGGGTGTGATAGTGCCTAATATTGTGTCTTTCCTGAAAAGTCTTAGCATAGATGATTTGCTTATAACAAGAATTATTTCCGCAATAGGGTTAACTAATGGCTAACCAAAGTACTTATATAGTGCAACGCACCACCATAAGGCGCATACTAATAGCAATGCATGTCGATGAAAAGAGCATTGGTGTTCTACTCTCCGAAATGGAGAAAAACCATAGGCATATCAATGCAATTACATTAGTTTCGCAGTTGGAAAAGATAGGAATTGAAAGAGAACAGATATCTAACATACTTAGAAGGATAGGTTTTGATGATTTAACAATTGCAGAAGTTTTTGAAATGACAGACGTGCAAAAAATTTCTGCTGAAATAGGCCGCGTATATTCAATAGAAGTGGATTTTAGTTGATATAATGGCAGAGAATAGATGTATTATATGTGGACTCGAAAAAGACGGGTTAGAAGTGAAAGACGATTATGTAATCAACTCTGTTAGATGGTTTAAAAGAAATGTTACAAAGAACGAGAAGGGCTATAAGCTTGTAGTGTGCCATGAATGCTATCCAAAATATAAGAAAATGCGCGATAGTTACATGCGCAAGCAAATAACCTACCTGGCCATAGGGTTGATCTTTGCAGCTATCCTTATCATTATTTCTGGCGGTAGGGAACTAAAAGCTGTACTTTTTGGTGCTTTCATAGTTGTATTTATGTACCTCCTTGCGCAGCTCAGTTATATGCCAGGTTTAAACATCAAGAAACCTCATGTCAAATACGGTGAAAAGAACATACAGCCAAGAAAAGAAGTAAAAAAGCGCCACTCAAGGAAAAGTATTTAATTTATCAATTTTTATTATAAAACTGCTTTAAGAAGGTGTGATTTTTGGCCGAGGAAAATCAAGGTATTGTAGAACCAAGTACTGATCAGATAGTTTTAAAGGGTAACCTAATAAGTACATTCGATGCTATGGCAAGCAGGATTTCGACATTGCAGGTATTTACTATCAAATATAGTTCGGATGAGCTTTCAATAGCCAGGATAGAAAGCAGGGATATACAAAAGCGGCCATTCCTATTTATGGTGTTCCTTTTCTCAAAAAATTCTATCACTATAAATTACACAATACCTCTTGACTCCAGCCCCAAGCTGAGAAGATTGTATGTAATAAAAGTTTTATTAAATATATTATCCCTTGTTGCCGACCTATACTCTGTAGATAATGCTGAACTTTTCCAATATACTGATTCATCAATCGATGAAGTGCTTAATTCCCTATCCCAGAGTTATAGTGCGCTTTTCAATAATTACGATTCACTGTTTAATGAATATAGGGAATTAAAAAGATTAAACCTAGAGCTCACGGCATCAAACAAGAATCTTACCGTGCAAGTTCAGCAGCTCAGTGCTGAAAATAAGAGTCTTAGCGAGAGATTAAAAGTATTAGAAGCTTACTCAGATGACTCGCTGATGGTCATGGTTGAAGATTGGATAGAAGCCCATGATAGTACGATTGACATAAATGAGTTTGCACAAAATTTCAAGGTGACCCCAACAAGAGTAGAACAGATACTGAATAAAATGGTTTCTCTTGGGTACATAACACTGAAAGGCTGACTAAGATGAAATATGCAATAAAAATAAATAAGAGAATAAAGTATGTCAGAGTGTACTCAATAGTAAAAAAAATAGGGGAAAACCAAAATAAGGCATCAAAGGTATTGACTGGCCTATTTATGAAGATCTTCAACAGAAAAGGGAACAAGCAGGAAGATATGGGAGGGTGGCCGAATGTTAAAGAGTAAGCGCTCCAATAAACTTAAGTTTATCATATTTGCAATACTCTTTACAGTAATTGCAATTGCTGCCTTATATATCTATCTTAGGATTGAACTTTCTCAAATACCCTCTACAAGTGCGCCAAGCAAATTATCCCCGCCTAAGGTTACTGGTAAGATCATAGGTCAAAGATTGCTCACGTACAACAATTCGCAATTTGTCGTGCCTTTTGAGCTATTAAGTTATAATACAATCAATGCAACGAGCTTAAGTATAAACGCCACAGCATTCATTGCTCAGCCACCTAACCAGATATACTTACTAAATACTAGTGACGAATGCTATAATTGTACAGACATACCTTTATTTTATTCAAGGCTTAGATCTGACATATTAGCATATAACCTTGTAAATAGCAGCAATATACACAATGTTTCTATAACAAATGTATCAAAAATCCCACCATACTCGTATTTAATTATACCGAGCGGCCTTCTTCCTTCACAATTCTTAAAACCCGTAAATTCCTCAACGAACATGACCCTGCTGGACTACCTTCTCAATGAAAGTACTATAATAATTTACATAGGGGATAACTTTTCAAGATTGCTACTCCCTGGCAGTATAATAATACCTGACACTTCAATGCCAGGATACCTTTTAACAACTAGTTTCAATTATACAGAATATTTAAAAAATATACCTAATGCTACCAATGTTACTCACGATCCCTACTACTTTAATAAAACTACCTTTATCTTCAATCAGACACTGAACCAATATTTGGAAGGCCCTGTTACTTATGAATACGCAAATAATGGCGTATTTATTGCTTTTTCTAATACCCTATCTTCATGGGATTCAATAAATGAGAGCGCGGCAGACATTTCAAAGGCGCTATTCCAGGATTTTTGGATGAGCATGCTTGCCAAAGGGCATTTGACAATCAACTTTACAAAAAATAACTCTAGTGGAATAGTTGGTATACCCTTAATTAATTCATCAATTAAAATGCCAAGCAGTTATGTTTTTACCAGAAATTTGGCTGGACGTCTTGTCATGATAGCAAGGAACACAAATTCCAACAAAACAAAAACTTCCTATTCATATATATACTTTACTCCAGCCCACAGCATGAATGGCACAATAAGCATACCTAGTATGATCCCTCCAGGTTATACAATAATGTCATTAATGTCAATATTTTTGAATTCTTCAGCTCCCGTATCAATACAACCACACATTACTTTTTATACTATCAATATGACTAAAATGTATGCTATGCCCTTGCCATATACGCAAGTATACAACAATTTAACCTTCTATGAATACCTAAGATTCTACCTGCCACCAGGAAGTTATATAGTAGAGCTAGATGGTTACTCTAATAACCTTTATGCATCTGCTTTATTCAACATCTCTCCAATTGATATTGGACTTACTGGCTATAATTTTACTAACAACCAGTATAATTTCTATATGTCTTCGGATGGTCAACCTCTTTCAGGAATAAATTATACAATAAGCCTTAACAACAAATTTGCAAAATCCGGTGTGCTTAATAATACAGGTGTAATAAATTATACTTTGCCTGCAGGATCACCGCAGCAATATGGCAAATTAAACTTTAAAGTGTCATTGCTTAATTCTACATTTTACTTTACTATGGAAAGGAAAGCACCAATAATAACAATCAACAAACAGTATATAGAATTAGGAATTGTTTCAATTGTCGTGCTGTTAATGGTCACCCTCGTGAAAGAACCAAACAGAGATGAATTCTATATAGATATCCCTTCACTTCCAGCTCAGAAAAAAATAGAGATAAAGATACCTGCAAAAGAAATACTTAGTCAATTTGACAAGTTAAATGTGCGTTATCATTGGAAGTTCATGCCCCTTTCAAAGAATGAACTTAAATCAACAATTTCATCAAATATGCGATATAATAACATGCCAATTGGCATCACATATAGTAATGTTGATAAAATTGTTACGCAGCTCATGGTAAATGGCTATTTAGTAGGATCAGATGAATTATATGCTCCTTCAGACTGGATTGCGAAAAGCGGCCATGACATAGACTATCTTGCCACATTCAAGAAACTGAGAATATACTTGGTTACACATGGTTATATGTTTACTGATCTGGATTCAAGCAACCTTGCAGACATAGTTGCCACGATACGCGGTGAGCGATCATATATCATAATATACTCTAAAACTAGCAAGTTCACCAAGGTTCCCATATATAATAACCAAACAACCTATCTTGCATTCCTTAATACATTTAAACTTGAGGAATTCCTAAGGACGCTATATGTCACGTATACTCCAGAAGCAGAGCAGTTAAAAATTTATATATCAACCGGAAGTGTAAAGTTGCTTAATGCAGATATGCCAGAAGAGGTTTTTGGCTGATTATATCTTATACACTTTCGTTTTCTGAAATATTACCATCATTTATCTCATTGGTGCTTTCTCTGCTGACTTTTGGGTAATGCCTTGCTACTAAAGCTTCAAGATCCTTCTCTATTTTGCTTTTTTCAATTCCACTAATACTACTCAAATCACTTGCTAATTGCTTTGTATAGCGCATTATTACATTA
The DNA here is from genome assembly GCA_049966995.1 of Candidatus Micrarchaeia archaeon. GTDB lineage: Archaea > Micrarchaeota > Micrarchaeia > Micrarchaeales > Micrarchaeaceae > JAKAWW01. The sequence continues at coordinate 38,263 of JBMFTN010000003.1, forward strand.
TATTTACTCTCCTCTTCACGAATATGCATTTTTCCGCTTAAATATCTTTGCAAACCCCTTGCTGTTTCCATGAGTGCAAGCTTTATCTCATCGATTATCTCATCTTCTTGTGCTATTGACTCTTTGCCTACTCCAGAATATGGTATATATATAGATGAAACATTTACAAGTATGCTAACAGGTTGCTGCTCAAGATCTATCCCATATCTTTTCCAGTCTATACTTTTTACTGCTTCGCTAATAGCACAATTGCCACTGTCAAATAATAGGGGTACACGGTTTGCATACCTCAATACATTAGCCTCATAGCCTTCTTCGGTTTTTCTCCCAGCATTCCCACCAAAAGCAATTGCGGCTTCAACAACAAAAGGGACTCCCCCTCTAAATACTGCCGGTTTCCTTTCTGTCACATTCATAAATTCAGGATCAATTATGTTTTTGAGTGCAATCTTAATTTGTTCCTCTCCAATTGGTTTTATAAACATAGCGTCTGGTGCTATCCATTTGATCTTGTTAAAAGTTTTAATTAGTTCCTCGCACTCTATCCATGTTAATTTTTTTGGATCTTTGTCCATATCAAATTGTGGAAGATTAAGTTTAATTTCGTTTAACTTATTTGCTGTCATTCTGGCAAAAGTATCCAATAAGAATGAGGAAACCCTCCTGCTCTCACTTTTTTGAGCGAACTCCAGCAAATCATTTACCGTTAAGCCAAGCGGATGTGGTTTTGTTGGTTTTGGTCTTTCTGGTATAATATCTGTTGCTCTAACAAACGTATACTCCTTATTGTCAGGATCTGTAAACTTTATTTGAAGATGTGGGTTGGAAAGTGCAGTTCTTCTCAAATATTCGTATACACTGTGCTCACTATTCTCATATTTTACTTCTGCAAATTCCCCTTCAATATAAAGTCCCCTATGCATTTCGTCTCCATTTATATCTTGCATATCCGCAACAATTGGTTTATTGTGTGCTGTATCTATGCCAATATGGCATGAGTAAGCATCTCTATTTCCAGTAGCGGATTTTGCAAATACATATTTTCCGGTTGTTATTTGTGAAAAGAGTGTGCATCCGGCAGCACCGATTCCTTGTTGACCCCTCTGTTGCATGTATCTATGAAACTTTGTCCCAGAAAGGATCTGTCCTAATGCCTTTCCAATATATTTTCTTGGTATACCTGGACCGTTATCTTTAACAGAAACTTTATATTTTTCATCACCAACCTGTTGCACTGTAACTTCTACTTCAGGAAGTATACCTGCTTCTTCACAAGCATCAAGCGAATTAGTTACATACTCATGTAAAATAGTAACTAAAGAATGTACCTTACCTGCGTATCCAAGCATTTGTCTATTTTTTTTGAAAAAATCCGCAATAGATTGCTCTTTAAACTCTTTAAATATCTCTTCTGCGGTTCTCTCTGCCATTAAGGTCACCTCTAGATAATAATTCCCCTACATATTACTGATATTACGTATTAGTTCTCTATTTTTCCTATGAGCAGCCTCCATCTTTCTATATGCACTCCTATGCGATTCCCCTTCAATTAGTGCAATTACACATGTTTGGGCTTCATTAATCTCCTCTTCAGTGCCTATAAAGCTTACTGTATCCCCATACACGCTTATTTTTGCTTTGCTGATGCTTTCTATATTACCTTTTACTTTGCCTTCTTTGCCAATTATGCGTGCTTTGACCTGATGTATCCTCTTGTCACTGCTAAAATACTGGCCTAAATCTATATATGTAAAATACTCGTTATCATTTGCTAGCAGAAGCGCATCGTTTATATCAAATCCTCTGCCAAAAGCAAAAAGTATGTTCTTGGCAGAAAATTCCCAAAACGGATCTCCGCTTATCTCTATATTGTTGTCTTTAAAGCTTATCCTGCAACTAGATATCTCTTCTATCCGCTTTATAATATGACTATCCTTTTTAAGTAATTTCAGTCTTTCTTCAGGTATTAAAACATTTTGCATATAACCTACTCAAATAAGATTAATAGTGTAAGATTATATTAATATTTGTTATCCTACAGATAAAAATAGTATGTGATTGCATTGCAATTGTATAAAATACTTATGCAATTCTTTTAAAAGGAAAGCATCACTTCCGCTATTCTGTATAATACTTAATGCATTTACGCAACATTTAAATATCTATTGTTCATAATAAATTCATGATTCATTCATGATTCTTTTAAGCATGAATCATGATGGGATGGTGCTCATGAAATCAAAAAAGGAGCTGGAACATGATGTTCAAAAAATAAAAAAGAGTATAAAGAGTTTAAAAGAGAGAAGCTCTTCAATTAATGAGATCATACAGGAAAAAGCAAAAGAAGATTCGATAAATTCAAGTCTTTTCTCTTTGATAAAGTACCTTGTCGAAGAAAACAAAAAAACAACAATGGTACTCCAAGGCCTTGCCGAAGGTATAAGTCATCTTGAAAATGAGTTATTCTCTGATGCAGAAGAAGAAAAAGAAACACCTGCAATAGGAGAAAACATGTTACTCCCCAAAGAGCTTCCTATCTCGGATCTAGATGCAAAAATACTGCAGATAATACAGAGAAAAGGGATGGCTTGTGCGGAGGACATCAAGGTTCAACTCAATTATAGGGGAAGGAATGCGGCCACTGCGAGACTAACCAAGCTTTATAAGCAAGGCATACTCTCAAGATATCAACTTGGCCATAAAGTTTTTTACAAATATGATGCTGGCAAGGCGACTAATACACTTATTATATCACCCCCACAGTAAATTGCCTGTAGCCTTAGGGCTACAGGCCCTCTTCTCCTTAAATGTGGAGGTAAAAACAATACCTAAGAATATGTTTTTTCTAAAAGTTTTTTGTTGAGTAGCAATCTCCTTAATTTTTTAAAATCTCTCTCGATTATAGGCAAATTTCTCTTAATCCTAACTGCAGCTGCAGGATGTAAAGTTGCAAAATATCTTTTTTTGAAAATCTTACCATGGATTTTCATTATGTCTGTTTTGCCTAAAACCTCTCCGGTGGAAACTGCCCCTAGAAGTATGATCAACTTAGGGTTTATTATCTTAATTTGCTCTAAAAGGAATTCTCTACAGATATTTATTTCAGCATTGTTTGGCTTTCTATTATCAGGCGGAAAAAACTGAACGACACTTGTTATATAAACAGAATTCCTTTCTAATTTTGCAATTTTAAGTAAATAATCAAGAAGCTTGCCACTTCTGCCTACAAATGGCCGTTGCAGTATGTCTTCCATTTTGCCTGGAGCCTGCCCAATGACCATTACATCAGCATTTACTGGCCCTTCACCAGGTACATACCTTCTACTGAGATCCCAATTTTTAAACTTATATGGTAACTTTCTGTAAGCAAGATTTAGCTTATCTAGCTTATCTTTTTTATTTATATACTCAATTGCATCTTTAACGAGTTCTTTGCAATTTTCAGGAATTTTTTTCTTTTGAATCTGCTTAATATCAAACCACATACAATGCTTGCCTAATTTTATTGCAATACTATTATTTACTTTAGCAATTGATATTGCAACATTAGCCCTAACCAAATCTCCACCTTTTTTGTATTCAAATTTAATCATACGCTTAAAAAAAGGGTCAACGTTTATGTTAATTCTTGTTTTATCCAAAATTTTACCATGCGCAGTTTTGTATATCCAATTGCCATGTTTAATTTGCCTTTTACCTATACAAAAATTGTCATTTTTTTCAAGAAAAAGAAAGCGGATATTGCGCCTATCCCTCTTATATAAAAGCACTACTTTTTCAAAATTTTGTATTGCCATTTCATGCACTGTCTGCTATGTAATAACTAACACACATCATATTGTCATGTGCACTATTGTCGTTAAACAAGTTTAAAAGCATCGTGTCAACTTCATTAATCAAATCTTTTTTTACATCTGGGCTACAAAAGTTTACATTCGAAGTTTCATTTTTTGTAATAAATAAATCATAGTTTTCGGTCACATATTTACCATTAACTAGATATGGCATTGAAAAATAATTTACTATAAAAGTAACATTATCAGAAACAACTATGGCACTTTTTATTGCTATACCATTTTTCATCAGGATAGTATGCCTATCCCTAATAGAGCTGTAATTTGCAGCTATAATCCCCCCTTCTGGATTTTTGTTTAGCGTTATCATTGCATATATCGTAGAATTTTTAGTCTTGTTATACAAGCCATATGTAATTGTTGAATTTGATGAAGACAACAACAAAACGTCAGAATGTGTATTCTTAAGGGAAAGCAATATATTTCCTACCATAACATTTTGCGTCAAATTCTGTGCAGCAGTGAAAGATATTGCAGGAGCAATTATAAAGCTATTAAAATCAAATGAGAGTGCAAAAGAAGTAAAGCCGAATGCAAGTGCAATAGAAATGGATAGAATGGTAAGCTTACTAAATCTACTAAACCTGGCTCTTTTTTCAATTTTTCTATGATCTATTTTCTCTATGTATAAATTGAAGAATTTTGCTATGAGCAGCATTATGACTATTGCAATATAAAACAATATCTGCCCAGCAAACAGGTGAAATATCAAGATAGAACTACTTAATCCATAATATACGCCCGCAAGCAATACTACAGCAATCCTTAAAATATTAAACAAGACCATAAGTATAAATCCAGATATCACCCAGAGTGCTTTACTTTTAAAAGATCCTTTGTAAAGATATGCTACAGGAATCATGAACATTATTAATGCAACAAATGTACCCAAAGATACACAACTTGAAGAAATAGTTATTAAGGATCCAGCACCGCCAAACAAAGTGTTTGACATTTTTACAAAATTTATGCCTATTAATTTTAATATGCTATAAACAAATCCAGAATTTATATTTGTCCATATAGGGTTTAGTGTAAATAACGGCAACAAAAGCACTGGAGATGCAAATATAGCATAGATTATCAGGTGCTTTAGTTTTTTTATTCCATCTATCCCAAAAAGTATTACAATTAGTGATATTAGTAGCAATGGCCAAAGAAAGGCGTCAATCCTGTATGACATAAATGCAAATGACAAATTTGCCATTGCAGTTATCTCTATAATTATATAAATTATGAAAGATGCAAAACCTAGCAGCAAGTTAATTGGTCTTCCCAGCAATTTTAAGTTTTCCTTGGCTGAAAAGATAATCATAACTGGCAGCATAAGCATTACTACTATTACGTAAGTGCTCGCATTAGTATCAAGTATACTTGGATTTGTAATCAATATAGAATTTAATGTGCCTGCAAGAAAAGCTACTAATAATACTAATATACCTACCAATTTGCTTTTATCCATAGGCATAACCACATTAAAAGTCCTCAGCCGAAATGGGCTTCATCATATCTCAGAAGTTACTCTCTTCTTCATTGGACTAAATATAAGATTGAAACCTAAATTTTATATATGTATCATAAAAGTAGCAGAAACTAAGAGGTAATGGTTTAACTTACTTCCTTGTGCTTACTGATATAAGATGATATTCATTATCATAACCAAGTACTCTCTTAAATATCTGTGGCTCTATACTTATTGTCTCATTAGAATACGGGTCATTTATGTATACACTGTCTTTATCATATCCTTTTATTACTACCCAGTGTGGGCTTGGATCTGGATGATCCTGCGAGCTAAGCTTATTTGCGTCTACAAGAACTATTGGAATCCTATTAGAATTTAGCTCCTTCTTTATTAAATTTAATGTTACTACTTTTCTAATCTCCTTTATCTTCATCTCTTTGGCACGCTCTTTGACCTCATTAAATGCGGACCTTAAAGTATCAAGGTTTATACCTTCATAGACTGCCAGTTTTTTCTCGTATCCCTCATCTTTAGCATTTGTTACAATATACAATTTTGCACCTCTTTTTGCAAGTGCGCAAGCAATACCATATCGCGAACCATGCCAAACGCTACCATAGTTTGCTTCTTCCCAAATTTCATATTCGGTGTTTTTATTAACGTGAATATTTTTGTTTATATATTTAAGCACCATCAAAGCACAAGCCGCCACACTAGTAAATTCCTCAGATTGCGGATAATTTGGTATATCTAGTATTTTTGATTTTTTTTGGGGCTTTACTTCATGTTTAGCATCTTGCGCTTTTTTTGATTTTGACATTTTGTTGCTCATTCAAACACCTTTCAAAATGCAGGGAGGGAGATTTGTTCATATTTTGAACTCCCGTAGACCTAAGTCAACGGATCTTGAGTCCGTCGCGTTTGACCAGGCTCCGCCATCCCTGCATAATGTTAATCTTTATATGCACAGATAAATATACCTTATGTTATAATGTAATATTTTCTGGCTATGAATTTATCACTTTATTATATATTTATATGTTGCCTTATAAAAAATAAGAGCATTTAAATACCTTTCCATATTGCCTATAAATTAATTGCTTATCCTACTGCACTTTCGAGCATTGATATAGTATGCTCTTCAGCGTTAATTTCTACTCTAGTACCTATTGGCATAGTGGTTATATATTTGCCATGGCAGCATGCAAAATCAAGAAAAGATGGCACTCTCTTAATCTTCTTTGTTACTACATCTGTTATAATATCCCTGATGTTAGAGTATAAGTAATTTTCTTCAAATAGATTCTGCAGCATAAATGATATATCATTCGAGCTATTTAATATATTCTCAAAGCCGTAATGTGGAAATTCTCCAAAAAACACTCCATTTACCCTTTTCATTAGGCCTTTTATCACTAAAGAGGTAAGTATATTGTCTACTACCCATGGTTCTATATCAACATCCTCTAAGAAAAGTATACTATCATCAGTTTTTGGCATAAACGCAGTATTTGCTATCAATGAGATCATAGACATATTGCCGCCTAGTAATATCCCCTTGCTTTTGCCTTCTGTTATTGTCTTTGACCATTCACTGTCTGATGGATTTTGCAACATAAGAGATTCGCCATTTTTTATAATATCAATTAATGTTGACCAGTTATAGGAAAGCACATTTTGATCCTTTTCAAGAAGATCTATAAGCATAGGGCCTTGAAATGTTATGAGGTTTGCTTTTTTGTAAAAAGCAAGCTGGAGCAATGTAATATCACTATAGCCTATGAATATCTTAGGGTGTTCTTTTATTATATCATAGTCTATAGTGCTAAGCAAATCTATTGATCCTGATCCCCCACGCAAAGCCATAATCGCGTCAATCTCATCATTTTTGAAAGCATTTTCTAGTTCTGTCTTTCTAAGGCTGTCTCCAGCACTGGAGAATCTATGTGGTGTGGAGTGTGTGAGGCTTGTAGAAAGGCTTACCTTAAACCCCTGCTTTTTTATAAAATTTATGGCTGAAGAAAGCCCCTCCATATTGCCTGGCATTGAAGAGGGAACTATAATCTTTATTGTTGAACCTGGCTTTAGGGCAGGTGGTTTTATGCGTTCATACATATTTATTAATTTTATTAAAAAGTTATTTATGCTTTGGTGAACATACCTTTTATATCACATGTGATATTATGATGCCAAATTTAGATCCGAGGACAATGAAAAATCTCATGGCAAAAATGGGGATAAAAACTTCAGAAATAGAAGCAACTAGGGTTATCATAGAATCAAATGATAAAAATATAATTATCTCTAATCCGCAAGTTACGGAAATTGAAGCACAAGGCATAAGGAGCTTCCAGATAAGTGGTGAAATAACCGAAAGTGAGGTAAGTAATCAGCTTTCAATAAGTGATGATGATATCAATATTGTATCTGAAAAGACTGGTATAACTGATAAAGAGCACATCAAAAAAGCCCTTCAGCAAACAAATGGGAATATTGCTGAAGCTATTTTGCTGCTGCAGAATGAGTAGTGTTTATACATGTATAATTGCGTGGCAGCAGAATTGAAAAGTTCTTGTTGTTAAATATGACCTTTGAAGTATTTAGATCTGCAATAGAACTTGGGCTTGTTGCAGCTGTTGAGTTATAAAATACCACTATCGGATATTCGTTCTCTATTTTGTCTACATAAAAAGGTGAAAATGCGTGCGCATTAAGGTAAAGCAAGTAAATCCAATCATTTGACACTACATTGCAGTTTCCATATCCTAATATTGAAAGCTCTTTTACTGCATTTCCAAATACCGGATTCCATATTGAGAGTGATGGCCCATAATTGTATATGCTTGCGATGGTAAAAATATTTGCTAATATTATAATAATACTGGCAATGCCAATAAAAAATGGCATAGTAGTATATTTTTTTACCCTAGAAATATTTGAAAGTAACAACACCATAAACAGGGCAAGAGCTCCGTGCAACAAATATCCAAACCTTATTTGTGTAAAAGTATCTCTGTTGTAAGCAATAAAAACATAGCTTACAATACTAAGGAGCAAAAACACGACTGAAATCTTGGCATTCTGGTCCTTTATGTATCCATGAAACTTTTTAGAAAATCCTGAAATTTTAATCCTTTTCTTTAAAATGTAGATTATTGCAACTGTTCCAAATATAATAGAATTTGCACATACAAACAAAAGTGAACCAAGGTTTATGCCATGTGTAAATATGCTTGAGCTTACTATATGGAGCGATTCTAAATAACTAAACAAGTAATTTCCGAATACCAGTTGGTTAAAAATAAGCCACGGTATTATTGGGAGTATAAACAATGCTATTGCAATTGCGATCTTTTTTGGTTTGTACAAGAGCAATACCATCGGTAAAGATATAAGCATAACATACTTGCTTAAGCTTGCTAATCCAAAAAATAAACCGCTCCACGGGCTTTTTCTTGTCAGCAATGCTGTACCAAGCAGTGCGAATGACAATGACAACATCTCGGTGCTATTTGACAAAAGCGTAAACAAAATCATAAATGGTGCAACAAAAACAGAAATTGAGATAAGCATATCTAGCTTCATTTCTTTTGCCAAAATGTATACTGAAATAATAAATAGCATAAAAACAAAGCCTATATAAAGCGGAATTGCCAGTTTATTTGCAACAAGTTCAAAAATTAGCAGGAAAGTACTACTTAGTGGCGCCCTGAAGTATTCAAAGTAAAATGCACTATTTTGTGTTGCCAATACACAACCTTTATTAAAAAGACAAGCGTAAAATGCCGGATTGGCAAAACTCCTTGCGTTAATGTAATGGGCCATAAGGTCCCATTCAGGCCCAAAGTACCCATAAGAAAGAATTAGCAAGACTACCATAAGTACTATTATTGCAGCTATAAAATAAGAGTAAATTCTTTTGATATACAAGCAAATACCTCATATCAAATAAGATTAATCTACACTGTAAGAATGCGCATATGGTATCTTTTCAACCCAGGATATGCCTTTTTTGCTTATTATTTTGGCGCTTAATGCGATTTCAATGCTTTCGTCGCCAATTATATTAGCAGAGTAAATATCTGAAAGCTCACTCACTTTCTTTTTTGCAATGTCATAGCTTAGCTTTTCACCCTTATAAAATGAATTATACCCTTTTATATCTATTATAACATCCCCCTCTTGTATAACCTTATCTATAAGATGCTCATCGCACATGGCCAGCATAATGCCATTTTCCGTATCGTGAATCTTTATATAAACCATTTGCTCATCCATAAATTTTTATGAAAATTGCTGTTAAGGAGAACAAAAGGCCATACCCTATAAGCCATAAGCCTCCGTAAAAGTTTGCGCTATTTATTGCGATATACGCAAATATCCATATAAATGCCGAAAAAGCTATTTCAGACTTAGCAGCATAAATTGAATACAGTGTTGTTTTTATTTTTCTTTTATCTGTTTTGTTCCATTGGTGCCCAGGTTCCTTGTTTAAAAATAACGCTATTGCTGCCTTAGTTCTTATTATTGCAAGTGCATAATTCAGCAATGATACCATTACTCCCTTTTTGTAAGATTTAAAATACAAACCAGAAAGTACTACCGGCGCAAAGAAAGAGCCTATAAATGCAATCATACCCATAATTTCTAAGATATCTAATGGATTGCTTACTATTGCACTTATATCTGTCAATTGTGGTAATGGCTTGACTATAAAAACTATCCCTATTGAGACAATCGAGAAAATAATAAGAAATATGGAAACATAATCAAGTCCTGCACCATGGAGAAAATAATCAATCTTCCTTGATTTTGAAAGATTTTCCTTTTTTGCATCAATAAAGTATTTTATGAATTGCGTACCCCCATAATTGTAGCGCCATTGTTGCTTTGCGAGTGCAGTGAAGCTTTTCAATGGTTGACCCAACGCGTAGTTCTTAGGTATGTATACATTTTTATATCCCTTTAAAATAGAGTCAAAACTGAAGAAAGTATCTTCTAAAACATATTGTGGAAAACCACCAACAGTGTCAATTGCCGATCTCCTAATTACACCGCACGACCCTGCAAATATGGTTGTGTTGTTAAGAGCTCTTCCTGCTTGTACAAATTTGAAGAAAAATGCTTCAAATATATCAACAGCATCAGAGAAAAAGTTGCCTTTTTGGAATCTTTTTTCCGTCTGCACATAAGCAACATCCTTATCTCTAAAATAAGGTAAAGTGTCAATCAAGAAGTCCCTATTGGTAAGCTTTTCATCAGAATCGAATATTGCTATAAACTCCTCATTGCTGTATTTTAGCATATTGTTTAAAGCTCCAGCTTTATAACCTGTGCGTACGTCCCTGTGTAAATACATTATTCTATTTTTAAGTGCTACCTCTTCTATTTGTTTTGCATTTTTAATATCTGTAGTGTCGTCTAAAACGTAAAATTTTATTTTTTCCTTCGGATAATTAATCTTTAAAAGTGCTTCTATATTATTTTTAACTATTTTAGGGTCTTCATTATATACCGGCATTGCAATAGCAACTGTAGGGAATACTTTTAGCGGGGCTACTTTGCTAAGTTTTTCCTTGTATAACTTTTCATATTTGTAAGACTTATAGTACCACATTGAAGAGTATATATTAAAAAAGCTTGAAACTAGTACAAGAACAGCAAATACTGCTACTATAATAAAATCGTAAAGGGTATTAACTATCAAAAATAGGTAAATAGTGAACAATATGGTTGAAACCGATACAACATCTAGTAATCCGACGATGAAAACTCTTAATATGTAATCTCTTTCAACTAACATAAACATCATGCAATGCCTAATACAATAGGTATTATAATTTTGGTATTTTAATATTTAATTAAGTTTTTAAATACTTATGTTTTTGTTGCAATTTTGCACAAAATAATGCCGGGATGGCGGAATCCGGTAACGCGCCAGTAGTCAGGCGAAACTCGAGATCTGGTTTCCGAAAGGAAATTTGGGTTCAAATCCCAATCCCGGCGCATTACCGTAATAAAGTGCTAGAGCTATTCGTTTATAGATTTGTGGTATTTGGATCGTTTCTTTTCAAGTACTGACATCCTCCCACGAATAAATTCGTGGGGTTCCTTTTGGCTTGGTGCCTACT
>JBMFTN010000004.1:0-34271 GCA_049966995.1 Candidatus Micrarchaeia archaeon
AATTATATTTTAAAGTAGTATTGGCAAGAAGCAAAGCCAATCATGCATCTTCTACATCTTCGTCTGATGGAACATCTCCAAGGCTATCCACATCTTCAGTTTCTGAGAGCTCCTCAGACTTTCCTCCTTTTTCTATGACTTTTATCTTTCCAAACTTGCCTGTTGATAGCTGAGGGGTACCTCTAAATTCGTTTACATAGCCATTTGCCACTTCTATTGTGTCACCAACATTAACATTGTCTATATCGTTGCCCCACAAAGACATTGCAATAGAGCCTGTGTCATCTTGTACTGTTATATTTGCTACACTCAATCTCTTTCCGTATTTTGTAACTACTTCCCTTGGCTCATCCTTGTTTACCACTTTACCTTGAATGGTTACATTACTAGTGCCTACTTTCAATTCACTTATTTTCATTTTCACACCTTGCGACAGATTCACAAATCGGTTTAGAGTTATTTATATGTAGAAAATTATTTAACACTTCGCCACGCTTTTAGTCGCTGCGATTCTGTTAATACCGCAATAAAAAGCACATTAGACAAATGTTTAACGTGAAGGAAAAAACTTGCTGTACGTATCGCTACATATAAATATTATAATAAATAGACTAAAAGTGGTGATTAGACGGCAAACATTCTTTTAAAGAAAAACGATTGCCAAGAGTCTGAATACATAAATAAAAAGAATTTTTTAGTTATTGAAATAGTAAAAGCATTGAATTTAGACAACTTTGAAGATAAAGAAGCGAAAAATCATTATAAGAATGCAGTTATTAAAATCCTAAAAGAAACTTTTGACAGCAAAATATCAGTAGATGCGCTTGAAAGAAGCATAATTAAGGAATTCAACGAGAATTTTTCTCGCCTGATGGAGGAGAGCACATATAGTAACTACAATATACCGAGTACTGTTAATATTTCTGTGTTTCCGGTAAGTTTAGAAGCACTTTATAAAAATACATATATGCAATTGCGAAACGCCATTGATATGCTTGAAAAAGATGAATTTGCAAAATTTTATGAAGAATTAATGTATGCAAAAAAGGAATTTGAAAAAGAGAAATTGAGGTCCTGGATAGACAGACATCCGCATTTGTCAAAACTTTTGCGCATATCTGTATAATAATATAGGGTCAAGCAAAGCAGAAATGTTGTTTTAAAAGCAAGTTTTTAGGTATACAAATAAATATCTTTCGATATTAAAATAATTAATAATAAGTATATATTTTCAATTTTTGCCGGTCTATTTTATTTAATTGACTACAATAGAAGATACTTTAACTTGAATAGAGTTAGTGATGTTATAAAACAAAGGTGAAACTATGGCTGAAAATCAACTTGGTGGACAACAGGTCTTATTCCTTCCTGAAGGAGCTACAAGACTTCTAGGGAGAGATGTTCAAAGAACAAACATTTCGGTGGCTGTTGCAGTAGCAAATGCAGTTAAAACCACTCTTGGCCCGAAAGGCATGGACAAGATGATGGTAAGTGACCTTGGCGACATAGTTATAACAAATGACGGTGCTACCATACTTAGCGAGATGAATGTGGAGCACCCAGTTGCAAAAATTATGGTAGATATAGCAAAAACGCAGGAAAAAGAAGTAGGGGATGGAACAACGACAGTCGTAATAATAACTGGAGAGCTTCTCAAAGGCGCAGGAGAGCTTCTCGAGCAGGGAATACATCCAACTACGATCATAAAAGGGTTAAAGATAGCAGCTGACAAAGCTTCAAAGATTCTTGACGAGAAGGCAATCAGCGTGGACATTAATGATGACAAGATACTTCAGAAGATAGCCCTTGTATCGATGGGTTCAAAGAATATCGGAGATGATGCTGCAAAAACACACCTTTCAAACCTAATAATAAAAGCAGTTAAGCAGGTAATGACAAAAGATCCAAGCGGAAAGATTGTAATAGACCATGATTTTATAAAACTAGAGAAGAAGGCAGGAGGCAATGTTTCTGATACAGAGCTTATCAACGGCGTACTGATAGATAAAGAAGTGGCACACCCTGGCATGCCAAAATCAGTAGCAAATTCAAAGATTGCTTTGCTTGATGTTGCGCTAGAAATCGAGAAGACTGAAACTGATGCAAGGATAGAGATAACTTCTCCTGACCAGATGCAAGCATACATCCAGCAAGAAGAGACAATATTGAAAGAGAGAGTAGAAAAGATAAAGAAAAGCGGCGCAAATGTAGTATTTACACAGAAAGGCATTGATGACGTGGCGCTTCACTTCATGGCGAAGGCAGGCATACTCGCAGCAAGACGTATAAAGAAGAGCGATATGGAGAAGCTTGCCAGAGCAACAGGAGGCAAGATTGTGACTAGCTTGGACGACCTTAGCAACGAGGATCTCGGCTATGCAGGCATGACAGAAGAGAAAAAGATCGGTGGGGAAAGCATGATTTTTGTTGAAAAATGCAAAGACCCCAAGAGCGTAACAATATTCATACGCGGAGGCACACAGCAGGTAATTGATGAAGTAGAGCGCTCTGTAGCAGATGTAATAGGGGCAGTGTCAAGCACAATTGAAGATGGCAAATATGTCATTGGTGGAGGAGCCATTGAGATTGAAATGGCGAAAGGCCTAAGGCAATTTGCCAGCGAAGTTGGAGGCAAAGAACAGCTTGCAATACAGAAGTACGCTGACGCTATAGAGGTTGTTCCGAAAACTCTGGCCGAAAGCGCTGGAATGGATACTGTAGATACACTAGTACAGCTTAGGAGCAAGCACAACACAAAAGAGGGAGCCAACTATGGCGTTGAAATATTCAAGAACAGCATTGCTGACATGAAAGCTCTTGGCGTGTTTGAGCCAAAGAGAGTAAAGCAGCAGGAGATATACAGTGCAAGCGAAGCTGCCCAAATAATACTGCGCATAGATGACATGATAAGCTCCAAGGCAAAGAGCGGTGGCGCAGGAGGCATGCCTCAAGGAGGAATGCCTGGAGGAGAGATGGAGTAATCCATCCTTTTCTTTTTTCTATTTTTACATGTGGTTTAGATATCAAGCATGTATACTGCCTTCTATTTATAAGAGGGTATTGGAGAAGCAGGATCCAAAGCTTATAACAAGCTTGAGGGAGTGCTCTATTCATTTGCGCAATGGCAAGGCAATAAGAATTAAATAGATTAGCGAGTAGATACAATTATGACAAAAATTGTCATTGTTGCTGGTTCGCCGGGTTCTGGAAAGACGACGCTGCTAAAGATGCTTCCGCCATCTTTCAAGATAGTTAATGTAGGAGACATCATGATGGAGCATGCAATAAAAAACAATTATACTAAAGACAGGGATAAAATCAGGTATATGAAAAAGGGCAAGATTGACTTGCTTAGGACGCTTGCATTCAAAGACATAAAAAAGATGAATGGCAACATTGTCATTGATACACATATGTCAGTAGAGCAAAATGGCATGTTCTTATCAGGCTTGCCGCTGAGCAATATGCTGCTGCTAGGCAAAGCAGTAAAGGGTTTTGTTTATGTCGATGCACCAACTGGAGTACTTATTGAGAGGCGCAAAAAGGACAAAAGCAGGAATAGGGAGATAGAACCATCAACTATAATAGATATGCAGAGGATTTTCAACTTGGCAAGCATGGCAAAATATTCGTCAGATTTAAATATACCAATGTACATAATAGTAAATGAGGACGGGCATCTAGACGAAAAGGTTGCCAAACTCAAAGCCTTTTTAAGCGAAGTATTTGATTAATATGTTTGCCTTTTATCTGCCATCTTTGAGTAGCGAAGTTGTGATAGTGGTAGTTGCACTTCTTTACACGCTACTTTCTGTAGGCATACAGCGTAAGCTTTCAAATCCGGTGCATCTCCAGGAGATTCAATTAAAGATGAATTCCTTATCAAAGGAGCTAAACACGTTGATAAAAAGCAATGCACCCAAGGAACAGATAGCACAAAAGCAAAAAGAGGTAATGCCCCTTATGGGCGAAAGCATGAAGGCACAGATTAAGCCCATGATAATAATACTGCCGCTATTCATCGTTGTTTACTATACATTAATACCAATGCTGCCATTAGGATTCAAAAGTGTCAGCATACAAGAGTCATTTTTCGTTGCTGTTCTTATATTTGGTTTAATAACAAGCATGGTATTCCTTATAAGAGACAGGGAAAAGGCGAAAAACAGGCTTAAGCAAAACTCAATAAATTAATATAAGCTAAATAGAACATTTAAATGAAGGTGTCAAAATGCCAAAACCAATGCAAAGATCTAGAAGCCTCAAGAGGGCCAACAGAGTCACTAAAACCCACAAGAATGTTATTCATTACAGGAGGGCAAAAAATAATGCTCCGCATTGCGCAATTTGTGGAGTCGAGTTAAATGGGATAAGCTTAAAGGGAGGCAAAACAAGACGCACTAACAGCAGACTTTTCGGAGGTGTGCTTTGCGCAAAATGCACTGCTGAAGTTGTGAAGCTTGGCAGCAGGGTAGAAGAAGGCAACATGAAGCTTGACGATGTTGGTATAAAGTATAGGGCATACGTACTTCAATTGGTTGCCCATTGAATGATTTGATGCTACGCATATGTATAAGTGGCTTGACAGGAAGTGGCAAAAGTACCATAGGGAGCAGGCTCGCCGAAGGGCTCAACATAATGAACATAACAAAGGAGCTTACTAAAAGTTACAGCAAGTTCAAAAAAGACAGCAATAAAAATAACTTGAAGGATATTATAGAAACTGCTAATACAGAGTATGCAAAATCTTTCGACCGCGAAATAGCGAAGCTCGCAAGCAAAAACAACTGCGTTGTTACAACATGGCTGGGGCCTTGGATTGTCAAAAACCCCACAATAAGGGTATGGCTGAATGCGAGTGTTGAAGAAAGGGCAAGGAGAAAAAGCCTTAAAGATGGGATGAAGCTAAGCGAAGCTAAAAAGTATGTTATGCTAAAAGACAGGCTTACAATAGATAGCTTTAAGAATATTTACGGAATAAATGTTATGGACCACTCGGCATTTGACCTTGAGATAAATACTGAACGCGTAAGCATTGATGCTACGGTTTCGATTATTTCACTGCTTAGTGCTGAGAAAGGCAAGCTTGCATTTAGGTGATCTTTATGTTGCTGGAAATTGGTAGAGTTTGTATAAAAAAATACGGCAGGGATGCGGGAAGCAGAGCAATAATCACAAAAGTAAACGATGACGGCTTTGTTAATATAATTACTGCCAAGAGAAAGAAAGAGAGGAGATGCAATCCTAAACATTTGGAATTTATCAACAAGGTTGTTGATATTAACAATAAGGAAAGTGTCAACAAAGAGCTTGGAAACGCTTAATATAGAATTTTACTACATCTGCTGCCCAACATATTTTAGGGCTTCTTTTTGAACTTTTTCCTTGCTATCCTGAGAGCTCAGTATGTTAAACAAATCTATTGCATTTGGCCCTTCGAAGCCCAGTTCCTTTAGCCTTCCTGAAAGCATGCTCAAACCAAGATCCTTTATTGGCATGCCGCTTAACTTGCTCTCCCTTACCCCTTCAATACTCATTGCAATATCAGGACTTTCAAGCTTTGAAGCATCAATGTTGAGGACTGCTTTTGATGAATAGCGTTTTGCAATTGTATTTAGCATCATATCGGACATGCTGCTGCCTTTTTCTATTGTTCCTTCCATTACCACCCGTATTATGGGGGTACGGTTCTTAGAGTCATTAGTTGACTTTATTGCGTTGTCTATCTCTTCTATGCAACGCTTCTCGATGTCTGAGGGCTTAGCATCCTTAAATGTAATATGCAATGATTTGAATGGTCTTGAATCGATTTTAATAAACTGCTCTTCATATGTCTTTGTATCAAACAAAAAGAATCCTTTTTGCTCCTGCTCGTTGTCTTTAAGCTGGGTAAGCACTGTGCTTCCAGGTATAATGAATTTTTTCCCATCTACATTTCCAACAAACTTGCTATGTATGTGCCCATCAATATAGAGGTCAAAACCTTTTGGCAAATCGCTGAAATGTATAAAGTCATCACTAAACGGAAGCAGTTCGTATACTGATTGGTGAAACATGAAAATATTAAATGAACCTTCAACGGGCTTTGGGGAAAGCTTTTCAAGCTCTGCTTTTACGTTTTCTTCTGATATGCCGCCCAATCCGAATATTGAGGCTTTTTCCCCTTCTTTTTCTATTGTGACTGTTGACTCGCTTGCATCTATGAGAAGACCCGCAAGAGCAAGCAGGTTAAGAGGATTCTCCTTGCCTAACGCAGTCCTTTCGTGAGTGCCAGATATTGCTATTATTGGTACATTTGTAAAGGCTTTTGAATATTTTGACTCAAAGCTTACCACTTTTGCTCCAAACGCTTTGTGCGAAAGCTCGCGGAATACATTGAAAGCCTGAGCAAGCACATCTGGCCTAGGGAAGCGTTTATCAAAGATGTCTCCTGGAAGCAGTATTGCGTCTGCCATTTCGCTAGCCTTCTCAAGAGCTTCTTTCGCTTGCGTATATGCGTCTTCGGCAAAGCGCTCATAACCGAAATGGGTGTCTGATACTATTGCAATTTTCATAACATCACTACGAATTCTCTACTCTTTCTTTGATAGCTAAATTGAAGTTTTCGATAAAATCATTTATACCTGACTGCTCTTTGCCATATGCGCCTGCTGCGCATGGATGGCCTCCACCAGTGCCATCTATCAATGGCGCAAGTTTTTTCATTATGTAGCCAAGGTGAATATCAAACTTTTTGTCCAGTGGTGGCCTGAGCCTTGCTGAAAATGAAACTTCACCATTAGATATGCTGTAAAATATTGCAACATCTGCGCCAACCCTTATGGCATTGTCTGCAAGTATGTTTGCTCCGTTTTTGGCAAAACCTTGTACAAACAATAGACCATATTTTACAGAGACACTTGATTTGAAAAGACCCATGAGCATTTCCGCCCTTTCTTCGGGCATTGCAACATGGTGTATATATTGGAGGAGGGTATTGTAATCTACATTTGTCATGGATATGAGCTTTCCAATCTGCTCGAAGGTAAGCGCATTTGAATTTTTAAACTCCGCGGAATCAGACAGGATGCCAAGTGCGAGCATTATTGCGATATTGCGTTCTATGCTAAAACCAAGCGCTTCCAAAGCGCTAAAAACGATGCTTGAAGTAGACGAATAGGATTCGCTGTTAAATATGCTCACGTTTTCTTTGCTTATCTGTTTCATAAGATGGTGATCAATTATTAGTATTTCGTTACCAAAAGAATTAAGGTTGCGCTCGAAAGGGCCACAATCCTCAAAATTGTTGACATCAAGCATTATTACTGATTCAACGTTTGGATCAAAAACATTCTGTATGCTATCTTTAAATCCAAGCTCTCTGGTTATGTGCTTTGCGTTTGAAGTTATTATGTCTGGGGTCAGTATTTTTGAATTAGGCAGGTATGCTTTTAGCGCATATGCTGAAGCTATTGCATCTGTATCCCCTATTGAATGGAAGGTTATTGCTATCCTTTTGTCATGCATGGACTTGAGCTTTTCTGTGAGCAATTCAAAATCAAGCACTTTCATCTGAACGCCAATTAATGCTGCCCTAGGTTTTTAATGATCGAATTAATCTGCTCTCGCATTGTCTGCTCCTTTTTTACCAGTTCATTATACTGCTTTGTCACTATTTCGAGGCGCATATCGATAAGGCTCTGCTTCTCTTCTATGTTCTTTTTTGCCTCTTCTTTTGACACTTCCACCATTATGCCGCCAAGCGCTGTGTAAACCTTTCCTTGCGCTTTTTCAATTTCCGCAAGTGCCTCTTTATATTCTTCCTTCTGTGCCTTGTACTGCTCGCGCTGCAGTGCTAGAGACTGCATCTGCTCCTGAAGTAGCTGATAATCTGTTGTAAGTTTCTCCACTTGTTCGTTTTCCACAATATCACTACATTATAATAAACATAGAAGTTTTTAGCATTTTCTAGAAACAGCTTGTGCTAGCGGTCTATTTCTGCCATTACAACATCTAAGCTGCCAAGTATTGAAAACAAATCGGCAAACTTCTGGCCCTCAGCTATTTTAGGGAGCACAGACAGGTTTATGAATGCAGGCGATCTAAGAGATATGCGATATGGCTTCTGCTTATCGGGTATCATATAAATTAATCCTTCACCTCTTGAAAGCTCGCGCTTTACCATTACTTCGCTCGCTGTGGGGCTTGGCCCTATAAGCTTTACTGGCAAGCCAAGAAGATCTCCTGAGTCTGGCATCATATTCAGGACCTGCCTTATTATTGATATACTTTCCAACATTTCCTCAAACCTTACCTTGTACCTATCAAAGACATCACCAGATGATCCCTTTGGCACATTGAAGTGCACTTTCGCATAATAATAGTACGGGCTTGAACGCCTAACATCCTCGTAGACGCCAGAACCCCTAAGCACTGGGCCAGTAACCCCATATTCTATGGCATCTCCTGCATCCAGTATGCCTATACCTTTAGTTCTTTCAATAAAAATAGGATTTTTATCCAATACATTTACGTATGATCTGATGTTTTTTTCTAGATAATCTAAGAGTCCAGAAGCCTGCTCTTTGAAATCTTCTGGTATCTTCCTGTTTAATCCGCCAAGCCTCCTATTTACATAAAACATCCTACTTCCTGTAACATCCTCAAGAAACTTTATAACTTTTGCCCTCTCCCTGAACGTCCACATGAACATTGTATAAAATTGACCTAGGTCATTGCAGAATGTGCCAAGCCAAAGGAGGTGACTTGCAATGCGTTGGAATTCAAGCAGTATTGTCATCGCCTGCTGTGCGTATTCCTTCATTTCAATACCTAGTGCTTTTTCTACAGCAGCCACATAAAGGTCTTCCCATCCTAGCGGTGCTGCATAATCAAGTTTTTCAACATATGAGGGGCTCTGCATATACATTCTTGTTTCCATCAGCTTTTCGACTCCTCTATGCAAAAATCCAATGTGTGTTTCCACGTTCTTTATCGTATCGCCATCTACATCCACGACAAGCCGCAAAACGCCATGGGTGCTTGGATGTATTGGTCCAACATTAATCCTCATAAGTTACACCTTTTTGGCATAATCCTTACCCCATTCAAAACTTTTCCTTAGTGGATAATCGGTGCCATTCCACTCTTCTAAAAGAAGGCGAGGGGTCTTTCTGCCTAAAATCTCTATGCCAAACATTTCTGAAAGCTCTCTCTCATACCAGTCTGCTGCCTTGAATGTGCCTGTTATGGTCGGAAGAGAAAGCGCATCTGGAGAAAGCCTTACTTTTACAATTTCATCTATTTTGGTTTTGGTGTTGTAAATGATGTAAACTGCTTCCATGTAAGTAGAGTAGTCGATGGCTGTAATCTTCTTAAGATAATCAAAGCCTTCGCTCTTAAGGTCTTCTAATGTCTTCACTAATACTTCTTTCTGAATTTCCTTCATTCTTACCACTTATCTTTTCCTGCAATTTCATTATGGCCGAAAAAAGGTTTTCCGGTTTTGGCGGGCATCCCGCAACATAAACATCAACAGGCAGCACTTGATCTATGCCTTGAATTATATTGTAGCTCTCCCACCATGGGCCACCACTTGTTGCACATTCTCCATAAGCTATTACATAGCGTGGCTCTGCCATCTGCTCGTAAAGACGCTTGACTCTTGGTGCCATTGATTTTGTGACCCATCCGGCTACAATCATCAGGTCAGCCTGCCTTGGAGTGCCCCTGAACAGAAGATACCCCTTCCTTTCAGCATCGATCCTTGAAGCGCCGAAATCCATAAGCTCCATTGCACAGCACGCCAGACCAAAAAGCAGTGGCCAGACAGAGTTTGTCCTTCCCCAATTTATTATACCTTTTGCCGCTTCGCTTGTAAAATCGCTGAGCTTGGCAAAAAGCACATTGTTTGGAACCTTGTACTGTCGCGAAGCATCTGCAACAAGTTTTGACATCTCTTTCTCAGCGTTAAAAAATTCCTCTTCGGTGTAAGGCGCCTCTTTAGTTTCTTTGTCTTGGATTTCACTCATTTTTTACACCAATAAACTTATAGCATATAAGCGCGAATACCATCTCAAGGATTATGAGCATTAGCATAAGCATGCCTTCTGCATATCCGGTAAGCCTTGAAACGTAAGCCCACAGTATTAATGCGACAGTTATCAATTCAAATGGTATGAAAAGCATAAAATATGGGGTGTATTCTGTGTATATATCAATGCTTTTCCCTACAGTAATTTCACCACTTTCATAAGGTGCATTCTTTACTTCGTTGGGTGGCACATTCTTCCTTATTAGCTTTGCCATGAAGAGGAGGATTGCAGGTATTGCTATGCTGAATAAAGCAAAAAACAAAACAGCAATGTAATTGTAAAGCATCTATAGCACCAGTAATATTGTAAAATGCATAAATTTATTTCTTTGTAAAAATTGAAAACGTATTTGAGGCATTTTGAACATTTGTGTATATATGATTATTTGTTTCATTATATTTATATGAAATTTTTAGTTTATAGCAAAGAGGATAGTGTATCTGAAGGGATTGCCAATGCAATAATGCACCTTTACAACTTCAGCAATGCAGAAGAAATCAATAGCTACAAGCACTTTTTTTGCAAGCAGTATGACCTTCATATGTTGGAGTTGAATACGTCTCTTTTAGAAGCAGAACTGCTTGACAATATTAATGCTGATTTGCTTGTGATACTCAGCAAGCACAGCAGCCAGATGGGGGTTCCTTCAATGTCAGTTCATGCTACTGGCAATTGGTCTGATGAAGCCAAGCTTGGAGGGGAACCCAGAAAGCTTAGTGTGGCCGCGCCTGTACGTATGCATGCATTAATCGTGGAACTTAATGCGCTTAACAAAAATCCTGGCATTGAAGTTACTTATGAAGCCACGCATCATGGACCTTTGCTAAACACCCCTTCATTGTTTGCTGAAATTGAGGAGCACAGTTTCAGCCAAGAAAATGCTGAAGTAATGGCGCGAGCGGTGATTGAATCATTGCAGAAGAATGCTGATTTGAAAATTGCCGTGGGAATTGGCGGAACCCATTACCCAAAGAAATTTACTTCTATGGCACTTAACAATGGATATGCTTTTAGCCACATAATGCCAAAATATTACGTAGATAATGTTGACATGCTTGAAGAAGCGATTAATCGTTCCGAACCCGTTGCAAAAACAGCTGTAATAGACTGGAAGAGCCTAAATGCGAAAAAAAGGGATATGGTAATAGCTAAACTTGATGAGATAGGTATCAGATATGAGAGAATTTAATTATTTTTTTACCGCAATATTACTACTGTTGCTGCTCAGCACAGTTTCTTATGCTCAATACTGGTTTCAGTCTGGTGCTAGAAGCAGCGCAGATGCTTCTTATAATAACGGAGCCTCAGTATCAATCAAAACCGTGTATCAAAATGTAACTTTTGGATCATTTGGATTTTGGGTTGGAGAGGACTTGTCTAATGGGGCTTTTGCACAAGTTGGCTATGAAATCAACAATCAGAGTGGGTATTATCCGACAAATTGCAGTGCTTCCGGCTGCACGGGCCGTACATTCATTGAAGCTGGGACACCAACCTGGTTCTGGGAGTATTTTCCTGCAAATTATTATGGAGGCCAGTTCTATGGTAGCATTGGCCCTAACGGGTCTGCCGGGCCAAACAATACATACAACACATATTCATTTATTTCAAATGGAACAGAATGGAATTTTTACTTCAACGACATGCTAATAGGGAGCACAAACCTAGGAGTTTCAGAATCAGGGTATGGTACTCCAAGTGCATTCGGGGAATATGCAGATGCTTTTTCAAATAATGTAACAATGAAAAACGTGACATTCAAGAACCTTGAATTTTATACTGGAAGCAAATTTGAGCTTGTGCCGAAGGCATACTCTTACATAGGTTATGGAAAAGGCAGCGAAACGATTCTGCCAAACTTATATGGGGTGAAAGAGATAGATAATATCAGCAACTTTTTTGAGGTTGGAAGCGGCCTGCCTTTGATGAATGGCACATTGTGGGTTCTTGGATATAACCTAAAGGTATATTCCGATTATGGGAATATTAGCAATGAAAGCAATAGCTATGAAGCATATGCAATTGCCAGGATAAGCGCACCTAAGTATATTTATCTGGGCAATGATTCAAGAGTAGTGTTTGAGAAATGGGTGGGCAGCGGCTTTGGCTCATACACTGGCAGTTCATTAAATGCATCAATAAGGATGTATGACAACATAACAGAAAAGGCAGTATGGCAGCTGCAATATTATGTCAATGTAAGTAATTCGCTTGGAGATGCATCTGGGACTGGATGGTATGCAAACGGCACGTACGCAAATATAAGCTTGAAAACCAATTATGCTAAAATAGGCAATGGGGAGCGCGGAGCATTTACAAAATGGAGCAATGGGCTCAAGAATAAGAGTATAACATTGTATGTAGACAAGCCAATTGATATATCCCCGATATGGAATATACAGTATTTTGTAAATGCAACATCACAGTATGGAAGGGCCATTGGTACTGGTTGGTACAATGCAAACAGCACAGCAAATGTTTACATAGAAGAGCAGAATATTACAATAAACAGCACAACCAAAGAAGGATTTTACAGCTGGAGCAATGGCAACAGATCAAAAAGTATTTCTTTCGCTGTTACAAAGCCAACAAATTTGACTGCATACTACAAGCCTATGTATCTTATAACTTTAGATCCTGTCGATGAGTATAATAAAACTTTATCTAATGTAACTTTTGACATAAACGGTGCAAATTATACAACAAAGGGTATTTTCCTTTTTTCTGGTGATAACTATAGCATATGGTATGTTGTATACAACAACTATTCAATGGCGATAAACCAGCATATAAGCGCGATGAAACCCACCACTTACAAAGTAGTAATACCTTTATACAATGTTGCAATAAAAACGAAGAGCTTTTTCGGCACTCCGGTTAATGCAACTGCAACAATTACATTCAAAAATGGCACTGTGATAAATGTAAGCACCGGGCGAAATGGCACAATTGTCTTTCATGATGTACCATATGGATATGTATATGGAAAAGTAAGCCTCATGGGCATATCGCAGGCCATACGTGCATCTTCTGGCGCGAATGTTGATGTTACGATGCTTACGCCTTTTGCCCTCGTTATGATAAATTTAGGCATTATCCTTTTAATCGCATCTATAATTGTTGTTAGTTTTTTTGAAAGGCGTGAAAAGAAACAGAAGGCGGAACTTGAATGAGCGTTTATGAAGCTTTCCTTAAAAAGTATGGTACTTATACCGATATACAGAAAGCCGCAATTGGCATAATAAAGGAAAACAAAAACTGCATTATAGTGGCACCTACAGGAGCAGGAAAAACGGAAGCCGCAGTGCTGCCGCTTATTGATGAAGCAAGCAGGAGAGGCAAAAACGGCATACAAATTATATATATAACGCCGCTCAGGGCATTGAATAGGGACATGATTTCTAGACTAGAATGGCTCTGCACAAATGCAGGCATTTCGATAGGCCTTAGGCATGGGGATACTACAAATAAGGAAAGGGCGCATCAGGCAAGATCTGCGCCAACCCTGCTTGTAACAACCCCGGAAACACTTCAAAGCATTCTTCCAACAAAGGCGTTTTCAAGTGCGCTTAAAAATGTCAAGGCAGTTGTGGTGGATGAAATCCACGAGCTTTACTATAACAAGAGAGGTGCACAGCTTTCGATTGGGCTTGAAAGGCTTGAAGAACTGGCACCAGGCTTCCAGAGGATAGGCTTGAGTGCAACTATAAGTGATTTAGAAGAGGCAAAAAGATTTCTCTGCGGCAAAAGAGCCTGCGAAATTGCCAAATCAGAATATGAGAAGAGAATGGAGGTCAAAATAGAAGCGCCAACAAAAACAAGCGGAAAGCTTGACTCTATGATTGATACTTTCGGGCTTGACAAGAATGCCTTGATGCGCCTTGAAGCAATTGCTGATTATATAAGAAATGCAAAGTCAACGCTTATTTTCGCAAACACGCGCCAAGTGGTAGAGGCTGTAGGAAGCAGGCTTATGTATATTGATAAGATAGAGCCATTTGGGGGGATAGGTGTCCATCATGGATCATTGGATAGGGATGAAAGAATACGCGTAGAGCAGGATTTCAAGTCGGGCAAGATAAAGGCGCTGATAGCCACAAGCTCCTTGGAGCTAGGAATTGACATCGGTAGTGTTGATCTTGTCATACAATATGGATCACCAAAGCAAGCACTAAGGCTTATACAAAGAATAGGAAGAAGCGGGCACACACGCAAAGGAATATCTAGGGGTTTTGTCATACCGCTGAGCGATATTGATATGGTAGAGTCAATGGCGGTTGTTGAAAACGCACTTAAAGGCGAGCTTGAGAAAATGCGCCCAAACTTCAATGCATTAGATGTACTTGCAAATCAGCTGTGCGGGATAGCACTTGACAAAGGCAGCGTAGATATTGAAAGCATTTACAAAATAATAAAAAGATCCAGCATTTATGAAAGCATGAGTATTGAAAAATTGAGCGAGCTGCTCCTTTTTATGGCAAAGCAGAGACTTGTTGGCTTTGACGGAAAAAACATGACAGGCGGTCCAAGAACTAGGATGTATTATTATGAGCACCTTAGCGTGATACCAGACTCGAAAAGGTTCATCGTAAAAAATATACTTGACAATAAGATAGTATCTTCGCTCGATGAAAAGTTTGTCACTTCCTATATAGATGAAGGTACAGTATTCATAACCAAGGGCCTTCCGTGGAAAGTTGTGAGTATTGATGAGCGCATAATAAGCGTAGAGCCGAGCACTGAAATTGATGCTGCTGTGCCAGACTGGAGTGGAGAAGATATACCAGTAAGCAAAGCGGTAGCAAACAGGGTATTTGAGCTTATGGGAGAAGGTAGGCTTGGCGGGATACTTAAAACGCAAAATGAGTTTTTCACGCCAAGCGCAAAAACACTCTATGTAGAGGAACTTGGCAGCTACTGCTGTGTTTATACAGGGCTGGGCACATTGGCCAATGAAGGGCTTTCTAGGATTCTTGCCTATATTATAGGGATAAAATCAAACAGGCCAGTAACTTCTAGGGCTTCTCCTTATATGGTATTGATAGAAGCAGGAGCTGACGATACAATAAGTGCGCTCAAAAGCATTTACCAGAACAATGTGACAAGTTTTTTGGAGGCAGCAATGTCGAAAAGCGAGATTTTCAGGTACAGGTTTATTGCTACAGCAAAGCTTTTTGGCCTCATAGACAAGGATTCTTCGGTTTCTATATCAATGGCAAATAAGATTATGAGAGTGCTTTATAAAACTCCAGTTTATGAAGAAACTGAAAGGGAGCTGTTGAAAAACTTTTTTGATGTTGATACGCTCAAGGAATTCGCTGCTAAAATAAAAAATGGAGCTATCAGCATAGAGCTAGTAAGAAAGAATAAGATATCGCCGCTTACAGACTCAATATTGAATTCTGCCTATAACACAAAGGAGCTTATTTCTCCGTTGATGCCCAGCGAAGCAGTGGTAAAGTCTTTTGTAGAATCGGTGCTTGAGAAAAGCATGAAATTTTTGTGCACGTATTGCGGGTATTCTTTCACCCGTAAGCTTTCTGAGATTGGCGACGCAAGCATAAACTGCCCAAGCTGTGGAAGCCCCATGATTGCACCATACTCTGACTCATTTAATGGGATTGTGCAAAAAAAGCTTGGCAAAAAGAAACTTACAAAGCAGGAAGAAAAGGAATACAATGAAATGATCAGCTATGCTTATTTAATAAGCAATTATGGGGGAAGAGCTGCTAAAGCTCTCGCTGTTTATGGGGTAGGCCTAAAAACTGCTGCGAGGGTGCTAATGATGCTAAAGCATGAAGAGGAATCATTCTTTTTGGATTTGATAGAGGCGCAAAAAACATTTATAAGAACGAAGAAATATTGGACTACTTAATGCATTTATGCAATCTTATATTTCGCATTTTCAAAATGCATTGCCAGCTCTCTGCCTTCATAGAACATGTGCAGGAATACTGCCAGTGCTGACGCCCCGCTGTGGGGCTGTGCTGTTATGCTTACACTGAAATCTGCTAGCTTGCCAACCGAGCTTTTAACATCTTTTGATGTAACTATTACGAGCAGGTTTTTGTATGTCCTTAAAGTATATATTGCCTTGTTTATCTGGACGCCATACCTTGTGAGATAGACTTTCTTATAGTGTATTTTTGAGTTTATAAATTCATGATAATTCTTTATAAACAAGACACTGAATTTGCCCCCCCATTTTGAGTTAAGTGCGGAGATATGCCTTTTGATGCTTTTGTCTTCTTTACCTGTAAACGCTATTTCCATCGCGCCGAAAGCTCTTGCAGTTTCTGCGATATTCAGCATGCTCTCATGGCTGTAATTCCCAATCACAAGTATGCTTATCAGTTTCCCCACCCCATAGTATTAGTTTAAATCAAAAATTCTTTATTACTTGTCAGATATTCTGTGTACCTTCTTTCTTTGCTGAAATCTGCTGTGCGTCAACAACCTTTGTGTTGCTGTCTAATCTCATAAGCCTAACACCGCTTGCGCTTCTACCTGTTTTTCTAACTTCATTGACTGGGAAAGTTATTGATATGCCTTTTGAATTGATAATGAATAGGCTTTCATCTGGCATTACCTTCAATGCCCTCACTACCAATCCAGTCTTCTCCTTGACCTTGATGTTGAGCACACCTTTGCCGCCTCTCCTCTGCAGGCGGTATTTTGATACTTCTGTTATCTTGCCGAAGCCGCCCTCTGTTATTGTGGCTACGAGGCTGTCATTATCTACGGAAATAATATTAACGACACTATCATTTCCAGAAAGCTTTATGCCTCTTACACCTTTGGCGTTTCTTCCTGTTGGCCTCAGATCTGCTTCATTGAAGCGAAGAGCCTTGCCATTTCTAGTGCAGATGAAGAGATTTGAATTACCGTTTGAAAGGCATACGTCAGCGAGCTCATCATTTACCATATTAATGAAGCGTATTCCTGAAGATCTTGGCCTTGAAAACTTTTCCGCCTTGATTCTCTTAGCCGTGCCTTTCTTTGTTATGAACGTAATAAATGAATTTGAAAAGAGTGTTGTGTTGATTATCTTTTCTATAAATTCGCCTTCGCCAAGCTTCAGCAGATTGACAAGCGCCTTGCCTTGGCTGTATCTATCTCCAGGAGGAATCTTGTAGGCTTTGAGCCAATAGGCTCTGCCTTTGTTTGACAGCAACAGCAGGTAGTCTTTAAGCATACATGACAATGTTTGCTTTACAAAATCACCTTCTTTGAGGGTTATTGATATGACCCCTTTGCCACCCCTGTCTTGCGATTTGTAGGTTGACGTGGGCATCCTTTTTATGTAGTTGCTGCTTGTCATTATTATTGTGGTTTCTTCATTTTCTATCAGGTTTTCTTCATCTTCTATTATTCCCTGCTCAAATACTATGCGTGTGCGCCTCTCCTTGCCATATTTTTCCTTTATGGCTTTTGTGTCATCTTCTATTATCTTGTATACCTTTGATTCGTCAGAAAGTATGCCGCTGAGAGTTTCAATGCTCTTTTTAAGCTCTGTGCTTTCATTCTTCAAGGCTTCACTTTCCAAAGAGGTAAGCTTGCTAAGCTTCATATCCAGTATCGCATTTGCCTGTTTTTCAGAAAGTTCCAATTCCGACATGAGACGCTCTCTTGCTGCTTTGATATCACTGCTGTTTTTTATCATGTCTACTGTTTTGTGTATGTCGCTTACTGCCTTGATAAGGCCTTCAACAATATGAAGCCTTGAAGTTGCGATTTCAAGATCATACTTTGTGCGGTTTATTATGACTTCTTTTCTGTGCGAAACAAAGATCTTTATGAATTCCTTCAAGTTTAGGGTTATGAGCTGATTGCCAAGCACCGCTATATTCATTATCGGCATGGAAACCTGCAATTTTGTGTGCTTGAACAGCTTGTTTTTTATCACTTCAGCGTCTGAATCTTGTTTCAGCTCTATTACTACCCTTATTCCCTCCTTACCGCTTTCATCCCTAAGATCGTATATGTCAATTAGCTTTGCTTTTGCAAGCTCAGCTATTTCTGAAACAAGCACTGACTTGTTAACATTGTATGGTATTTCGGTAATGACAAGTGCATCGCGATTCTTTACCTTCTCTGAATTGATATTGCCGCGCACTGTGACAATGCCTCTGCCATTTTTGTATGATGAGGCAAGCATTTCATTGTAGAAAACAGTGCCACCAGTAGGGAAATCTGGTCCTTTCACATATTGCAGTAATTCATCGTTTGTTGCGTTTTGGTTGTTAATATAATGTATTATTGCATCGCACACTTCCCCAAGGTTGTGTGGCATTATGTTTGTTGCAACTCCTACAGCTATTCCAGACGCACCATTTATTAGGAGGTTTGGAACTTTTGAAGGCAAAACAACTGGCTCTTTTTCTGTGCCATCGAAATTTGGTACAAACTGAACCGTGTTTTTGTCTAAGTCTTCAAGCATTTCCTCTGCAAACTTTGTAAGCCTTACCTCAGTATAACGCTGTGCAGCAGGTGGATCCCCATCTATAGACCCCATGTTTCCCTGGCCTTCAACAAGGGTGTAGTTCATTGAGAAATCTTGGGCCATGCGCACCATTGTCTCATAAACGGCTGCGTCGCCATGCGGATGATATTTGCCGATTATTTCTCCAACAATCCTTGCGCTCTTCTTTGTTGGCTGATTGTGCACGTTGTTTATCATATACATTGCATATAGAGTGCGGCGCTGTGCTGGCTTCAAACCATCCCTTGCATCAGGAAGTGCACGGCCAACGATTACACTCATTGCATAATCAATATAGCTTGTTTGCATTTCCTTCTCTATTGTTGTATCAATAACAGTCATGCTACCACTATACGTCCAAGAATGACACTTCCGTAGAATGCTCTTCCAGGAAATGGCGCCTTGAAGCAACGTCAAGCCCCATCAATATTGAAAAGAGCATATCCGCAAGTTGGGCATCTTTTATTGTGACCCTTTTTAGCACTCGCTTGTCCGGATTCATGGTTGTTTCCCACAGCTGCTCAGGGTTCATTTCTCCAAGACCCTTATACCTTTGAATGTTTGGATTTTCTATTTCCTTGAGCTTCTCCTGTAATTCTGAATCTGAATAAACATATATTTCAGTCTTGCCTTTGGAGATGCGGTAAAGAGGAGGCTGTGCGATATATATGTTGCCACGCTCTATGAGCGGCTTCATGTACCTATAGAAGAATGTAAGAAGAAGAGTGCGAATGTGGCTTCCATCAACATCTGCATCTGTAAGTAGTATTATTTTATTATAACGCAGGTTGTCTGGATTGAAAGATTCTTTTATACCTGTGCCAAAAGCAGTTACCATTGTATGAAGCTCAGCGTTGTTGAATATTTTCTCATCTGTAGCCTTCTCAACATTCAGCACTTTGCCTCTAAGTGGCAGTATCGCCTGATACTTCCTGTCTCTACCCTGCTTGCTTGATCCTGCTGCGCTCTCTCCCTCTACAATAAAGATCTCTGCTTTTGCTGGATCTGATTCTGAGCAATCTGCAAGCTTTCCGGGGAGCACAGCTCCTCCAAATATGCTCTTCTTTCTTGCAAGCTCACGCGCCCTTCTTGCAGATTCCCTTGCTTCTGCTGCAGATATTATTTTGTTTACTATGCCGTTTGCATCGGCAGGGTTTTCTTCAAGATATGATGAAAGGAAACTGTAAACCGCGTTGTCAACAATACCTTTTATGAAAGTATTACCCAAGCGCTCTTTTGTCTGACCTTCGAACTCTGGATTCTGCATTAGCACAGAAACAATAGCGATAAGCCCTTCTCTTGTGTCATCCCCTTCGATCTTGTCGCTACTTATTTTCTTTGTGTTTTTTTCAATATAATTTGTAATGGCTCGTGTAAGTGCAGAATGGAAGCCTGTGACATGAACTCCCCCGTCAGAGGTTTTTATTCTGTTTACAAAGGATACAACATTCTCGCTGTAATCATTGACATACTGGAATATTACATCGATCTTTGTAGAATCGATGCTTTTGCTTATTAATATTGGCTTTGTTATGGGCTCTTTTGAACCTCTTATATACTCAATAAAATCTAGCATGCCATTTTCTGAATAGAAAACCTGCGTGCTTTTGTCTTCCTCCCTTTCATCATTAAGTGTTATTTTTATGCCAGGATTGAGGAAGGACTGTTCCTTAAGCACTTCCTGCAACTCCAGCGAATCGAAGGTTTTTGCAGAGAATATTTCTGTATCTGGTTTAAACTTTATTGTAGTTCCTGTGTCGCCCTGGCTTGTTTCTCCTACAATTTCAAGGTTTGTGATTGGCTTT
Organism: Candidatus Micrarchaeia archaeon; assembly: GCA_049966995.1. Classification (GTDB taxonomy): domain Archaea; phylum Micrarchaeota; class Micrarchaeia; order Micrarchaeales; family Micrarchaeaceae; genus JAKAWW01. The sequence goes on from JBMFTN010000004.1 coordinate 20,361, forward strand.
CCCCTGCTAAACTTTTGCTTGTAAATCTTGCCATTGCGCTTTATGGTAACTTCAGTATATTCTGAAAGCGAGTTGACAACGGTAAGGCCTACTCCGTGAAGTCCTCCCGCAACTTTGTATATGTTGTTGTTGAACTTTGCACCAGAATGCAGAGACGTCATTATTACTTCAAGGGCAGGCTTTCCCTCCTTTGGTATTATATCAACAGGTATACCGCGTCCGTCATCGCTTATCTCTGCTGTGTCAACCCCATTGTCATTTGAAAGGGTTATGGTTATATTCTTAGCATAGCCGGCTAGAGCCTCATCTATTGCATTATCAAGGATCTCGTGAAGCAGGTGCATAAAGCCCTTGCTTCCAGTAGAGCCTATGTACATTGCGGGCCTTTTTCTTATACCTTCAGGTCCGGAAAGCACTATAATATCTTTGCCAGTGTAACTGTCAGGACTGTCGCCCATAAAAATCAACCGTAAACTACGTTTATACATTGTTTTTTCAGCTTTAAAACCCTTTCTATTGCCTATTTTTTAAGGATTTGTATTAGAGATTAGTGTCGTTGCTGCAGTTCATACTTTATACGATTATACCTACCCCTGAAAATTTGCCACCGCTTCTTATTGTAAATCTGCCAAGCTCTGCGGTATCTTCAAACTTTTCAAAAACCATTTTTGATTTTGCCTCTATTTCTACTTTGTATATGTTGAGTGGTTCAATCTTTTTTTCCTGCTTGATTTTTCCTGTTGCTATGTCTATCATTCCGAAGCTTCGTATGCTGCATTCTACTTCTTTAACCCCTATCCTTACTAGAGCATTGCTTGGTTTTTCAACTGTGAATATGAGGGCATTAATGTTTTTTGAGATGATTGGAGGTTTTCCGCTGTATATGATGCTTCCTCTTTCCATCCCTTCAATATTGCCAAAATCTATTACCGGAGAGGTATTGGCTTCTGCATGCTGAGATTTTTTCCCTGCTTTGAAAATTGCATGTACAAAAACCTCTTTGCTTGTAGAGGCGACATGCATTGCCTGGCCTTTTCTTATTTTACCGCTTATAACCTTGCATGCAACATTGCCACCGTCAAGCAATCCTTGTACAACAACAAGGGATTTATTAGGATTTGAACGGGATCGTAGATCTTTTCCAATACTGGAATAAAGAAGAGAGAAAAGGGGATGGCCATTGTACCATTTCATTTTTTTTGATTTTGTTATAATATTTTCCCCAGTATATGCGGATATTGGGACAAAGCTCGCTTTTATGCTGCCAATGCTTTTCTCAGCATTTTTGATAAAGCCTGAAAGCTCTTTTTTTATCTCATTAAATCTTTTTTGTGAATAGCCTACAGAATCCATTTTATTTACACAAACAAGAACGCTGCTTATTCCAAGCATTTTGCTCAAAAGAAGGTGCCTTTTTGTTTGCTCACTTATCCCTTCGCCATTTTTTGCTGATACAATAAGTACAGCTGTGCTAGCATTAGAGGCTCCTGTAAGCATGTTTGATATGAGCTCTTCGTGGCCAGGGACATCTATAAATTCAAAACCACGGTTTTTATATTCAAGCTGGGCTCTTGTGGTATCTATAGTCATTGCATCCTGGCGCTCTTCTGAGAAGCTGTCCATGAGGAATCCTGGCTCAAAAGGCCTTCCAAGTTCCTCGCTTATCTTCTTGGCTTCGCTTATCCTTGCATTGCTTACGCTTTTTGTTAGAAGCAAAGTGCTGCCGATAAATGTTGACTTACCATGATCCTTGTCGCCGAGAAGCACAATCTTGAATACATCCATTCAATCACATATAACCGAGAGCCCTCAGTCTCTGCATTGTGTACTCTTTCTCTTTGTCCTGTTCCCTTCCTTCCCTTTCGTCAATGTTTGTTACTTTAAGCTCCTTTATTATGTCATCAATGCTTTTTGCATTTGACTTTATAGGAACTGTGCAATGAGTGCATCCAAGACTTCTATACCTGTAGCCATTTCTTGAGATATAAAGAGGGTTAATTGGTATGTGCTCCTTTTTTATGTAGTTCCATATGTCTATTTCATTCCAGTCAAGCAAAGGATGAACGCGAACGTGGCCGCCTTTGTCCATTTTTGAGGAGTAATCGTCCCACAACTCTGCAGGTTGGTTCTTGTAGTCCCACTTGAAGTCCTTACTCCTTGGTGACACATAACGCTCTTTTGCCCTTATGCTGTGTTCGTCCCTCCGTATTGATACTATAAGTGCATCAAATTTGTATTCGTCCATTACTTTTTTCAGTGCTTCTGTTTTGTTTGCTCCACAGCAGCTGAATCCAGATATTTCAGGCTTGATCTCGCTTTTTGCGACTATAAGATTAAGCTTCCACTTCTTTGTAAGCTCCTCCCTAAATTTGTATGTTTCTGGAAAGTCTATGCCGTTGTCTATGTGTATTACAGGAAAAGGAACCTTGCCCATGAACGCTTTTCTTGCAAGCATGAGCATCGTTGTGCTGTCTTTGCCCATGCTCCACAGAGCGGCAATATTCTTGAATTTCATTTTTGCTTCTCTCAATATATAAATGCTTTTTTCTTCTAGCTCGTTAAGGTTTTGCTCTATCATAAAATCACTCAAAGATATTCGCATTATGGAGATTCCTAAGGTATATTGTTGCACCTTCTATCTTGTTTTTGCTTTTCTTGATTATTGGGATTTTTGCAATTGGCCTGAGTCCTGCATCATATACCCTGGCAAAGGATTTTGTCAGGTCTTCGCTTTTGCCCAGCTTTTTTTCGTATATTATTTTGTAGTATCTTGCCTTGCTATTGTTCAAGACATCATAAAAGGCTTTCCAGTTTTCTTCGCTTGGATCTTGCCATAGTTTTTCTGCAATTTCGTTTATGCTTAACTTGGTTTTCTTTCTGCTTTTTGTTTCCATACATAACACCTTATAGATAACCAAGAGCGTGCAGCTTCCTGATTACTTCGCTTTTCTCCTTGTCGTCTGACTTGGCTTCCATTTCTGTAAGTATTTCCCTCATTATGAATGTCACATAATCAGATACAGAAGAGAAGCCAGTTTTGCCTATTACTTTTGCAAGCTTGTCATATAGCGGCTTTGGTATTGTTATCGTTGTATACTTTCTGCTTTTAGAATCCACAAAATCATCTTGTATTTTAATGTTATATAATGTAATAACATTAAAATATAAAAAGCTTTGCTTGAAATAAATGCTACCCTCGCCTTAAGGATAGATTCTTGCAAGAGTCCTAGGATAGGGTATCGTATCAAGTATAGTATCGCGCTTTGTGATCCATTTCGTAACTCTGTCAATACCCAAGCCCCAACCTGAATGCGGAACACTGCCGAACTTTCTTAGGTCAAGATACCATGCATAAGATTCAGGAGTGAAGCCCTCTGCTTTTATTCTTGCAACTATTGCATCGAGATCCTCTTCCCTCTGGCCTCCAGTACTTATTTCACCATATCCTTCTGGTGCAAGCATATCTGCAGAAAGCACCATGTCTGAATGATTTGGATCAATCTTTGCATAGAAGGGTTTTACCGCCTTTGGATAGCCAACCACGAATATTGGGCTCTTCTCTTCAATGCACAATAGCTTCTCGTCTTCAGTTGAGAGATCTTCGCCGTGCTGCATTTTAGAGCCCTTCTTATTCAATATTTTTATCGCTTCATCGTATGGTACTCTTTTGAACGGAGCTTTTATTTTGAACAGGTCTTCTGGATCCCTGTCCAAAGCTTTAAGCTCATTTGGCACGGTTTCTGCCACATGATGCACGATTGCCGTGACAAGCTCCTCCTCTACTTTTAATATACCTTCGAAAGGCAGCCATGCCGCTTCTCCTTCAAGATGCCAAAACTCCATAAGGTGCCTGTTTGTCCTGCTTTTTTCAGCCCTGAATGATGGTGTCAAAGACCACACTTTTTCCAAAGAGAAGATTAGCGTCTCAAGATAAAGCTGGGCTGATTGAGAAAGATATGCATTCTTACCATAGTAATCAAGCTTAAACAGGGTAGAACCCCCTTCTGTGGCACTTCCAGTGAGTATCGGAGGGTTAACCTCATGCCATTCCTGCGACGCAAACCAGTTTCTTGCACCTTCAAGTATGCGTTCCCTTACCAGCATTATGTTCTTCATCTTTGTAGACCTGTTCCACAAGTGCCTAACATCAAGGAGGAATTCTTCTGAAAAGTCCTTTGAGATAGGATAATCCTTGGCGTTGCCGATTATTTTTACATCTTCAGCATGTATCTCATAACCGCCAGGAGCTCTTTCGTCCTTGGTTACAGTACCACTGACCGAGACTGAAGCTTCCAAGTATATTGAATCTTTAAGTTTTTCTGATGGGACAACAGCCTGCATTACACCTGTGGAGTCGCGCATAACCAAGAATACGTCGTTGGCATGCTCTCTCTTCCTCCATACCCATGCAAATAACGTAACTTTTTTGCCTACCATCTTATCATTAAGCAGATCTTTGATGTAGGTAGTTTTACCATTTTCTCCAAGCCCAAAATTTTTTGTGACAATTTTCTTCATTTTTTCACGCTCGCAAAGTTATAAGGAGCTTTTACATTATTGGCAATTTAGCATTTTAAAGCTTTTGTACATTGGAAATGCTTGCCACTGATACAAAGCACACGTTTAGCTCTGGCTTGTAAGCTTAACTGTTGCTGGTCCGCAAGCACCTCCGCCTCTCCCCGTTGATATTGATATTTTATATTGCTGCGCTGGCAAATAAACTTGGCCAACATTTGCAGGGCACCTATTATGTGTCCCTTCTTGGAAGTAGTTTGTGCCTTTTGTCGAAGATATGCTAACAACAGCGTAGCCAGAATATCCACCGCTCATGCTAATCGTAACATTTCCGCCATTCCAGTTGCATATTCTGTAAGCTGTGTTTGAAAATGCAGAATCTACCAAGGTAAAATTGCCGCAAGAGCTGAAATTTGCTGAAGTAACAAGATTTGATCCGGATTGCTGAGAAATTGGCACTACGCTTAAATTGCTTTTAGGGATAGAGGTCATGACTGAACTTATGCCAAATGCAAAAAGGAAAAGTAGTATTACGAACACTACAACACCAATGATTACTGCAACTATTACATCGCTTAGTATTATAGTGCCTAAGGCCATTAGCCTGCTTATTCCCATTAGGTTAGATAGCGCAAAGATTTCGATTACGAATGACCATATGCCAAAAAGTATAAGCAATAAAATGTTGACAATTGGTATGTGGATAGTCCAATATATAAACACTAAAGGGATTATGCTATATGTGAATGCAGTAAATGCATAATCATATGTTTTTTTGTACATGCCAAATAGTCTTTTTATTATTAAGTGATAAAACCCCGAGTCAATAAGTACGCTAAGCGGTATAAGGACAAGGTATATCAATAAGAGAAATATGGTTGATTGTACAAAGCCAATGCCGCCTCCAAGCACAATTGAAAGAGGCGATTGAGCAATTTGGCTATTGCTTAGCAATAAGGTTAAAAGCAAGCCAATTACCAAAGGTATTAAAGATATTGTATAAATGAATTTTAGAGACTCTTTGATCGACATGCCTTCTTTTGTGTTTTTGCCTGGATGTACCATTATATTTATGGCTTTTTTATATTCATCAAAAAAGTTTTCTATTTGCATATAAACACAATAGCCATTTAGAAAGAAAAGAATTTAAGGATAATGTATAAGATATTTTTAGTGTAATTTTAAGGATGGCTAAAATGAGGGTAACAAAAAAAGTATTTCTTGTTCTAACACTCATGTCATTTATAGGCTTAGCCTCTGCCTTAACCGTGCTTTACGAGTTTCAAATTCTGGGCAACCTGCCCCCTTTTTGCACACTTGGCGGGAATGTCATGTTCCTTGGAACTCCGGTAAACTGTGCAATTGTACTTACAAGCACTTATTCTGAAATTAATATATTTTCATTGCACATATCGCTTGAACTGCTTGCCGCTGTCTGGTTTATTATCAATATTTGCCTTGTGTGCGCAATAAGCTTTGGCCGCAAGCAGTATGTTTCAACTTTACTAGATGTACTCTTTGGATGGAGATTTTTTGGCCTTATAATTGTGCCTTACCTTCTCTACTTGGAGTTCTTTGTGGTGCATTCCATATGCATATACTGCACAGTAATGCACGCATGCATAATAATTGATTTTATAATAGTATCATATTTCTTATTTTCAAAAAAAACTAGCAAATACTTGAAAATGGATTGAATGCATTATTAAAGGCGCAGTATAATTATGCATTTTCCAAAAGCTTTTCTAGTCTGCTTTTTATTTCTCTAAGCTTGTCTGCATATGCTTCAAACCCTTTTGGATTGCGTCTCTTCATGCTTTCAAAATAATCAAGCCATGAATCCATCCTGTTTAGTACATCAAAAGTTGAGATCGGCCTACCGAACCCCTTGCCCCATAAATCCATTATGAATTCTTTATCAACAAGCTCGTATTTCTCATTGACTTTCTTTACTACGTTTTCTTCTGCAAGCTCTTCGAGAAGAGGATACAGTGATCCGGGTGAAGGCCTCCATTCGTACATGGCTTCTATTGTGTCTGCAATCTCTGCACCGCTCTTTGGAGATTCTGCAAGTATATTCAATACTATTGGCCTAAGAGCGCCGCGCCTTCCAAAAGCCATTCCGTAATGGCGCATTCCGCCATGCATTCCATGCGCACCGTGCATGTGCATTCTTGCGCCTCTACCCATGCCAAAGCCATTCATTCCATATGTATATTCTTCGTCATTCATTTTTACCACTTTTTTTCAATTTTATACCCCTTGCCTTTAAATAAAGATCAAGCAGAGCATCGAAAGGCAAATTGTCGATGCGGTTTATGCTCATCTTTGACTTTTTATAAGCCACTTTCATCACTCTTTTATACAATATCTAATATCAGAATAAATATAAATACTTTTCGGTTATTAGATATCTAATATTTAATATACATAAACAGAATAGTTATAAGAATTAACGTGCATAATTTCTGTTATGGTCAGATATATTATTACTTCAGCCTTGCCTTATGTTGAGGGAATTCCGCACTTAGGAAATTTCGTTGGATCTATATTGCCAGCGGATATTTTTTACAGGTATATGGAACTTGCCAAGAAGGATGCAATATTTATATGTGGCTCAGATGAGCACGGAACCCCAATAGAATTACAAGCAATAAGAAAAAACATGAAGCCAGAGGAGCTTGCTGACAAGCTTCATCTTGAGATAATGGATGTGCTTGAAAAATTTGAGTGCGAATTCACTAAATATGGAAACACTAACTGCGATGAAAATAAGCGTACAGTATATGAGATATTTGATGCACTTTTGAAGAACAATTATATAATTGAGACAAAAAGCGAGCTTGCATACTGCAATACAGACCAGAGGTTTTTAAGCGACAGGTTTATCGAAGGGACTTGCCCTTACTGCGGCTACGACCAGGCCCGTGGAGACCAGTGTGATAATTGTGGCCGCCTCTTGACGCCAAAAGAACTTATAAAGCCGCATTGCACAATATGCGGGGGCACAAATATTGTTTTTAAGGAAACAAGGAACCTTGCCATAAATCTTACAGCATTGCAGGGCAAGATTGAAGATTTTATAAACAAAAACAGCAGGAATAACTGGAGCAAGAATGCTGTGGCGCACAGCCTTGGCTATATCAAAAAGGGGCTTGAGCCTAGAGAGATTACACGCGATTTGAAATATGGGTTTAAGGTGCCGTATAAGGGATTTGAGGACAAAGTCTTTTATGTATGGTTTGACGCTGTAATTGGGTATATAGGTATAACCAGAGCGTGGAGCGACGCTTGGATTGATTATTGGAAGGATAAGGATACCGTGCTCATACAGTTCATGGGTAAGGACAACATTGAATTTCACACGTTGATGTGGCCAGGCATTCTCATTGGAAGCGATCTTGGTTTTGTCATGCCTCACACAATAATTGCTTATGAATACCTTAACTCAAAAGGCATCAAATTTTCCAAGAGCAGGGGTGTCGGCCTGAATCTTGAAAATGCTCTCGGGATAGCGCATCCAGATTACTGGAGATTTGCACTGGCAATGCTGTTACCAGAAACATCAGACACAGATTTTTCTGTTGAGCGTTTCATCGAGATTGTTGACACAGACATGAATAACAACATAGGGAATTTTGCGCACAGAACCCTTACGTTTGCAAAAAAAATCGATGTGAAAAAGCCTTCTAAGTTAAGTAGCAGATCTTTGGAATTTAACCTGAAGATTGCTGAATTGATAAAACAGTACAAAATACATTTTGAAAGCATTCAGATTAGGGAGGCACTGCATGATGTGCTTGAAATCTCAATGCTTGGCAACTCTTACATAAGTGCTACTGAGCCGTGGAAGCTTAGTCCAAACTCTGAAGAGCTTAATGAGATTGTGTTTGAGGCGCTTGATGCTGTATTCAGGATATCGATATTGCTTTGGCCTTTTGTGCCTTATTCTAGCAAAAAACTGCTTGATATTTTCAATTATGTTCAAGAGCCGAGCCTTGAAAGCGCCGAGAACGGGCTCAATGAAGTTAGGATAGAAAAAGACCTTATAAAGCCTATTTTCAGCAAGCTTTCTGAAGATCAGATAAACAGACTTTATTCATTCAAGTGATTTATTGTGAATTCTCTTCTATGAACTTTGGTATATCTTCTATTTTTACCCTTTCCTGCTTTGTAGTATTTCTCAGCCTTATTGTTACGGTGTTGTCATTTAGCGTATCAAAATCTATGGTTATTGAGAAAGGTATTCCTATTTCGTCGGCTCGTGCATACCTCTTGCCGATGCTGCCCTTGCTGTCGTACATTCCGCTGTAGTTCTTCCTTAGATTTTCGAATATTTTCCTTGCTGTTGAAGCAAGCTCTTCCTTGTTCATAAGTGGAAAAACTGCAAAGAGCTGAGGCGCTATTCTTGGAGGAAATGCAAACCAGTCCCACTCTCTGTCCTTTGCTTCGACATAGAAATTGTCCATTATTGCGAAAAACACCCTATCTACGCCTGTTGTAAGTTCGATCACATGCGGTATGAACTTCCTACCCTCATACGTAATTGTCTGGGATTTTTTTGATATGTTCTGATGACCGGTCAAATCATGATCTGTACGGTAATGAACACCACCCACTTCTATGAATTTGCCAACGCTTTTTAAGTAGACTTCTACATCGAAGTGTATTTTATTGTAAAATGCTTTCTCTGATTCTGAAAGCTCTCGCAATCTAAAATTCTGCTCTGGTATATGCAACACTTCTAAATAAAACTGCTGGACCTTTGCCATGTAGTATACATATAATTTTGGTATTCCTTTACCTTCGTTTGCCTCTTTGCAGGAGACTCTCACGATGTCTGAACTGCCCTGAAGAAGAAGGATTAAATTATAATTTTCAACCTCTTGCCATCTCTCCTGTTCATTAACCTTGCTTGGATCAAAGAATATCTGAAGCTCCGCTTGCGTGAATTCCCTTTGGCGTATAAGCAGCTGCCTTGGGGATATCTCATTTCTGAAAGCTTTGCCCACTATTGCCAGACCCATTGGCAATCTATTCCTTTGTATGTCGAATTGTCTCATGAAATTTGTATACGCACATTGAGCAGTTTCAGGGCGCAAATATGCTTCTACCGCGTCCTCAATACCGACTTGCACTGGGAACATCATGTTTATGTACTTCACATTTCCAAAGCTGCCTTTGCATTTTGGGCATTTAAGCCCTTTTTCTTTTATTATTGAATCAAGCTCGCTTGCACTAAGTCCTTCTGCTTTTATGCCGGCATTTTCTTCTATGAAGCGATCTGCCCTGTAGAATGTGCCACATTTTTCACACTTTATCATAGGGTCTACGAAATTGGTTATGTGGCCGCTTGCAACAAAGACATTCTTCAATGAGATATCAGGCGCCTCTATTTCATAGAAGTTTTCGTCCAAATTCAAGAAGTGCTTGCGCCACATGCCTTCTATGTTCCTTTTTATCAGAGTACCGGTGGACCCATAATCATACATACCAGAAATTCCACCATAAATCTCATCGCTTATGTAAAAAAAGCCCCTGCGGCGCGCTATCTCGTCAAGCTTTTCAAAAAAAGCCTGGCTACTCATCTCACTTTTTTCTTGAGCATTGATATCGTTTTCAGTGCTTTGCATATTATCATTTTTAATCAGAGGTTTAATAGCAGATATTCTACTTTAGATATATTTATATTTGTTGTTTACATTGAGAATTTTTATAGGAAGGTATTTATTAATTTTTTTAAAAGTATCTTTGATTACATGGTTCCTAATAGAGATTTCAATGCATTAAAGGCACAAAATGCAATAGAGTACCTTATGACTTATGGATGGGCTATCCTTATGATAAGCATAGTGCTTGCTGCTTTGTTTGAGCTTGGAGTTTTTAACCCTTATACTTTTGTTTCAAAAGCACCTACTGGCGCATGCCAAGTGCTAAGGCCAGAAGGTGCGATGAGCACGCATTTGATAAACCTTGTTGGAACCTGCAACAACGAAATACCTGAGTATGCTGCTACTTTTAATGGAAAGAGCAGCTTTGCATTTGCACCGAATTCGAGTGCAGTCTCTACCAATAGAACTATTAGCGTTTTTGCGTGGGTTTATCCTGCCGCAGCAACAACAGCAATATTGCAGAAGAAGGGATCATATGGGATGAATATTGGGCTTGTGGGGCACCAGGCAGCCGGAGAATTTGCAGGGTATATTGGAAACTCAAACATTTCGTGCACATACTACCATTACCTTTATCCAGATTCTTGGTATTTTGTCGGATTTACATTTAATGGAAGCGCAATAACAGATTATGTAAATGGAAAAGTGTACTGTACTGTACCCTATTCTGGGCCAATACCTGTAACCAACAGCTCTCTTGCATTTGGAGGGCCAAATGACAGCGATGGATATATAAATGGAAAGCTAGCAAACGTCCAAATATATAACTCAACGCTGAGCGCAAACGAAATTAATGGTTTATATATGGAAGGAATTGGCGGAGAACCCATAACACTGCAGAGCCTTATTGCATGGTATCCTCTAAATGGGGACACAAATGACTACAGCGGAAACGGGGACCCTGCACAAAGCCAAAACATCACATTTGTTTCAAATTGGTATTATGGGTATACGGCGCCCTGATTCAATCCACATTGCTTTAATGAAATAATGCAATACGTTTTTATTTATTTAGACTTATATATAAAAAACGCACAAAATGCGCTAAGTGGTTTTGATGGTAGAAATAAAAATAGATGATGCACGATACTGGAAAAGCTGTGTCGATTCGATTGTTAACCTTGTTGATGAAGGCACATTTATCATTTCAAAGGAAGGTATATCTTTAAAGGCGATGGACCCAAGCGGAATAAGTATGGTTTCATTCTTCATACCTAACAAGGCATTCTCTAAATATGATGTTGAAAAGGCCGTTTCAATAGGGCTTAACTTGGAAAATTTTGATAAGATATTGACAAGCTCCAGATCAAACGAGCAGCTAACAATGAAAGAAGCTGAAAACAAACTACAGATTGAATTTATAGGCCAAAATAGCAAAAGGCGCTACAAGCTTCCCCTTATTGATGTCAAGAAGGAGGCTGACAAAGAACCAAAAATAGACTTTGAAGCCACAGTAGAAGTAAAATCTGATTTATTCAAGGAAACGCTCAAAGACGCTATGCTTCTTTCAACGTATATTGGATTTAGGGCTGAAAAAGACTCGTTCTTTGTAATTGCAAAAGGAGATGCCGGTGAGCTTGAGGAAGAGCACATGGGCAACGCTGAGATAATAAAGAAGCTAAACGTTTCAAAGCCCTCTAATGCAACTTTCAATCTTGACTACATGCAAAGGATTATATCCGCTTGCCCGCAGAACTCTTCATTGACACTATCGCTTAAAAGCGAGGAGCCAATAAAGGTTGATTACAAGATAGGGGATGCTGCAATTACATACTATTTAGCTCCATACATGGAAAGCTGATTGCCATCTGCATGCCGCGATTAAGGAAATTTAGTGGGCTTTGCTGCTGATTAGTCTGTTTTAGGCATCTGCTTTCTTGTAAAGCTTATATTAGTTGCTATTGCTATATTATATAGGTGTTAAAATGCGCCTTTTTGTTTTCATCACACCAAAAGATTTCAAGGATGAAACGCTTTCATCATTAAAGATGTTTTTTGACAAATGGGGCATTGAAGAAAAAGTAGGCAGCTATACGAGCAATGATTGCATCGGCTACCATGGGGCAGTCTGCAAGCCTGAGATAAATGCCTCAAAGGTATCTGCGCTTGATTTTGACGGAATTGTTATCGTTGATGGAACAGGAATAGACAGCTACAGATTATATGAGTACAGGCCGCTTCTTGATTTAATAATGAAGTTCAATGACAGCCGCAAATATATAATTGCAATTGGCAATGCGACAAAAGTGCTTGCAAGGGCAAATGTGATAAATGGAAAACCAATATCTATACCAAACGATGAAGAAATTAAAAGGCTGGTGCTATTGTTCCACGGCGTGCCTTCTGAAGAAAGCCTGAGCATTGCAGACAACTTGATAACAATAAGAGATTCTGAAAGTATAGAAAATTCAATCGGCAAGATACTTTCACACCTGGGCGTGAGCTGAAGATGCAAGGCAACCAAAGATACATTATCAAGAAAATTGCCACTGAAAGAATAGCTATATTATATGCGCTTGCAAAGGACATGGCTTTGAAAAATACTGAGGAAAGCCGTGCACTTTCAAGGTCTTATACCAAAAGGATAATGCAGATATCGATGCATTATAAAGTGAAATTGCCTAAAAAAGTTAAGGATAATATATGCAAAAAATGCCTTTCGGTGCTTATACCCGGCCTTAATACACATGTGCGCATTTCAAGTTCTCATTCTTACATTATCAAAAAATGCGACAACTGCGGTACAGAGAAGCATATTTTCATTAAAGGTAAAAAAGTAGACTTATCTTAATTTTTCAATAAGAGCTTGACTTTCGCCTTCACTTATTTTGGGATTATGGCCAAAGTTAAAGTTCCTGCCTTTTCCATGATACCTCGGTATTACGTGTATGTGAAAATGCATTATCTTTTGCCCAGCTTCTTTACCTATATTTGTGCCTATATTAATACCTTCGGCACCTAGCTTGACCTTGAGCTTTGATGCAAACTCTTTTGAGACCACGGACATGCTTTCAACTACATTCTTTGGAGCTTCAAGCATGTCTTTGTAATGCTCGTTTGATATTACAAGGAGGTGGCCTTTTTCTATTGGGTACTTGTCAAGCACCACAAAGCACTCCTTGTTCTGATATATTATGGTATTTTTATCGTCTCTAAGCTTACAGAATATGCAATTTTCCATCTGTTTACACCATGTGCTTAATTTTGCCAATCTTTGAAATTGCGATGTCCATGCATTTTAGAATGTCTCCCCTCTTATCTAGCATGTTTGGTGGTAGCTTCTTGACACTAAACCATTTGTAGCTATATGACTCGTCATTAATCTTTACCTTTGTGCTTTCTTCGATTGATGTTACATAGAAGTTTATTTTATATGGTTTTTCGGCTGAATTGCGTTCTTGTGCAAATGCTAGGATAACTGCTTTCGGCTTTAGTTTTATGCCGATCTCTTCTCTTGCTTCTCTTATCACAGCCTGCTTTGGTCTTTCGCCTTTTTCTACCGAGCCGCCGATGTTCCCCCACATTGACCTGCGCTCCCAGGTCTTGCCCTCTTGTTTCTTCTTTTCCCAGTTGCGTTGAAGCATAAGCACTTTTGTAAATTTCTGATTAAATATGCAGACAAATGATCCATTCCATATCTTGTTTTTGCGCCTCATTAAAAACACCAATAAAACACAAAGAATGGGCCTGGAGAGATTTGAACTCTCGACCTACGGCTTATAAG
>JBMFTN010000005.1:0-32359 GCA_049966995.1 Candidatus Micrarchaeia archaeon
CCGGCAAGGGCGCTTATCATTAGAGCTGCAGCTAAATTCCTAATAAGCTATAGTGCTTGTTACTTATGTACTTGCCAATCCCATCCCACCTTCGTTGCTGTATGTCCATAATGCGAAAAGTATTATGTTACTGATTTTAGAATTTTGTTTGCTTCATTCAAAAGCCATTTTGAACTGCCTCTGTATATATTTGTAAATATTGCGACTGCTGTTTTATTGCTTAAATTAATCTTCACAACAGCAGTGAAACCTCCCCAACTCCCTGTGTGCTCTGCAATTTTCTCGTTTTTTTCTTTTCTGATAAACCATCCAAAGCCATATCCATAATTTGGACTATTTATTGGGACATTTATACTAAACATTTTTTCTAAAGAATCCCTATTCAGTATCTTATTCAGATATAGCAAAGAACTCCATTTTGACATATCTAATATATTGCAATAAAGTGAGCCATCAGCAGTATTATTAAATGTGTCTGAAGCAAATTTTGCATTTATAATTTTGCTTGCAGAAATTTCGTAACCGCTAGGCCTGTTATATAATATCTCTTCATTATTATGTACTGCAACAGAATTCATATCCAAAGGTACTAGGATTTTTTCTTTAATATATCTATAATAGAACTTACCTGTAATGCGCTGTATTATAAAACCCAAAAGCATATAGTTTGTATTAGAATATGAAAACTTTTTTCTTGGTCGAAAAATGATTGGTAGTTTATATGCACGTCTTATCAACTCTGCATCTTTAAATTCATGCCTTAAATCGAAAATACCTCCCTGTTTTGAAAATTTTTTATCTAAATAATCAGCTATCCCAGATTTTTGTGCTAAAAGATCCTCTACAGTTATACTTTTCCATGCCCGAGGAGCATTTGCAAAAAATTTATCTATGCTATCATCAAGTTTTAATTTTCCTTCTTCAGCAAGCATAAGTATTGCCGCAGCAGTAAAAGATTTGCTTATTGAGCCTATCCTAAACTGCATCTCTAAGTTTATTGGAATACTATGCTCAAGATTTGCAACTCCATAGCCATTTGCAAAGATTATGTTCCCATCTTTGAATATTCCTGCTGTCAATCCAGGTATCCGATATCTTTTCATTGCATAATATAACTCTTTTTCAATTTCACTATTTTTGATTTTCATTTCAAATCTACCTGATCACACATGCTAAATTATAAATACCGTAAGTTTATCTCTTTTAAAATCTATGATACTATTGCAATAAATATTAAATTAATTAACAAAATTTGGCAATGAGTGCACCAAATTTAAAAATTGTAGATTTTCCATAGAGAATAACTAGAAATCACAACATATCCTTGTTATTTGCATATAAAATGTCCTAGACCTTCTAAACGAAGAATTTTCCATGTAAACGTATGCGCATAAAACAGTGAGAAGTCAAAGATTCACAAATTTACTATACTATAATTTTTTACTTAATGTGTCTAATGTCATAGTTATGTTTAAAAGCTTTCCCTTTTTAGTATATTTAAGGTGAATGATATGGTAAAAAAAGAGTCTAATAGCGGAGTTTTCGCGCTAGAGTTCATAGGTAGCCTTTTCTACCTTTTTGTAGTATACGAACTGCTTAGCGGAGCTGTGGGTATAAATGCATTATTTAGCGGAACAGGTGCATTCTGGCTACCAATATTCGTTAGTGTGTCTATAATATCAACAATAATACTGTTCTTCTACAGTTTTTCATACATATCTTCAAGTCCATTGTCAATAAAAGTAGGTAACTGCAATCTTGATGGCCTCGTTGCTGTGATGGCAGGCATAACCCTAGTAACCCTAACGATGAGTAGCACGTATTTATTAGTGCTCACAATGATAGGCTTCATAATCTCATTTATCGGGGTAATGCTTTCCTTCTACAAAAAATAAGAATTTTCTTATTTTTTTCTTTTTTTAGTCAATTCTAATTAGTGTGTGTTAATGCACTATAAATAAATATATTGAACATTATATCTTATTTGTGCTTTTGATGTTGAATAAAATAAACGAATATTTATGGGAGGTTAGCAAGGAAGAAAATACTAGAATGAACGTTCCAGTTCACGTGTATGCGAATTCCGATATCATAAAGACTATTGGAAAAGATAGAACATTAACCCAGGCAATGAATGCAGCCACATTACCCGGCATTGTAGGTAACATGCTTGTGATGCCAGATGGTCATGAGGGTTATGGTTTTCCAATAGGTGGCATTGCTGCCTTTAGCGCTGAAAAAGGAATAGTTTCTCCAGGGGCTATAGGTTTTGATATCAATTGTGGTGTAAGGCTTATAAGAACATCATTAACACGGGATGAAATTAAGCCAAGCATAAGTAAGCTAATGGATGCTTTGTTCAGGAATATCCCCAGTGGAGTTGGTAGCAAACTAAAATTGGGATATACAGAAAGTGATTTGTCCAGCATTGCATTAGAAGGGGTAAAGTATGTGGTAGAAAAAGGATTAGGCTGGGCTGACGATATAAATAGAATAGAAGAAAATGGATGTATTGCAGGTGCGGATCCAGATAAGGTCAGCAAACTTGCTGTTGATAGGGGAAAGCAACAATTAGGCACATTGGGTGCAGGAAATCATTTTCTTGAATTACAGTATGTAGAAAAAATATATGATGAAGAGATTGCAAAAGGGTTTAATCTTTTTGAAAATCAGATCGTCGTAATGCTTCACAGCGGATCACGAGGCTATGGCCACCAAATATGCAGCGACTATTTGAAGAAATTAGATGACTATAGAAAAGAGAAGAAGATAGACATCATAGACCCAGAATTGAGTTATGCCTTTATTGGAGACAAAGAGGCTGATGATTATCTTGGCGCTATGCGTTCAGCAGTAAACTATGCATTTGTTAATAGGCAGATAATGACACATAATGTAAGAAAAAGTTTTGAAGCTGTATTGGGAAAAAGCTCAGATTCTCTTGGGATGGATATTATATATGATGTAGCCCACAACATTGCCAAGCTCGAAGAGCATGAAGTTGATGGCAAAAAAATGAAACTTTTAGTTCATAGAAAAGGTGCAACTCGCGCATTTGGCCCAGGTCAGTCAGAAGTGCCTAGCATCTACAGAAAGTATGGCCAGCCTGTACTCATACCGGGAAGTATGGGTACTGCTAGCTATATACTTGCAGGCAGGAAAGAGGCAATGCAGGAGACTTTCGGATCTTCATGCCATGGCTCTGGCAGACTAATGTCAAGACATCAAGCAATTAGGGATATCCCACCATCAAAAACTATCGGAGATCTGTCAAGCAAACACATTGAATTTAGGGTAAGGGACAAGAAGCTCATAAGCGAAGAGGCCGAATGGGCCTATAAAAATGTCGATAGTGTAGTTGCAAGTATTGCTGGTGCCAAAATTTCTAACATTGTTGCTAGATTAGTGCCTTTAGGTGTAGTCAAAGGATAGTCCAAGCAAAATAATAAATAATTTAATAATTACCTGTTATGTACTAAATATATTGTGGATTTGATGAATAACCTTAAGCTTCAAAGCGCAATGGAATACCTAATGACCTATGGCTGGGCAATACTTATAATAAGCATCACTTTGGGGGCAATATATATGATGGGATTATTTAGCCCAAATTCTTATGTGACTTCAACATGCTTATTTAGTTCAGATTTCAGTTGCTTAAATTATTTCATAAGTAGTGGTGGCGTGCTAACTATTAATGTAGAACAATCATTATCCTCTCCTATAGAAGTAACCGGAATCGGCTGCAATTCAAATAAAACAGTTTCGCATATGGAAAACCTTATTGGAAACAATGCGATATACATACCAATAGGAGGCAACTATACATTTAGCGTGCAATGCTATAGTGGTAATTCAACAAATATAGGGATGCCAGGCCATATATTCAAAGGTTACGTGATATTAAATTATACAAATATAGAAACAGGATTCCCGCATGTTGCGATAGCCTCATTAATACAGAAGATAAGCTAAATTCCGTGTTTTTTCGGAATCTAAATTTTACTGCATTTCACAAGTTGCATAGACATGTTTTTATAGTTTCGGAGAAATTATCAGATGGGTGATAATATGGTAGAAGTGGGAGAAACAGCTCCAGATATAAAAGCAAAAGCATATTTTCCTGTGGAAAAAGAAATAAAAGAAATAAATCTTAAGCAATATCGCGGAAAGTGGGTGATACTTGCATTTTATCCAGGCGACTTCACTTTCGTATGCGCTACTGATATAGAAGGATTTATGGAAAGCTATGACAAGTTTGTTAAGGCGAACGCTGTAATCTTTGGGATCAGTACAGACAGCATATACTCGCACAAAGCATGGGTTGATACATCTCCTAGAGTAAGCAAAAGCAAGATCCCTCTCATAGAAGATTACACAAAGGAAATAAGTGCAGCATATGGCTTTCTGAATGGTAGTACAGGCGCTTCAAGAAGGGGCCTTGTGATGATCGATCCCGAAGGTGTTGTGCAATATATTGCCGTGTTTAATGATGGGCTTGGTAAGGATATAGAGCATATATACAATTCACTTATGGGGTTGAAGTACATACATGATGCTCCAGCAAAAAAAGGCCACATATGTGTTATCCCAGCTAATTGGAAACCAGGTAAAAAGGCACTTGACATCGATGTAGTTGCAGATATAGGGAAACTTTAACTGGTGCTTTTTAGCAGACTATATAGTTAGATCTATCCTAGAATCTGCCTCAATTTTAAGCTCTTTTAATATCCTCTTCTTTTTGTCTAATATATTTATTGTATACTCTTTGCCTTTTAGCATCCTAAGCTTTATATCTAACTCAGATTTGAGTTCTGTATTGCCAAGATATACCTCTTCTCCAATAAATATTATCTGTATAAAATTAACAATCCTAGCATAATCCTCTAAGAGCTTTATATGGACTATTGAATCTACGTATGTAGGTGCAATGAGTTTGCATGGCCTTTTATAATCATTTATTGTTTTATTGCTACTTTCCATAAACACATAATTTAAAGTTTTAATAAAAATTGTTTCATGAGGTACCCGGAAGTCTCCCTCTTTCACTACACAATTAAGTGCACATATTCCAGACTCCATCATTTTAAGCTTTAATATTACATCCTGTTCAGCAGCAAGCGAAAAACTTAAATCCTTTATTGCAATTTGAGCAATATCATATGGCTGTCTAAAATACATTTTAATTTGGCACATTCTCCTTATACTACTCTCTATTTCATTTGCATTGTGTGCTAGAAGCACAAGCCCTATCCCCTGCTTCCTAAAGTCTTGGATCCTCTGTTTAACATCCTGTACAGCTGAAGAATCTTCATCTCCAAATATCATTTGGGCTTCTTCAAGGAATATTGCAAGTCTTAATTCATTGTCACCGTCAAAATCGAATTTTGAAGTTATACTATAAACAAGGTTCAAAATCAAGGCGTAAAAATATTGTTTTGTATTGCCGCTTGCATTAGAAATGTCAAACACTACCCCATTTTCTAATAGCTCCTCAATTTTTATTCCTTCTTTTGCAGCATACTCTGGTCTCCTTAATATTATTCTAAGGTTTTCCAGTTCAGATCTTATATTCTCCCCATGTTTCGTATATTTTACACCGGTATTAGTCTTCTTTGCATGTAGCTCTATAATTGAAGATTCTATTTGGTTATACACTTTTATAGGGTCAGGTTCATTTTCATTTTCATATACTTTCCTAAATGCATTAAGCATGCATTTTTCCATTGGGTTTTCAAATGGGCCGGAATTAGATGCAGAAGAAAGAATCATTGCGAGGCTCTCATAAAATTTTTCTTTGTTTATACCATCTGGTTTTCTGAAGAAGTTAATAGGTACAAGATCATCATATATCCTTATAAGATTCATTTTATGGTCTATTGCAAAATTTGCCCATTCACTTGTTGGTGCTATTATAATAATTTTAGGTTTTTTATTAAGCTTTGTAAGCTGATCTGCTATAGCCATTGCTTCTGTAGTCTTACCTACCCCAGGCAACCCAGTTATTATAAGTCCTAAGTTTATAGTAGATGAATCTATTTTTAATAGCGTATCTGTTGCCTTTACCCCATTTTCTACAAAATATCCAATACTTATATCCCCGGATAGTCTGGGTATTTGGGTATCTACAACATAGTTATGTTTTACTCCATAATTGAAATTCAATAATGCTTGAAGATTTACCGAACCATATGGCAATGCAGGAAAATTTGAAATTTTTTTGAATGACTCATATGAAAATGATTTAAAAATCCTCTCACCTAGGACCAAAACCCTTGATTTGACATACTCTTCTAAAAGCCCTTTATCTTTTGGAAAGATAAAAAATACCTTATATGTTGCCCCACCTTTTATAAGTGACTCATTTATAGAATTTAATGCGTTATTTAGTAATAATGATTCTTCTGTATCTAGGAATATTTCCCTCTGTGAAGTCGTAACAAGCTTAAAGCCAAGTAGTGACTGCTCAGAATTTGTTTCCCTTACCTTTTTACTACTCAAAATTTTTTCAATAAAACTTTTTGATTGCTCAACTTCAATTTCGTTTGCAGGTATAAATCCTATGATTAAAGAACCTTCAAAGAGTGGTAAATTATATATCCCATTAAGAATATCATCATTTGTGGTATATCCCGAGATGATCACAACATCAAAAAGCTCCTGATAATCATAAACCTCTGAAAATTTTATACCGTGTATGAAGTTGTGCAACATCTGCATTTTTATGTCGCAGTTTTCAAACAGAACAAGCTTTTCTGTACGCTCTTTAAAGCTGTAGTCAATTAAAAATGGACTTTTACCTATCACTTCAAAAAATACCTTCTTATCAAAGTTTTTATTTGGCAATTCAACTATCCTATACACTTTCAATTAACCACCATTGCAAGTCTTAATGAAACCAGCATTAAGCCTAAACACAGCAGTAACCACATCTTTGTACTTGTAGACAGTATTCCAAATGCGTTCCTATTGAAGAAAAAAAGTATGATCGTGAAAGCGATAATTAAAATACAGATGAATAACTTTGGTACGTTTATTCCACTTATCAATTCAACTGATCCAATAGAAAAAAGTACCACAGCTATACCTATAAGGACCCTAAACAAAAGTTCAAATCTGTAATTAGATGTATAAAACCTTCTTACATTATTAAACACCTATATCACCGTAAGCAAAATCAAAATACACAAAAGCATAAGAAAAGTTGCTCCATGCATAATTTCAGTAGCTTTCTTAGAAGTTTTATAATCATAAAAATTAATTTTTACAATTACACTAATTCCCATTACCAGTACACCAAGGCAAATCCCAATTTTAGCAAGCAAAATAATTAAGTGAAGCACTTTATTACCTCAAGGATATCTAACGAGTTCATATATAACATTAAGTTTCCAAGTTTGCAGTTTAGTACTTCAAGATGCGTCACATTCGAATATTCAAGTTCATTAAGCGCAGCAATTTTGAACTCCTTGGCATTCTTAATACCTATTACATTTTTAAGGCTGGAATATGTATATACCTCATTTTGTTTTAGGAACATATTGGCATTATTTGCATTTTCTACTTTGTAATTGCCTAGAATGAGCGAATCGGCCATTAATTTCTTTGCAACTATCCCTTTATTGGGTTCTGAGCCCCCAACCAAAATTTTTGGCGTATCTTTTAAATTACTTGTTTCTGTCTTTGGTATTATATGGTAATTACTATCCTCATCAAAATATATCCGTATATCTTTGCTGATTGCTTTAAAATCTACTATTTTTATTAGAATTATTAGGATAATGCCTCCAAAAGCAATAAGAAAGAGATTAAGTAACCCATCAAAGTAATAGTATCTATAATTTAAAACATAATTTTTATACCTTATCTGGAAATTATTTGCTCCAATACTCAAAGGTGCAAAAAATTGTATATATCCTGTACTATTTGTAGTAAAATTTGCACTATGCCTATTTAATTCAACAATTAAATCCGAATTGCTCAAAAAATTGCCATCATAAAACGCATGCATTATTACTCTATCCCCATAATTATGGAATTTTACGCAGAATATCCCACAATTTCCATTAGCAAATCCCATTATAAAAAAATGTATTAGACTTAAAAATTGAAAAATTTCAATCGAATTGCTTGCAATTATCATTAAACTGCCTCAAGGCAATAAAATTTTTGGTACAATAGCTCTAGCCTCTTTATCCTCTTTTATCTGGTCAATAAATTCTTGGCTTCCATTTACTCTTTCTAGTTCTATTCTTCCCCTAATTATCCCTATCATTATCCTATTTTCATCTTCTATTTGCTTTTGTTTTTCCATTAGCTTAACCAGTTCTTTTGAAATTGAATAGTTAATGAGATTAAGTGATCTAGATCTCATTTTTATGCTGCACGTGTCGCAAAAATTTTCCTTACCTTGCCTATTACTACTTTGTGATAGCGCATGCACTATGAAAGCATAAATTGATTCTAGCAGAACTTCATAATCCTCTTTAAGTAAATTCAATATTGCAATAAAGGCGAGCAAATTTTTGTTATAAATGGCTATGCTTGGAGCATCAAAATAAAATTTATAGTAAATTTCTGATTTTCCAAATTCAATGTAAGCTAATCCGGCAGTGCCTTTTAATGAATACATTATCTTTGATCCTTCAAAAATCCTTGAAACATTGGGTAACTGCTCAATTTTTCTTTTTACTTCAAAAAGGCTAGTTTTAAGCTTTGCTTTAGTATGAAATACTGTATACAATTCAATATTTTTTTCCATTGAATTCCTCTATTTAATCTAAAGATGCCTTTTCATAGGAGATAATTATAGAAAGATCATCAATGCCAAGAGAATGTAAGAAATCCAAGATGGTTGCCCTGTCTAATTTATGTTTCGCCAAAAATTTTACTAGATCTATGATGTCGATGCTCCTTCTGTTTTCTATTACAAAATTACTTAGTTCATCTTTCATATTTTCCCCCAGCCCATTGGCTGCTTCAAAAAACTTTTTACTTTGAATGACAAATTGCATTTTACCACGTTTTATCAGGATATTGTAAAAATCGATTCCATCTATCCTAGATATCAAAAAATTAGTAGAATTCCCAATTTTCTTGTTTAATTTAATTAAACAACTTCCTGTATTTAATCTTGAAATATTCATTATGTCCGTATGCCCTATTACATTAGAAGCTTCTAAGATTCTATAGTCTTCTGCATTTTGCAGCCTAAATAAAATTATGCAACCTGCATTGGAAATAACTGCATTATTAATATCAGAAGCGGTTTGAGTTAATACGACAATACTTACACCAAATTTGCGCCCCTCTCTAAACAAAGTAAAGACTTCATCAGAGTTTGAAATCAAGAACCACGATTCATCTATAAGTACCATTGTTTTTCCATGTTTTCCCGTGCCTTTTTTGCGCATTGCTTTTATTATTGCGCTAAGGACACTCTTTCCTATTAAAGCACGTTGGTTTACTTCCTTCACTTTAGAAAGGTTAAAAATAACGTTTTTAGTGAGCAAATTAGAATTTTCTATTGTCTTATATCCATTAAAAGTATCTATTTCAGACAAAATTCTATTGTTTTTTGAATTATCAATACTAGAAAGACTATTAGTATACAAGTCAGTAATATCAAACTTATCTACGCTATCAAAAGTTATTTTTATACCACCAAGGATGTCAATTATATCATTATATTCTTCGCTCCAATCCAGTATTAATATACTATAATTGTTTAACAAGCCTGCCCTTAGTGCTAAACTCTTAGCCAGATAGGTTTTTCCTGCACCTGTCATCCCTAAAATTGCAATATGTGGATTTACATTTTCATCTAGGTTTAATATAAAAGGGAGCTTATAAACTGCGGTTCTGCCTAAATAAATACCACTATTGCTAATATCTGGTTCAGTCATGTCATATAAGTACAAAGAATTGCTTGCTATATTTGCATTTGATATCTCTACCATTAAATCATCAAAGATCAAGATATAAAATTTATCGCCTCTATAAGCTCATCCCCACTTAGTTCTTTGCATGTAGCATTAGTCAAAGCGCTAAACTTGCCCGTTATTTCACGAAGTTGCTGATGAGCAACTTCTTCAGCAGCGATCCGACTTTGTGCCCTTCCTGTAGTAATTATATAGCGTGCTAATTCTAGTGGTTTGCTTGAGCTCATAATATTTATGTCGTTATTTATTATCTCTATCTGATTTTTTATTTTTGTTTTTCTTATGCTATCTTTTGGTGAATTCCCAAGTTTGCTTAATTCTATTTCTTTCATGGCACGTTTTGTTTTTAGTGTGTCAATAATATTATCTGCATTTAGCTGTTTTAGATGTACTATATACTTGAAAGTAAAATCTATCTTAGATATAAGGTTCTCCAAATCCCCTTGTTCTATAGGTTTTACTGAACCTTCAACATATGCTGCGGCAGTTGCGCAAAATTCATTATTGTTTTTTCTAATTGCCGTATTCCTACTCCCATTAAGTTCAAAGCCATCGCAAATTTCAATTAAATTTGAATGAGTAAAGACGAATGCCTCAATTATATACCACCCTCTGTATACCACAATAGACATAAAGATTGAGAGTATGCTTAATACTATTATATATGGATTCATCAATGCTATGCTTGCAGCCATAAGTATGGTGGAAATCCCTAGCATGTAATGTAAAAGTAAATTTTTCCTCATATATACCCCAGGTGAAATTGTGTGAGCATCTCAGAACCCATAACTTTTGCCAGTTCACGTATGCTTATCAAGGTAATCATAATGCTAAGTATCGGTAATAGAAATACCTCTACCACAAGCATGGCTACCCAATTTGATAACCTCCTGATTATATCTGTGAAATCTGTTGAAATATTTTGCAGAGTTGCTGTAATACTTCCAATAATCCCTTTTGTACTGTTAGATTCATTATATACTTGAAGCTGCGATGCAGTATTCTTACTTGTAGAATTGAGCAGTGAAACGAGTGAAATCGTTGAAGTCATATTTGCAAAAGAAGAGTAGTTTGATATTAAAACAGCATTAAATAGGTATGTCATCGGTAGTACGCAAAATAGGCCTATAGCTACAGCAATAAGCATCCCCCCCAATCTTCTAGTAAAGTAAGTAATCCTTAATATCATCCCTGCAGGCAAAATGATTTGTATCGCAGATACAGCAACAAATTTGAGTAAAATTGCCTGAGTCTCAATGCCTATTATAGCAGTTGTCAGAATTGATATAATCCTATTGAATTGACTTAGAAAAGGTGAAAATACTGTTGCAAGAGATATCCCTACAATAAAATTGAGTTTTATTGAACTTATTATTGCTATGGCAACATATATAGCGGAAACAGAGACAAGCATTTCTGTAGATATGCTTAACAAGGATTGGTATTTTACACTATCTATTGTAATTGGTGAAATACTAGTCAAGTATGCAGAAGCAAAGCATATGGCAGGATTGCTAGCAAGCATACTTTCACATGTAGCATTTAGTGAAATCCCTGAAGCCATATCTATAAAAATAGTGTTTACTAAGCCGTGCGGAGCAAACAATACAAATATGAACCCAATTATTGCTCCATTTATTAATGCTTGAACTAATTCGTTTTCCCCAAAATCCTTTAACCTTTTGTTATCAAGTGCATACCCAATTCCTAATACAATACCGCCTACAGAAAACATTATCGAAAGAAGCAACGTTGCTATTGTATATGTATCAAAAGGTTGCATATAAGCATCTTACTTTAGCTATAGTTTGTAAAGTTGCTAAGTAAGTGTGTAGAAGCAAGTGCAAGCGAGGTTGATGCGACACTTAAGGCTCCAACAACTACAGCTCCTATTATTATATTAATCGCTGCGGTATGGAAGTTTGCCTTTTTGTCTGGGGGTAATATCTGTCCCAAAGCATAAAATATCCCAGCAACTATAAACAGCACAGCACTTAATGATGGGCCTATTTGAGAAAGAATAGTTTTAAGGTTATTTAAGGTAGTTAAAACCTGTACATTGCTTGCGTTTGTAGTATTGCTTAGTACAGCGACAAGAATTACAGGTAAAGCAGTATATC
Source organism: Candidatus Micrarchaeia archaeon (assembly GCA_049966995.1). Classification (GTDB taxonomy): domain Archaea; phylum Micrarchaeota; class Micrarchaeia; order Micrarchaeales; family Micrarchaeaceae; genus JAKAWW01. The sequence continues at coordinate 12,062 of JBMFTN010000005.1, forward strand.
TTATCGCCCAATTTATTATGTCCCGTATCTTATATCCCATTATACCACCTATTACTTAAATATATATATTTTTACTTAAATACATATTTAAGCATTTCGGTAGTATCATCAACTACTTTTATCAAGAATATAAAATAAGTTAGCGGGAGTGGGAGTCGAACCCACGACCTCTAGATTTCTCTTCATCGCCAAAAGCTCATCACTCATAAGGCTATGCCTATGAGTCTAGCGCTCTACCAGCTGAGCTATCCCGCCATAGCGAATGTTTATGCGATTGTCGGGATTTGAACCCGAGTTTTTGGCTTGGAAGGCCAAAGTCCTACCAGGCTAGACTACAATCGCTTTGCATTATACGTTTATTTATTGCTCTTTTTATACTTTTCCAAATAACCTTCTGGGCTATTAAAAATAGTCCATAAAATTAAACCTTTTATGGAGTCGTTATTTAAAAAGCTTTTTTAGAAACGGTAGAATGAGAAGTCTTTAAAATAGATCAGAGCGTATGCTAGGAGACAAAGCTACTATTTGGCAGTGTGCACGATAATTGGCAGCATCGAATGCATGAAATCTGTCTGCATGTTTTCGATCAAAGGCCATAGCTACAGGTACCATAGTGGAATGGAAACTTAAATCATCTATGGTCCAATTCATGGTTTGCACCTTTTGTCTTGTTCTTTTTATTCAATTTCCTCCGCAGCTATCACCACTGCAGCAGGGCTCATTTTTCTGCCTTTTTTCTGGGCCGTTTTCATGCTTGTTATTGCGCATTTGTATAATTTTTCTGCCATCACTATCTTTAGTGCTGCATCAGTTTCCTTGCTTTGTTTTGCACCTATTAGTTCCAGGATTTCAGACATGTTGCTTCTCTGCATCGTTTCAAAGGCCCTTCGTCTTATCCGTTCGGATAAGCCTTTTTCCTCTGTCCCTTCTATTTTCGATAGGCTCCTCATTCTATCCACCCGTTCTTAAGCCTAATCCTTCTAATCCTTCCCTTTTCCCCTTCTCCTTTCTATCCTTCCTTTCTCTGATTATTATAGTATAACTACTTGTATTTATACTTATTGTGGAATTTTCTAATATAGTTTTAGAAATTAGGTGCTTTTCAACAAATTATTGAGCTCAGTGCCATCTATGTTAAGCCTATATCTCGACATTATATAATCGACAAGCATTTTTGGATCGTTGCTTTTAGTGTTCTCCCTTGCTTCTGCAATTACCTCTTTGAGCTTTTTTCCTGTTATCTTGCCAAGATTGTCTCTCTCTATTATCACAGATATGCTCATGTCGCTAACTGAGATCTTTTTCAGAATCTCTAATATGGCTTGCTTAACTATCTTGCCATCAGTGTATGCTTTGATAATCTCAAGCAACCTTTCCTCTTTAATGGAATCGACGTCATAGCTTTCTCTTCGCAACTCGGTAAATTGCTGCAAAAGCATGTTTGCTACCATCTTAGGATCCGCTCCGCTACTGCTAACCAAATACTTGAATGTGCTAAGCTTTGTCGATGATATTAACTGCAAGGCGAGGTTGTCTCCAAGGACTTTTTTAAGCTCCGAAAGCTCTCTGCTTATGTCAGGTTTCATCTTTTCAGCATTTGAGCGCATACTATCAGTAATGGCAACTGGCTTTATATCTGTTTCAGGGTACATTCTCGAGCCACCAGGAAGCGGCCTCTGGAATCTGCTTGTGCAAAGCTTAGAGTCGACAGCCATCCTAGTTTCTTCTGGGACACCTTTAATGGCGTAATTCGCCCTCATTATGGCAAGTTCGATGGCCTTTTTTACTATATTTGGTTGGCCTGCAATCATTATAAAAGCATCATCGTCATTTATACCTAAGGCACTGTACACGCTTTTTACTTCATCCCCTGTTATCCCATAATGCCCCATATCCTCATCACTGTGTATTAATCCTTTAACACCAGCTTTTTTAGCGTATTCGCTTATTTCGCTGCCAAGCCTCATCGAAGGATTGATCTCGAATCCTAGCATTCCTTTAAACTTGTACAATGGAAAAGCAAGTATTGAACCTTTCTTATCAAAGCCTTTCAACAAATTGCTTTTCGTATTCTTAAATATGTTTGAAACATCAACTGGCCTGCCAACGCTTGCATTTTTACTTATTAGCATGTCTTTTATTTTTATAAGATTTTGCTGCCTTATTATCTCATTTTCTATAAACTTGTCAATCATAGATAGCTCTTGTATCCCTTTTAATTCAACTCTTGCACCATCCTTAATTGAAACATTCACATCCTGCCTTATTGTGCCAATGCCCCTTTGAACTTTCCCAGTCAATCTCAAAAGCAATCCTATCCTAAGTGCAACTTCCTTTGCCTCTTTCGGAGTACTTATATATTTGTCGGTGTCTATCTCTATCAGGGGTATACCGAGCCTATCTGTGTTGTATGTAACTGCTTCGCTGTTATTTTCCTCTATTCCGCTTGATTCTTCCTCCAAAAATATTGAAGGTATACTAACGTTTTTGCCTTCCATATCCAAAAAGCCGTCCATCCCAACAAGCATAGTGCGCTGGAAGGCGCTTGGGTCGCTGCCATCTACAACTTCCTTTCGCATTGGCTCTATCTCATCAGCAATCCTGCAGTTAAGGCCTTTTGCAACTGCGAGCGCAATCTCTAATGCATCTGCATTAAGTTCATGCGGTGGCTCTTCATCAATGTCAACAAGGCACGTATGACCCTCAAAAATGTGGTATTTGAATAACCTATTTCTGGATGCCTCAAAAACCGTAGACCTATCCATCTTGCCAAGCTCTCCCGCAACTGCCCTCTGTTTCCTAATTACCTCGGCAAATGGCTTTTCATCTTTTTCGACTGGCGATGCCTTGCAAGAGCAAAAGAGCTTCTCCCTTGTAGCTAGCCTCTGGTGTATCTCTAGGCCGCAGAGAAAGCCTATTTCCTTATAATACTCTTCATTTTTGTTTATCTCCATTGCTACCATTACTTTTTGAAATTCCTATATTCATTGTTTCAAGGCCAAGCTTTGCTATTTTATATGATACGTTTGCAAGCACATACAATACAAGTATACCTAAGAATATAGATGCATACTTGTTTATTGGTATTGCACTTATTATGCTGCTGGTTATCGCTTGTGCAATGTTGTTTGCTGTGCTATTGCTGCTTGTAGTATTTTGTGGAATTGCTGTGGGCTGGCCTTCAATCAAATATGCATAAAGATCATATGCCAAATAAAAAGTGAAGAGCAGCAGCACTAAACCTGTAATGAAAAATCCAACCCCAAGGTTTTTTGTTTTCATAATACTCACTATATAAGGAATTCATCATAATCAGAGGTTTTGCTTATCTCACCAACCAAGTTCTTGTTAAGAAGCTCCCTTGCTTTATCTGCTTTATAATTGCCAAGCAGCCAGCCAAGCTTGACATAAGCCGTTTCAGGAAGCATATTTTCGCAATATATTGCACCTGCCTTGCTCAGAAGCCTCAGATTCCTGTAAACATTTGGATTTACCCTACCGTATATGCACTGGGAAGTCATTCCTACAATTACATTGTTTTCAACTGCTGCTTTTATCTGTGGCAGCCAGGAGAAACCTTCATGTTCAGTAGATACCGGCGTATGCCCCAGTCCAGTACCCTCTATTATAATACCCTTGTATCCTTTGCCGATATAATAATCTATTATGCCTGGATCCGAATTTGGGTATGCCTTTATGAGCGCTACCTTATCTTCGAAACCAGTCAAAGGTTCTATTCTCTCTTTTTGATCCGAAACCTTAGTATAATTTCCTGTGTACTCTATCTTCATGTCAGCATTCACATATGCAATGGGCTTGTCATTAATTGATCTAAATGCGTCTCTGCGCGATGTATGCATCTTTCTTGCATGTGTGCCCCTAATAAAAGAACATCTTGAATCAGAGCTTGTGGTGTGCATGCATATACCAACTTCTGCTATGTCAGAATATGCCGCAATCTCAGTAGCACAGGCCAAATTGAAGAATGCATCGCTTGAGCCCCTGTCGCTGCTCCTCTGAGCACCTGTAAGCACAACAGGTGCATTTACTTTTTGGAGCATAAAGCTGAGTGCCGCTGCAATATAATGCATTGTGTCAGTTCCTGTAGTTATAACAACACCATGCACCCCCTCATTTAGCGCCTCTGCTGTTTTCTTAGCTATCTCCTGCCATTCAAAGTAAGACATGTCCTCGCTTGCAACGTTAAACAGCTGCCTTACTTTTATGTTTGCAATGCCCTCAAGCTCAGGCACTTCGTAAAGCAGTTCTTCCGGTTTAAGCAGCATGTGTACCCCTCCTGTTTTGTAGTCTATTTTACTACCTATTGTACCTCCAGTATACAGGAGCTGTATCCTGGGTAAATTCTCAGAACTGCTTGGTTTTTCTAATATTGGAAATTCAAAATTCCTTTTCCCTTCAAAAATTTTTTTTATTTGAATATCTTCTGCGTGCCTTATACCTACATTATACCCGTTGTCTAGCTTCAATACAATTACATCTTCAGCATTGTTCTCCGTTGCAGGCATGAGCTCTCCTTCAAGCAGTATCTTTTGCTTTTCTGAAGAAATTTTTATCCTGTCACCGGCATTTATGCCCATTTTTTTAAGTATATCATAAGCTATTACCATTACAACACCCTGCCATACAATGCATTTGCAGTTGCATCCTCTATTTCAACAGTGCAAGTTTCTCCAAGCTTTGTGCTGTCATTACCTTTTATTATCACTTGCTTGTAGTTTTCTGTTCTGCCGCTCATCGATTTCCCATCAGTTTCTGTTATCAATACTTCTACTTTGCTTCCTATAAACCTATTGTTTAATGCTATATGAATGCTTCTCACAAGTCTGCTTAACTCTATACTCCTTTTGTTGATGATTTGCCTATCAAGCTGTGGCATTTTAGAAGCTTCAGCATGAGGCATAGCGCCAAATTTTGATATGTTGACAACTTCTGGCAAAGTCTTCCTGATAAAATCTATTGTTTTATTGAAATCATCATCAGTTTCAGAAGGGTAGCCTACTATTATATCAGTTGCTATTGTTATGTTTTGAATCTTATTTCTTAATCTGTGTATTGCTTCATACATATCCTCGATAGTATGCTGTCTTTTCATCGAAGCCAGTACCTCGTTGCTTCCTGACTGTACCGGTATGTGTATAAATTTGTAGATGTGCCTGTCTTTCATAATTTTTATCAAATCATCAATGTAAAGCCTTAAGTGTTTAGGATTTAGCATGCCAACCCTAACCTTAAAATTGCCATTTATTTCGCATATTTTGTTTAACAGCTTTGTTATATCAGTTTTTCTATCTAATCCATAAGCTCCAGTATCCTGTGCGGTTAATTCTATTTCTTTTGCACCCTTTTCAATGCTCATTCTTACTGCATTTAGTATAAGTTCTTCGGAAAAACTGTTCAGCGGCCCTCTTGCAAATTTTGTTTCACAAAAGCTGCAATTGCTAAGGCATCCTTCGCTTATCGGTATCTTGGCTATTACTGAATTTGATGGCCTAAACAAAGCAAGCCTGTCATTTCTCTGGTAAGTGCTGAAATCAATAGTTTTGCCCTTGCTCGCATATTCTACGGCAAGCGGCATTTTATTTATGTTTTGTATAGTCGCAATGCTAACATTTGGTGCGTACTTTTTAATAATCTCCATGTCTGCAGCTGCTAGGCATCCAGTTGCTATTATTTTTGCACCCTTTTCGCTAAGTTCCTGCAATTCAAAAAGTATCTTCTGCATTGTTGGTTTCTTCACTGCGCATGTGTTTATTATATAAACATTGTCACTCTCATCTTCGATATTGCTATGGTCTATCTTCTGGACCTGTTCCACGCTATATCCGGAATCAGAAAGTATACTCTCTATAAGGTTGCTGTCTGCCTGATTCAACGTGCACCCATAGGTCTTTATTTTAACCTCCATTTAAACACTAATATTTTGCACATAAACCTATAAAAATTAATAATTTGCCCATCCCTATATTTTACTAAATATTCTGGAAAGAAAATCAAAAAAGCTTAAAATATTAAAAGAAAAGGTTTATAGTTTAATAACACATAATAATAGTCAATTCTATCTTTTATTAAGGTGTGAAAATGGTTCTATGTGAAAGATGTAAAAGAGAAGTTTATCGTTATGAGACATGCAATTATTGCAATAGGAAAGTATGCTATAGCTGCATAAAGAGTAGCAGAAGGTATCACAAGACATTGCGCCTTGTCATATGCAAAGATTGCTGGACAGATATCAAGAAAAGAAGCGCCTTCAAGAACAATACTGCTCAGATATCCGTTCAGGCCGAAACTGCATAAATATGCAGTATAAGGTGCACTTATGGAGCTGAATAGAAAAGAAGAGGAAATACTAAAGTTTTGGCTTGAAAATAACGTCAATCAAAAGATTAAAGAGAAGAACAAGGACGGTAAAAAATTCTATTTTTTAGAAGGGCCTCCGTACGTCACAGGCGTTCCAGGCTTTCATCATGCTTGGGTCATAGTGACAAAGGATTTGCTTCTTAGGTACAAGAGATACAAGGGATTTAATGTTCATGACAGGGCCGGCTTCGATGTCCACGGCTTACCAACAGAAGTAAAAGTTGAAAAGCTTCTCAATGTCACCTCTAAGAAAGACATAGCAGAAAGGATAGGTGTTGACAATTTTATAGAAAAATGCAAAAGCTATGTTGATGAAGAAGTCAAGGCAGATATCAAAATTTTTGAGAGATACGGTTCATCTCTTGACTATAGCACCACTTACATACCATACAAAAAAGATTATATTGACAAAGGCTGGTGGTTGTTCAAAAAGATATTTGAGAAAAAACTCGTATATGAAGGTAGTCAGCCATTGGCATACTGCCCCCACTGCGAAACTGTGCTGGCCCAAGGTCCTGAGATTGAATATGGCACAGAAAGCGATCCTTCTATATTTATCAAGTTCAAGGTGAAAGCAGAAACATCAAATGTAAACGTGCCTGAAAACACATATTTTGTTGTGTGGACCACAACACCATGGACCCTAGTTTCAAACGTTGCAATAGCCGTAAACCCAAAGCTCGTATATGTGCTAGTATCCTCCGGAGGAGAGAATTATATAGTTGCAAAGGACAGGCTTGATGAATTCTCCGCATCGACAGGCTTGAACGTTGCCGTGCTTAGCGAATTTTACGGAAGCGAGCTTGCTGGCACAGAATATGAGCACTTTTTTGGTAAAGATGTGCCTGTGCAAAACAAAATTGCAAGATATCACAAAATCATAGAGAGCGAAACCTTTGTTTTGGGAAACGAAGGGACTGGTTTGCTGCATGTAGCCCCGGGTCATGGTCCTGAAGACTTTAAGCTTGGCAAAGCGGAAAAGCTTCCTATCCTATCACCTGTTGATGAGCAGGCTAGATACACCGAAGAGGCTGGCATATTTGCAAATCTTGACGTGCCAAAAAGCGCAAATGAGGCCCTGTTAAAGTATCTTCACGATAAGAGTGTGCTGTTGTTCAAAGGTTCTATAAGCCATAGCTACCCCCACTGTTGGCGCTGTGGAAGTAAGCTTATCTATAGGGCAACAAGGCAGTGGTATATTAATGTTGAGAAGCTAAAGGGTAAAATGCTCAAGGAAAACAGCAAGGTTAAATGGTATCCAAGCATTGCTTCTGAATGGTTTATGGAGGCAATAAAAAGCTCTCCAGACTGGACTATATCAAGGCAGAGATACTGGGGCATACCGATACCAATATGGAAGTGCGATGCGTGCAATGCCCTTTATGTGGTGGGTTCTTCAAAAGAGCTTGCAGAGCTTTCAGGAAAAGAACTTGAGGACATGCACAGGCCGTATGTTGACAGCATAGCAATCAAATGTCAGAAGTGCGGCGGGACAATGCACAGAATCAGTGATATATTTGATGTGTGGTATGATTCCGGAGTGGCTCACACAGCAAGCCTTTCAAGTGAAGAGTTCGAAAAGCTTTTCCCCGCAGACTGGATTTCAGAGAGTGGAGATCAAATACGCGGATGGTTTGCAACGCTTCTCAGAACAAGCGTTGCAGTATATGGCAAGACCCCATATCTAAACGTGAATTTTGGAGGCATGGTGAAGGACGAGCTTGGCCAGGAGATGCACAGGCATCTTGGAAATGCAATAAATGCTAGCGAAATTCTTGATATTTCAAGTGCTGACGGCTTCAGGCTCTGGAGTTTGAGCAAACCAAGGTGGCAGGAGCTTAGGCTGAAGAAGCACGAACTTGAAGAGGCAAACAGCAATATTATAACTATATACAATATAGCAGAGCTTGCAAAAGAACTTGCACAGCTTTCAAAAATCAACACAAAGGCAGAGATAAGGCTGCCTGGCAAGCTTGAGTTAGAAGAGCGTTGGATTATTTCAAAGCTAAACAGTGTTATTGCAAACATGACAAATTGGCTGGACTCATATATGCTAGACAACGCAGTAAAAGAAATAAGAGATTTTCTGCTTGTAGATCTCAGCAGGTTTTACTTAAAATTTGCAAAGCAGCGTGCTGAATACAGCAAGCGCGATCTGCGCAGAGTTTCTCTTATCTTAAACTACATATTCAAGCAATCTTTGATACTCAGTTCTATCGTAATACCATTTAGTTCAGAGAGCATTTACCAAGACATATACGCTGATGGAAATAGTATATTTATGAATGACTGGCCAAAGCCCAAAAAGCACTCCATAAATGCAGATTTGGAAGAAAAGTTTGAGCTGTTCAAGGACATTGCAAATGCAATACTATCTCTAAGAGAGCAGAAAAAGGCTAAGCTTAGATGGCCAATAAATAGCGTTACCATAAAATCGAGCAGCTACCAAATCTTGGAAGAAATGGCAGAATTAGTGCCTTTGATTAAAATGTATGCAAATGCAAAAGATGTAAAGCTTGAAAAAAGAGATACAACAAAGAGGGCAATAAAACCTGTATTTGCGAAAATAGGTCCTGCGTTTAAGGGTGATGCTCAAATTGTTGCAGATGAGCTGCAAAAGCAAGATGCAGATTCAGTAAGCAACGAGATTGCCAAGAGTGGATTCTACCCTCTCCATACTAGCAAGGGTGTTTTTAATATACTGCCAGAGCATGTTGTGATAATAGAAAGCCCTGCGCAGGAAAATGAAGGTACAATATCCTTCAAGGGAAGCATTATAGGTATAAGCATAGACACAGAGCTCACGGAAGAACTGCGCAACGAGCTTCTTGTCAGGGAATTCGTAAGGCGCATTCAGATAATGCGCAAAGAAATGCAGTTGAAAAAAATGAATAGCGTAAGGCTGTATTCTATAATGCCTGAAAAATTTGTATCTGTGCTATCAGAGCATGAAGAAGAAATAAAGAAGATTGCCGGCCTGTCTAGCATCAATTATAAAGGCAATATCCCAGATGGCATACACGAAAAAAGCTGGGACATACTTGGCGAAAAAGTAACTATCGCTTTGGAAAAAGCGTAGCACAATCTATTTTTATAGCTTGATTGCCAAATCTGATTATGGCCTTTAGCAAAGACGAGCAATATAGCGGCAGCCAATCTTTCAAGTATATAGACAAGCTCATAAACAGCAGAGACAAAGAACTGCTTGTCATATCTCCTTACATAAGTAATTACTATGTGCGCCTGCTTCTTCACAAGAAGAAAAATGTCAGAATAATAACCTCTGAAAGTTCAATGTCAAAAAATTCACTATTATGCCACCTCTCAACCCATAGCCTTCTTGGGCATTTAAAAGCAATTACTTATTTCATTGTATTTGGAATAGTGCTCCTATTACTAAATTTAAAAGTGGCGTATACTGCTGCTTTTATAATTGCAGCACTGCTTTTTGCCAATTTAATTAAAAATGCAATCACGGGCTTCAAAACAAACATAAATGTAAAGATAGTAAAAAATCCATTTATACACGAGAAGCTCTATATCGGAAAAGATCTCGCCATACTTGGCAGTGCAAACCTAACATATAACGGGACACATAGAAACGTGGAACACATTGAAATAATAACTGACAAGCATAAGATAAAGGAACTTAAAGACCACTTTGAAGAGTATTGGGCAAAATATTAGAGCACTACAGCCCCATTTTCAGTAACTACCACGTCATCTTCTATTCTTACGCCACCAAAACCTTCTATATATATACCTGGTTCATCGCTGAAAACCATTCCGGGTTTAAGCTTGAAGTTTGCCCCTCTGCTAAGTCCCATTCCATCATGTACATCAATACCTATTGAGTGCCCTAAGCTATGAATAAATGTGCCTTTGTATATTCCGCCTTTGGCTGTGTTGATATAGCTTTCAGCATTAATATGTGGTACACTTGCTTCTACATCTGGCTTTACAGACTTCAGAGCGAGAGTTTGCGCATTTTTAACTGTTTCATATATGTCAATAATCCTCCTATACTTACTTGTTTTTTTATTTGGCTTAAATATAAAGGTGCGCGTTACATCCGAGCAGTAGTTTTCGTACTTTGCGCCTGCATCTATAAGCACAATGCTGTTTGGTTCGAGCTTTGTGTCATCTGGCATATGGTGTGGTAGAGCCGAGTTCTTATCAAAAGACACAATTGTTTGGAACGATGGACCGCTTGCACCATTTTTCATCATTAAATAGTCAAAGCGCGCAGCGATTTCTTTTTCTGTTACACCCTTGTGAAAATATCTTGGGATCTCTTTGAAAGCCTTCTTTACTATGCGGTTTGCAGCCTTAATTTTTGACAATTCATCGATGTCTTTTACAAGTCTTGTCTTGGCAAATTCTTCACTAATATCTATTATTGTGCTTGCTCCAAGCCTCTTTATGAACCTCACATATTTATACGGTAAGAACGCTCCATTTATTCCAATCCTTTTACCATTTACACTTTTCTGTAATGCGCTCTCAAATTCCTTGCCATTGTTGACTTTCAGCACCTTCATCCAATTTGGTTTCTGTTCAATTGCAGTTTCATATTCAAGTGCAGAAGTGATGAGTGTTTCACCGCTTCTTTCTATTACAAGTGCAGTATCCTCAAAAACACCGCTTGTAAAGCCAGTCACATAGAGAAAGTTGCTGTCTATAATACCTGTATTTATTATCAATACTTTATCTACATTGGCTCTATCCAAAATCTTTAGAAGCTTGCCTCTCATATTTTCCGTATAAGTCATTTTTGCATCATACCTCATAACTTTCTCCTAATTTTGGAGTAACAGCATGATAGCTTCCTGATAGGTCCTCTCTAAATTCCTCCGATTTGCTTATGTCCCCATGTACTATAAATATATCATGCAAATTAGAAATGCTTGATACGAGTGTGTCAAGTTGCCTCCTGTCTGCATGTGCAGAAAGATGGTAATTCTCTACAGCCATTTCCACTCTTATCTCTTTATCATTTATTTTTATTGTACGGGCGCCATCAAGCAATTTCCTCCCAAGAGTATCTTCTGCCTGATACCCAACAAGTATCATTTTGTTGGAAGACTTTTGCGCAAGCTTTGAAAGATAGTACATTACCGGCCCTCCAGTAAGCATTCCACTTGTAGTTACTATTATACTGCTTTGGTCCTCACTTACGATCTTATTGCGCATATTCTTTTTTTCAACAGGTACAAAATTGCTGCTTTTGAATGGATCGTAATCGCTCATCAGTATTTTCTTTTGCAGCTCTTCCCTGCAATATATAACATTATGCCTGTATATCCTCATTGATTTGTTTATCATTCCGTCAACATAGACTGGCACCTTTCTCATTACACCAGAATTTATGTAGTCATCAAGGAAAAGCAATACTTCTTGTGCTCTGCCAACCGCAAATGAGGGTATTATTACCTTACCACCCATGTCTATTGTCTCGTTTATACTGTTTAGCATCGTCCTTGCAATCTTGGATTCGCTTTCAAATATGTCGGTTTTACTTGCATATGTGCTTTCTGTTATTAAAACATCTGAGCTAAGGCCCTTCACCTTTGCACCTTCAAGCAATCTAGTGCGTGCAAGGTGCACATCACCAGTGTATAGAATAGCTTTTTTGCCGTCGCTTACTCTTATCATTGCGCTTCCTACAATATGCCCTGCAGGAATAAATTCTATCTCAAGATCCCTAAACTTCATCTTTTTTTCATAGTCCACAATCTTGTAGCTTTTATGTAATTTTTCAAGCCCTTCTTTTGTCACATTTTGCGGGTTTGATATGTGCATATAATCGCTAATCAGGACATTAATAAGTTCTGCAGTAGGTTTTGTTGCATATACAAGGCCTTTATAGCCGGCTGTATATATATGTGGCAGATAACCGCAATGGTCTAAATGGGCGTGAGTAATAAATATTCCATCTACTTCACTTAGCATTCTGTCTTCTATAATCGGGTACTCTTCTTTTTCTCCGAGTTTTACTCCTGCATCTAGGAGTATTTTTGTATTTTCTGTACTTATCATTATGCAGCTACGGCCTACTTCGCCGGCGCCACCATAGAAAGAGATTTTCAATCTAACACCTTTTTTTATAATATATTCGCAAGCATGCATATGCAAATTTGCATTGTATGCATACTTACTTGCTTTGCTTCCTTTTTATTACTGCTATATCCTCCAAATTTATTTCTTGTATTGGTTTTTCTTTGCGTATTGGTTTTTCTACTTTATGTTTGTTCTGCCATCTACCTAATTTGAGGATCTTTCTAAGCTCTACATACAGTCCGTCTATCTTTGCATCTTTTTCAGCAATTTCTGCATTGTGCTTAGAAAGCTGTTCTCTATAGTTTTCTATATCTTTTTTCATTAATTCTATTTTCCTCTCAAACCTTACAACAGAAAAAGCTTCATTCAATTCAGCATCTATCGCATTTATCTTCCTTATAAGATCTTTTTCATCAGCAAGTGATGATGCTTCAGTTGAAATCTTGAATTCGAGCCTGCGCTTTTGGTGCTTCAGGTAGCCTATCCTCTTGACATCATACTTCTCTCCAGTTTTTTTCATTTCAAGAAGTTTTGATGTTGCAGCAAGTTCTGCTTCCTTATAGCTTATCCTTCTTCTAAGGTCTTTTATCCTAAAAATTATTTCGCTGCGCTCTTTCTTAAGTTTGTCAATATCTGCTTTGATCATTTCTGCTTCATGATTGTGTGACTCCTTTATTATATCGTTAAGCGAATGCTTCTGCTCGTGCTTTAACTGCTCTGTGCTATCCGTAGCAATTTTTTTCTCCTCCAATCCTATAGTGCTATTTGTTTTCTCTGTATTATTTTCTGTTTTCTGTTCTTCTAAATTATCCAGGGAATCGCCCTCATTTATTATTAATGGTTGTTTTATATAAATCAATAAGCTTGTCTACAACTTTCTCAATCGAGTATTCCTTGGCAGTGCTTACTGTTTCTTTATATGTACCTATGTTATTTATAACCTTTTCTATTTTTCTTGCGCAATCAGTAAAACTTCCTGGCTTGAATTTTTCTCCATTTTTGCCATTCCTTATTATCTCTTCTAAAGCGAGCTTGTTTGCTCCTACTACCGGAGTGCCAGTAGCCATGGCTTCCAATGTTACAATGCCCTGTGTTTCAAAAGTTGATGGCAAGCAGACGACATCTGCAGCAGCATAATAATTCGGTAGCAGATCTTCAGGAACAAAACCCATAAATTTGACTTTTTTGCTTAGGTTTAGTTTTCTTACAAGATCAATATAATAAGGCATAGAAGGACCAGTGCCACCTATTGCAAGCACGTAGTCATCATCTAAACGCTTTATGGCCTTTATTAGTACCTCAAGGTGCTTTTCCTTGCTTAACCTTCCTATATAAAGTACAACTTTTTTATTGCCTTTAGCAATTTTCTCCCTAACTTTGCTTCCATCGACATTCTTGTTGAACCTTTTTAAGTCAATGCCGTTTGGTATTACAATGCTATTAAATATGTGCTCCCTTTTAAGGAGATCCATTATTGTCTGTGTAGGCGCAATAGTTCTATTGCACTTATTGTAGAAATATCTTGCATACATCCAAGAGTATCTGTGTGTATACTTCCTCAAAAGCGCAGCTTTTGGCATGTATTCATCTATAACCTCTTTAGATGTAAAAAGGGTATGGAATGATCCTACGATAGGAATCTTATTCATTCTGCTCAAAAGCAATGCATACATGCCCATTGTAAATGGGGTATGTGCATGCATTATATCTATATCAAGGCGCCTGAATTTGAAATAGTTTATGAATGGAAATATCGCAATGTTATATTGTGGATAACTGCTAAATTTGGTGCTAGGTGCAACAAAAATATGGCCGTCTTTCTTTACTGCTTTTCTAGTATGCTTATTTCCACTTACAAAAAGATATACATTATGCCCCCTTTTCTCTAGCTCTTTCCTTGTATTAATTATTGAAGTGACAACCCCATCAACAGCAGGCAAATATGTATCACTGTAAAATGCAATATTAAGATTTTCCATTGTTTATACCTTGTAGTTCAATAAAGAGCCTATAACAATACTGCTTCTCCTCCTGCTTTTTTGATTTTTTCAGCAGCATTTTTTGAGAAACCAGAAGCCTTTACAATTGCAGGTATGTCAATTATTCCATTGCTTAATACTTTATACCCCTTTAACTCTATTTCTGGCTTGTCTCCACCTTTTTCCCTTGCAAGCCTGCTAATATCATTTAAGTTCATCTCAGCAAGTTTTTTTTGCCTCCAAGGCGCGAAGCCCTTGCTCTTCTTAAGCCATGGCTCTTTTGCAGTCATGTGTGTAAAATTGTGTTTCCTAGAACCAGCATTACCAACTCCTCCCCGGTCACCCGCGCCTCTCGCATTTTTGATATTGCCCACGCCCCATCTTCTAGAACCGAAATATTTTCTGTTTCTCTTCTCTTTTCTAACTACCATTTTTACACCATGCGTTTTAGTAGATCATTTATCGAAGCTCCCATATATCCCAGCGCCCCTTTCTGGTTGAAGCCTCGCTTTATGCTTTTATACCCTCTCTTTGGCGGGTGGAGTTTTAATGGCACGTGCTCTTTTATTTTGCCCAGCATTGCATCTACAGGTTGGTTTTCATCACCATATTCAATCCCTTTTGATTTCATAATGGCTTTGAGCGTATCAGCATCTATCTCTCCAAAAGCTATATAGTTGTTGCATTTTTGTATCATCCCAGCATAAGATGGTGTCAATTTAAGCACCGTGCAATTATTTACATACGGAATTCGCAATCTGTCAAGTGTTTCGTTAATGTCATTTCTTACGTTAACTCTACCTCTGACTCTTATTACTGCAATTACTTTGTTAATTAACTCTTTTTTCATAAAAACCCGCCTTATCGTATTTAAGCAATAAATATAGGTGCTAACTTATCAAATTTAACTTATAACTATTTATGCATTAGATATATAATTCTTACTAATTTTCCCATGACACGCATAATTGGCAAGAATCAAAACTTCCCGTATTCAGTTACACAAAATAAATTTAAAAAGCTTTTTAGCCAATTTAAAAAAGACCAGTAAATGACCTACGGTGGGAATGTTGTACTATAGCGAGCTTACAAAGATAAAGAAAATAGAGAGAATGCTGGAGAAACTTGCGTATCTATCTGTAGGGTTTGATGCGCTTGTTGCACTGGCAACGTTCCTTGTTGTTCGTGTACAAATCAAAACCATTGGGTCTCTTTTAATAATAAGTGACTATCTTGTATTAATAGAAGTGGTTGTTGCCATTATAATTTTTACACTGCTTATCACATTAAAATACTACAAGAAAATAATCAACAACATAGGCATGTTAATATTCAAATTCAAGCATAGCACCTGACCCTATAATTTAGCCTATTCCTATTTTTTAGCACAATTATTGGAAGAGGTGCTTTTGCCTGTTTACAAAACGCCTTGGTGTGCTTCTATTTAGCAGGTCTATTCTGCCAAATACTCCGTCATATCCGGGATCTATACCAACTTTTCCAGCTCTTATATTGCTTATGGCTTCGCCAATTTCTTCGGTAGAAGCATTTTCAATCTCATCTATGCTCGATTCAAGCAATATATGAAACTCGTTGCCAAGCTTGCTTATCATTTCATCATAAATTTTCTTAACAGCCATAGAATAGCTATTCTTTTTCATTGTATATGCTATTATCTCTGTTAATGGAACCGTTTTTTTGAATGGTATTGCATCTTCAGGGACAAAATTTGCTGGCCTGTCAGCAAGGTCCTCTACCCTATGAAGCACGCCTATTACCAGTTTTTTGCCACATACTGGGCATATATCATTTTTCTGTGTCTCTGGATTTGAAGAATAGTTGCATTGCCTATGCCCATCGTAATGATACTTTCCCTCTTCTGGAAAGTACTCTATTGTGTACTTAAAGCGTTTTCTGTCTTTCTTCTTAATTATGTCAAGTATCTCGTTGTAGGTCAGCTTGTCAATCTCGAAAACATTGGCTTCACGTCCCATTTTGGGCAGTGAATGCATGTCGCTGTTTGATATAAGCGTATACTTATCGAGGCTAGAAAGTCTCCAGTTCATCTCTGGATCGCTGCTTAGCCCAGTTTCCAAAGCATATATATTTTTTTCCTTGTCCTCATATGCTTCTTTAAGGGAATCAAACCCAGATATTGAACCAAGAACGCCAAAGTATGGTGTCCAAGCATGTGCTGGAAAAACAAAAGCGTCTTTATCTACCTGAAGCGCGTAATCTACAAGCTCAGCAGAGCTAATCTTAAGAGTCGGCCTTCCATCTGAATCGAGTATGCCCTTCCCATTTAGCAGATCTCGTACCTGCTCCGCTTCTGTAATACTCTTAACAAAAACACAATGATGTACTTTTCTTATCTTTCCAGCATGCTCATATACTGTAGATACTTCTCCGCCAACCATAAATCTTACAGGGGAACTGCTCCCTCTTACTTTATAAAGGCAGGTATCCCCCTCTTCTTCAAGATTGAGCTTGAGCTCCGAAAGCCACGGTGCGTTAACGAAATCTCCTGTAGCAAGAAGTGAGATACCTTTTTGTATTGCAGTTTCTTCCATCGCTTTAATAGTGATATCCTTGCTGCATGCTCTCGAAAAACGGGAATGTGTATGCAAATCTGCAATAACTTTCATAAAATCCCTTAAACTCCATTCTTTGGGCACACGTTGCTAAGCGGGCACTTGGTGCATTGTGGAATTATGTTACATACCTCTTTGCCATGAGCTTTTAGCACATAAGAAAAATTAGCCCAAAATTTTTTAGGTACAATTGCCTTTAAGTCTTCTTCTACACCATCAGGAGTCTTTTTATCTGTAAGGCCGAGCCTGTAGGAAACACGCATGGCCCACGTATCTATAGGCATGCCCTCTACAATGCCAAAACCATTTATCAATATAGTGTTTGCAGTCTTACGCCCTATTCCAGGAAGTGCAGTAAGCTCTTCCATCTTTGAAGGCACTTTGCCTCCATATTTTTCTTCTATAATCTTGCAGGCTTCTATTATACTTTTAGCTTTATTCCCTGCAAATGTTGCCTGCCTTATATACTTAAGAATCTCATCTGGTTTAGCAAGCGCATAGTCTTTAGCAGTATGGTAATTTTTGAATAGCTCTGAAGTTATCTTTATGACAACCTCATCTTTTGTTCGTGCCTCAATAATCGCTCCAACAAGCAAATTTACATTATTGTCAAAACGCAGAAAATATTTTGCCTGTTTATAAATACTTTCAAGTTTGTTTATAACCTCCTGTGCATCATGTGAATCAAGCAACTTCACTTTTTGAATTGCCATATTTACAATTCAACTAAAAACATTTATACATGTTTTGAGAAAAAACTATGATTCAAATGTATCCAAAAAGAAAAAAGCAGTATATTAATTTGATAATAAGGATGTTGAAAAAAAAGTATTCAAACGAGATGAAAACTAAGCTTAACTATGCTACCGAATGGCAACTTCTTGTTGCAACAATACTCTCTGCGCAAGCTATGGACTCTACAGTAAATGAAGTTACAAAAAGTATTTTTAAAATATACAAAAAGCCAGAGGATTTCGCAAAAATTAAGCCTGCACAGTTATATAAGTTTACGCGCAGGATAGGCCTTTATAAGTCAAAAAGCAGAAACATAGTAAATTCAGCAAAAATGCTGGTGCATTACTACAACTCAAAAGTGCCAAAGACAATCAGTGAGCTAGCATCCCTTCCTGGCGTTGGCAGAAAAACGGCAAATGTAGTGCTTTCAAATGCATACGACATAAATGAAGGTATAGCAATAGATACACATTGCATAACAGTTGCAAATAGGCTTGGCCTTGTAGATACAAATAATCCCGGCAAGATAGAACAAACTCTAATTAAAATAACGCCCAAATCGGAGTGGGGAAATCTCACGCACTTGTTTATAGCTCTTGGCAGAGATACCTGTACCGCAAGGGCAAAACATTGCGAGAGATGCGTTCTTAATCGCATTTGCCCATCGAGCACAATAAAGGTGAGATAATGAGGGCATGTCTATTTAGCGGAGGCAAAGATTCCACGCTTGCACTGCACAAGGCAAGCAAAGATGGCAATGTAGATTTCTTGATAACAATGCTATCTGAGAATGAGGACAGCTATATGTTCCACAAGCCTAATATCAATTTCACGAAGCTTCAGGCGGAGGCAATGGGCATAGAGCACAAGATCTTCAAAACGAAAGGAGAAAAAGAGCTGGAGCTCGCAGATTTGGAGAAAGCATTAGTAGAAAACAACGTAACAGAGCTTGTTACCGGAGCAACTTCTAGCGAATACCAGAAAAGCAGGATAGATAAGCTTTGCAGTGACCATGGCATAAAGCATATTGCTCCCCTTTGGCACATAAATCCTGCAGAAGAACTTGAAGAGATAAGCAGGGATTATTATGCAATAATAACAAAAGTAGCTGCTGAAGGCCTTGATGATACATATCTTGGTGCAAGAATAGATAATAGCATGATAGAGAAGCTAAAGCTTCTAAACCAGAAATATGGAGTCAATATGCTGTTTGAAGGTGGAGAGGCAGAGTCATTTGTTTTGGATGCCCCTCTTTTCAAGAAACGCATAAAAATAGAGAAGGCACAAAAAAAGTGGGACGGTTTTGTCGGCTTTTACACAATTGAAGATGCAGTATTAGTGAGTAAATATTAATTACAGCAAATCAAGAAATACTGAGAAATTCTCCAATTTCAAGCTACCAGAACCATTTATTATAATGTAATTACCAAAGTTCTGCATATGCGCCGTTAAGCCTATGTCTTTTATAGCAGAGGAAAAGTGTTGACCCTCGCTGTAAGACTTTAGCATTAAGCTATACTCAAAATATCTATTTCTCGAATCTATACTAATCATTCCTGCATGGCCGCTCTTTCCAAAGTCCTTTATATTCATTACAATATTGCCTTCTCCCTCATTTACTATTATAACCTTTTTGGAAAATTTTTTATATTTGAAAAGTTCAACTACAGAATCAACATAATTATCTTTTGCACCAAGTATTACTATGTTATCATTCACCTTCTCTCCTATTCTTTCAAATAAATAATCTGAAGCCAATAATTTTTGATGAAGGGTATTTAGTATTGTATGTATAGTAGGCACCTCATACCAGTTGACATCATAGCGTAGCATAGCGGCTTCTGGAAAAATTGAGTTTATGGGCTTAATATCTAATATTTTTTCAAAGTATGAATCCCAATCTCCTTGTGCTTTATAATCATCATAGAGCTCTGACTGTCTTATCTCTATTGCGCCTCTTTCTTTTTTGGTTATGACACCTAATACTTCAAGATTATCCTCAAATTCCCTAAGTTTGCCCATAAATTCCCCTAGGTGCATATCAAAATAACCTTCAAGTTCAAATGAGTCCCTGCTGCATTCAGCCAGTTTCTCTTTTGCACACTGATCAATCCACAGTGTCTCGTAGAATTTGCTGACTAAGTAATACTTACTGTTTTTGTAATCTTCTCTATATCCGCGCGTTGTTTCAGCATTTTTTTGCACAAAAAGACCATTGTTATGTCCTTATACTAATACCTATATATTAAAACCAATAAAAAGATTATTACTAAAGTATTTTAAAGTTTTGTTATTGCTGCATTCCCTTGTCTTAATTTATATTAGAGAGCTCCTTTTTGACAATTTCAATACCTCCTTTTCATTATCCTCAGCAGTGCTTGTAGTATCCCTTATCTTCTATCAGGATTATTCGCCTGTCTTTCAATTCTTCGATTAAGCTCTGGATTGTGTTTATTTCATGAACGCCGCCAAAAAATAACCTATTTAACAACCTAAATTTATTAGGAAGTTGACTTTTGTATCTATCTCATTTGAACACCTTTTTGATATTTCCC
>JBMFTN010000006.1:0-30923 GCA_049966995.1 Candidatus Micrarchaeia archaeon
TGTAATAGTGCTATCATTGCAATATGCTGGATAAATTTTATACTATTGCGACAACATCACAGCTGTCCTTGCCAACAACTAGTTCTGCTTCATGCTGAGATACTATTGCACCTGAGCTTTCTATCAAAACAGGGTAAGAGCTGATTGCCCCTGCCCGCATGAGCTCTCTTAATGCAGCATAAAGAGCAAACTTGTCGTTCAGTACATTTCCAAGCCACCTTGCCGCAAAAGGCTCCTTGGAATATTTGCTCTCTATCTCATTCTGAAGCAACCTAGCATTTGCAGACCTTACAGAAACCCGCTGCTCAAATTGGAATATTTCCTCACGTTCACCCTCGGTTACAATACCTTTCCCCTTCTTTAGCGTCGCGAAAGGCTCTATTGCAATGAGCTGGCCTTCCTCCAGTATGGTATCATCGCTGTTGTCATAGTTTGGGATGAAAATACCAGAGTGGAGATTATGCAATTCAATACCGTGGCCGCCGAGATTTTTTATAGGCTGGAAGCCCCTTGCCTCTATTTTTGCATTTATGGCTTTTCCGATTTCATTTACATGCGCGCCTGCTTTGACTATGCTTATCGCTTCATCAAGCGCTTCTTTTGTGGCATTCAGAAGATCTGCATACCTGCCATCGCTAGCTGTGCTCACCGAAAGTGCAACATCACCAAGATAGCCATCCTTTTCTGCACCAAAATCTAGCTTTACTATGTCATTTTCACTAAACATCAGGTCATCATTTAATGACGGAGTATAATGGGCTGCCTGCTCGTTTATCGATATGTTAATAGGAAATGCAAAACCCATGCCTTTTTCTGCCACATAGCTTTCTGCAGCATTTGCTACATCTATGAGCTTGACTCCAGGCTTTACCATTTTGGCTGCTATTTTCAATGCTTCCACTGAAGTGTTTCCAATGCTTTTCAGCTTTTCTATATCTAGGTCCATATTATCACAACTTTTTTTGCTTGCCTGATCCGACAAGCTCCTCTTCATTAAGATTCAACTCTTTAAGTATGCGCATTGTTGCTGGTATTATCTGATGATTTATATAATAGCTTGGATCATAATCTTTGGCAAACTCAGCAAGCTCTGCCTTCTCAGATATTGATGAACCGTGCTTAGTTATTACGTAGCTTATAACAGCATGCTCAACCTCTTCTCTTGTCTTTAGCCCTTCGCGTATCGCTTTCTGTGCTGCAGCCAGTTCAGGGGATTTGGCATCATATGCATCGATGCCCTTACGTAACTGCGTACTTATGGCAAGATCACTTATCGGGACCTTGCCTTCATTGAGCCTCTGCACTGTGTCCTTCACTATTGCAACTGCCTTGTCTATGCTGCCTTCTTTTAGTATGGTCTCAAGCACCTTCCTCTGCGTATCTCTTGCTATGTTTGACCAGTCCCTGCGCACAAGCTCGAAGCCTTTTATCTTTATGCGGCCTGATTCTGATATTAGCGCGTATTTCTTCTTTGCTCCAGACTGTTCCTTTGTTGTCTTTTTACCTACAAAAACACCCCTAGTATAGAAATCTTCAAGCTCAAGCTCCATCGATTCTGGAAGGCTCTTGTTAAACTTGCTCAAGAAGTTTATCACGTCTGCCTTTGTCTTGCTACCTAGCAGTATTACCAGTGAGTCTGTATCTCCATATATGACTTCAAATCCTGATGCAACTGCCTCGTCCATTGCTGTTTTAATGTACTGCCTGCCATACGCGGTGACGCTTGCTGCGCAATCCCTTGAATACCATCTCGATCTTGCGTAGCCAAGATAGCCATAGAAGGAGTTTGCTGTGATCTTAAGTGCCTGAGATCTTGCTGCAAGGTTTACATTGTCTGGATCCTTTTTGTAGAGCTTCTTTACTTCTGCCCTCTGATCAATGAGCTGCTTCAGTATTATGGGCATTATGCTTTTTCTGTTCTTATCAAACCTAGTGCCTATCGGAGATTCGTAGTATTCTTTTGCTTCGGGATTTATGGATGAAGGGTCGATATTGTGTGATATTATTATAGAAGGATACAAACCCCTGAAGTCTAGTATTGCCAAGTTGCTATAAATCCCTGGGTTTGGCATTTTTACATATGCGCCTTCTATCGGATTTGCAAGACGCTGCCTCATCTCAAGCTCGGTGGGTTTATTTGGTATAAGTTCACCAAAGTTGTGGGCATAACGCATCAGCAAAAATTCGACAAGCTGGCCTGTAGTTGAAACGCATACATCGCTTAGTACATTGTATGTTGCCTTGCTAAGCTCCACCATTATTGGTATGAACGCATTAAATACTTCATGCAGCGCTTCTGAATCATTTAGATTGTATATTGCAAGCTCCCTGAGTTCAGCATCACTGCCATCCCACATTTTGTATATGTCCTTCTTTTCTACCATGACCTTTTTCTTTGAACTAACTGCCTCATATACAGTCTTAAGCTTGAAATCGCTGAACTTCAATATCTTTTCAGTTGCACCAACAGTTGCAATAAATTTCGCCACATTGTACATGTCAACATGCACTCTGCCTGATATTTTCACCCTTTCAAGCAGGCCATGGCTTTCAATATGGGTATCTCCTTCAAATCTGCTCATGCTGAAGCTTACTCCAAGAGCCTTTGCCCTTTCAAGCATATATTTGACATCAAAATTGGCCGAGTTATACCCAGTAACAATATCTATATCCAGTTCATTAAGGAGCTCAGAGAACCTTTCAAGCATGCTTTTCTCGTCTTTTACTACGGTTACGTGCTCTTCTTTTATATCTTTGTATGTTATGATGCCTTTGCCTTTTGTACCTTTTGAATCATACGAATAGCTTATCATTAATATCGGGTCTTTTTCTGGTCTCGTTTTGACTAGTGGATTATAAACCTCAATGTCAAAGCACAAGATATTAAGGGGTATGCTTCTATCTTCGCTTAGCTTTTCCATTGAATATAGTTCAAGCTGCCCATTTTTCTTTAACGCTGTGATGTTATAATTCGTAAGCGGCTCTATGTTTGAGTCTATCACATAGCGCTTTGCAAAGGGAATGTCGTTTTCATAGCATTCGCCAAGCTGCTGCATTGCTGAGCTGAGCTTTGGTACTGATGAGGGCAATGCAGTGTATATTTTGTATGCATTTACATACTTTCCGAAAAGCTGCTTCCTTTCTTTCTCTATTTTGAGAGGCTTTATCTGCTTGCTGCCGTCAATTGCTGATATGCCCATTATGTCTTTTTCGCTTGCATCATTCCTAGGCACAAGATAAAAGTAAGGTATAAAATTTGTGTCTAATATTTCATATGCAATGCCATCATCGCCTTTTGCGGCAAGCCGTATATATGCTGAATCATTCCTCGTTATGTAATCTACATCAAAGATGATCCCTTTTATAGCTACCATTTCTTCTGCTTTGCCCGTACCTTTTGCATCCATATAACCCACAAAAATAATCTGAAAAATTAAATAAAATAATTGGAATAGTGAAAGGAAAAGAAAGAAAAGATAATTTACTTCTGCTGGCCCTGATCCTGGATCTTAATGCTGCTTATTACTAGCGGAGGTATCAGACCCAAAGAGTATGCTACAAGGGTGCCTGTTGCACTGCACCTAAAGTTTAAGCCATTTATAACTTCTTCTGCAAGGGACACTGGCAGTGTGTGCTTTTCATTCCATTTTTTAAGCACGTCTGCTATTACATCCTTTGACTCTTCCACTTCTACTTCTCCAGAAAGCTTTAATTGACCGACATTCTTTGCATCTTTCGCATCGCTTTCAGCATAGTCTGCAACAAATGAGTATTTTATCTTCAACTTGCTGCCATCCGCGCTTAGTGACTCGAATGTTGTGTTTAGCTTTGGAAATCTCTGCTTTGCAAGAGCATCTACTGAATCAATCTTTCCTTCTACGCTTAGTATGGAAAACCCAGTTATCATATAAATCACGTATCTTGTGCTTAATCCCGAAAATGAGACAAAGCTATTATATTTAGGATAGAAAATAATAAATATTACTCGGTATCGGCAAGCGCCTGCAGGCCTTGCTTTGAAATCAGCAAGTATAGTTTCTTGCCCTTGGTGAATATTCTGCAAAAGAATTAATATTTAACTTGTATTTTATATTTGATAAAATGGATAGCCCAAAAACAAAAGGCACTGGAATTCAAGCACCAGTTCAAAGCGGAACGCTTGATGAAGTAAACTTGCAGTTTGAGAAAAAGGGAAATGCGAATAAATACATATTGATAATTATAATAATTGTAATTGCTGCAATTGCAGTCTTTTATTCATTAAAAAGCCACATTGCTCCTGTTAAAACTATCACAGTAACTACAATACCATCAACCACAACCATAGCAATACCGCCAGTTCAACATGCTGGATCATATTTATACATAATGTCTGGCGCAAATGTATCTGCAATAAACATTTTGAATTTATCAACAAAAACGTTTACGCTGCCTTATTTGCCAGAATACCTACATGGAATTTTGTATAGCTCATCAGGATATACTTATGTACCCGCATACGCGTCTTATATAGAGATACTTAAAAACGGCGCCTATAATGGAAGCATACTCTTATCAGATATTAATACAAGCATTGTTGGCTCTCTATATGATCCCGCAAATAATTATACATATTTTGCAGGCTGCAATTTTGACCAAAACAAAGAGCAGGGCGTTGTATTTATCGTATATAAGAATGAGCTTGTTGGTGAAGTACCGCTTTATGGATGCCCTAATGGAGCGATTGCTTATTCTAATGCCAGCAATGCGGTCTATATTGGGGAATACCAGAATAGCACACATGTAGCCAATATTGCATTGATAGAGAATAAGGCAAAGCTTGCCGAAATTCCAGTAGAAGGGCCGCCTATCTCAATGGTTTATGACAGCAATAATGGGTATGTATATGCGAGCACAAACTACCCGAGCAGCAAGGTCATAGTAATAAACTTTGCCACCATAGTAGGATCACTAAACATTGCATTATTTCCCATGCTTGCCGACCCAGCAAACGGTTATGTGTATGGGGCATTAAATTCCGGGAATACGCTTTTTGTTCTGAACGGCACAAAAGCAGTATATAAAACAAACCTTAATGGCAGCAATATAGTAAATATTTCTTACATACCTAAAACCGGCACGGTTAGTGTGATTATTGGAAAAAACACAACTTTTGGCTACTTATACAGGATTAAAGGCATAGATATCTTGAACTTTTACAGCCTAGAGAATTTTTCGCCGCTGATGGGGACTGCCTATAATGCATACAATAATAACACATATATAGAATTCGCATATGAAAACCACACCGTGCTTTATGCTATAGGAAACGGCAAAATAGCCGAGATATCTGAGAATACCGATGTGCTTCCAAACTTTTATACGCCACTTTATGACCAGTTGAATGGCCAATTGTATTTAGTGCTGGGAAAGAATGTTTATGTGGTTAATGGAATAACGGCAAATACCATTGCAACCCTTGGTTATAATGCGGATTATGCAGTAATAGGGCACTAATGCGCTATTTTAGAATTGCAAACATTGTAAGCTCCCTTCTGTTGTGAGGGAGCTTTTTGAATTTTATGACGGAGCATGAACCCTTTAATGTGTTTTCAACGTCATCAATGTGCTTCTTGACATCATAATCTATGAGCTTTACTGTCATTACTATCTTTGCATTGCATTTTAGGTATGGAAACAGGCTTTTTACAAATGATGCACTCTCTGATGGCGCAGTGTTTGAATCTATAAGAAGAAGCGAGAACGGACCCAAAGCACTTATTATTCCCTCGCTGACTTTATTAAATGGTAGCATTATGTGCACAAGCCTATAGCTTCTAACAGTTTCAGCAAGTTTTTTTAAAGATTCTTTGTCAAGCTTTTCGCCAATTTGAAAATATGACATTTGATCCGACTGGCCGATTTTATTTGCTACCACAATTATGCTTGCATATTTTTTGAGCACTTCGTAATCCATTGCTGCTCCATCTATGGCAACAACTCTATAGTTTTCTGAAAGCATGAACTTTGTCCAACCACCAGGAGCTGCACCTATGTCGAGCACGCTTCCGCCATTTGTGCTAAGATCGAAAAACTTTGAGGCTTCAGCAATCTTGAATTCCGCCCTATTGATCTGCCCTGAAGGGTTGGAGAACCTGAATGGATCAAGCTCTGAACCCTTTGGGATACTGCCTGCATAAACTTTGCTTCCTGCGATTATTATGCCTATAATAACATCTGGGTTTTTAAGGTCCGCGATATAACCCAGCTTTTCCAGGCTTTCACCCATTAAAACTTCCAAGGTCTTTGCGCTTAACTCTATTTTGGACTTTATGCGCTTAACTTCTATCTTGAAACTTTTTCCTTTTTCCAGCAGGCTTTGAATATGGCTTATCATGTCGGCAGGTTTACCGACATCAAATTCCATGCGCACGTTCATCGCAAAATTTATGAATATTGAATTTTCCATTAAATACTCGCATAAGGGTTTGTCTAATTCTGCGCTTACCAGGATAATGCCGTATTCTTCTAGCATGCTTAATTTTGTGTTATCAGGTAAAATCTTGCGAAGCTCGCTATATGCGAAGTGTATAAACTTGCTGTCGTTTATTATTATGCATTTCTGCATTTACTTACCACTTTGAATTTCTTATGCACAAAATAGATTTCATCAGAGAAAAGATTATAAAAGAAATACTTTAATATATAAAGTGCAATTATATAATGCTTGATGGGGGTACTGATGTCACTTAACGATGCACTGAAAGAGTCTATGATATTTGCAAACAGAGAAGTATTGTCACCCCATTATATCCCAAAAAAACTAATTTTCAGAGAAAAAGAGATAAACAATATCGAGAGGGCGCTTGCACCGTCACTGAAAGGCGAAAGAGGCAGGAATCTTTTTATATATGGGAAAACAGGCACTGGCAAAACTTCGTGCGCGCGCTATGTGATAGATGAAGTGAAGAACATACCCAATACAAAAGCCACTATATCATATATAAATTGCAGGATATATAATACAAGGTACAGAGTTCTTAACAAGATTGTTAATGACCATTTACCTACTTATGCCAAAAGAGGCTACGGCGCAGTAGATCTGTATGAAAAGATAACAAGTTGGATAGAGGAGGATAGCAAGATACTTATTGCTGTGCTTGATGAAATCGACATGGTAAGGGACTTGGATGACCTTGTTTATACACTTACAAGGATAAATAGCGATATAAAGGCAGGGGGTGTTACCATTGTCGGTATTTCAAATAAAGTATCATTCAAGGAGGATTTGGATCCTAGAAGCCTATCGACACTGTACGAGAATGAGCTCGTATTCTCTCAATATTATGCGAATGAGCTTTACGCTATTGTAAAGGACAGGGCAATGGAAGGCTTAAAGCCCAATGTTGTTGATGATGATATACTGCATTTCATTGCTGCAACATCTGCAAAGGAAGGTGGAGACGCAAGGATAGCGCTCAAGATGCTTACTTCTGCTGGAGAGATTGCTGAGCGCAATAACAGGAACAAGATAACAATGGAGGATACCGAAGAGGCTAAGAAGATTGCGGAGAATGACATTGTTTACGATTTAATTGCAACGCTTCCAGAACACCAAAAACTGGTGCTATATTCCATATCATTGCTTACCCAAAGCGGGGGAACTTACAAGAAGCTGACTGACGGAGTTGATACATACCTATTCAGCGGAGAAGTTTACAGCAGATATAAGGCACTTGCTGAGGGCATGCATAAGGAAGTAAAGGGGGAGCGATGGTACAGGAAGTATATATCAGAGCTTGAGATGGAGGGCCTCATCGCTTCTTTTGAATCTGGTAAAGGAATCCGCGGCCACACCAAGCTAATAAAGCTGCTTTACCCACCACTTAAGATAAAAGATGCACTAGACAAGGATCTTTTTGGGGGCCAATAGGAAGGTTCATATGAAGTTCTATGATATTGTGCTTGATTCGTGCAATCTGACGAAAGAGACAAACTTGCTGCTTGGATTTGAAAAGATTGCTGTGGCAAACAGAGACTTTGTGCTTTGCGATGCTGAGAAAAACGCAAACTGTGAGGGGGGTATTGCAATAGGAAAGGACAGCAAGTCCCTTGAAAAAGCTACGAAAAGAGATGCAAAAGCAGTAATAGCGCTTGATTTTAATCTTGACATGAGCCTCCTGGAATCGATGAGAGAGCACGACACCGTGCTTCTGATTCCTTTTAGCCCTATTGAGTCTAGCAGGGGAATAGCACTCTCACACAAGCTTTTCCTGGCAAGCCGGCTGCTCTATAACGCAAGGAAAAGGAATGTAAAGGTGGGATTTATTACTCTAGCGCATAGCGTGGTTTACCTTGAGTCATATATGCAGTTAATAGCGCTTGCTAAGCTTATTGGCGCACGCGAGGAAGAAGCAAGAATTGGGATAAGCATTGTTGGAAATATTATAAACACTACAAGGAGTGGTAAAGTTGAAAATGAAGCATAGGTATATTCTTGTCAAGTCGTCCATACCGCTGAGCAACATAGACGAGAGGGAATTCTACAATAGCTTGAACTGCTACCTTGGAGCAGAAGAGTACTTCCTTGCGAATCCCAGGATATTGAAAGTGCTTGACCCTCAGACATTCGTCTTAAAAGTGGGACTTCACGGATATGAAAAGGTTATTGCTGCTCTAGGCTTAATAAAAAGCATGAAAGGTATTGAATGTGCTTTTTATACGGTATACGCTTCTGGCACCATAAAGGCGCTGGAAAAAAAGTACCATTTTTAAAGCTTGCGCTTTTTGAACACTTTTTGAAAAGTATTAAATATAATTTAAGACTAATTAGAAGTGTGGTCTGATGTTCTTGACTAAACAAAGTTCAACTGAAAATAATGAACATTCAAAGTATCTTAGAAGGGAAGTAAATGCAATCGCAGGGGCACTTTCCATGACTTTAAGCGCACCTTTCCTTGCCTTAGATTTTGCAAGACCAAAAGTCTTAGAAAATAACCCATGGTTTGCTGTGCCAATCGTGACATTTGTAATCGGGATCACACTTTTGACCCTCTATGGCGATACATTGAGTATAGAGGAAAATAAGCAGAGAAGCGCCAAGGCATAAATATCTCTTTTGATCTTTTGGGTATGCTTTGATATTGCATGCAATGAATGGCAATACATATTACAATGCAATAGCAAAAATTCTGATCTTAATTGTGGTAGGATGTTAGCGCAAAATAAAGCCAAATATTATAAAGATTAATGTTTAAATATCTATAGACTTTTTGTTTGCTTACTCGGATGTGGCAAAGCAGAAATTTTGTTTCAAAGGTGAAAAAAATGTATCCAAATGTACAGGCATACGATAGAGGGGTAATGTTTAGCCCTGATGGGAGATTGTTTCAGGTAGAATATGCAAAAGAAGCCGTAAGGCGCGGAGCAACTTCAATAGGGATGGTGGCAGATGACAGTGTTGTATTGATTGCCCATAAAAATATAACTGAACCGCTTGCAGTGCCTGATACAATACAAAAGATTTTCATGGTTGACTCGTATATAGGTGTAACTTACAGTGGTTTTGTCTCCGATGGCCTGCATGTAATAAGCATGATGAGGAACAAGACTCAGACCCACAGGATGATATACTCAGAAACTGAAGCTGTAGAAACAATAGCAAGGGAGATTTCGGAAGAAATGCAGATGGCTACCCAATATGGGGGAATAAGACCTTTTGCTATATCCCTACTTATAGGTGGCATCGACGGAACACCAAAGCTTTTTGAGGTGGAACCAGGAGCTTCATATTTGGGCTATTATGCTGATGCAATAGGCTCTGGCAAGAAGCTTGCTGAAGAGATGCTTATAAAGAGCTACAAACAGGGCATGGATCCTGAAGAAGCCATAAAGCTAGGTGTAAGCATATTGAAAAAGGTTACTGAAGCCAAGATCGGTGCTGAGAACATAGATATTGCAGTAATAAATAAGAGCAAAGGCTATGAGATGATGAAGCAGGATAAGATAAGCACCTTCTTATAATTTTAAGTGGTAGTATGCCTTCGTCTAAATCTGTAATTGTAAAACTGAGCAAGGACGGAGAGGAATTTGAGCTTTTTGTCGATTCACAGCTTGCTTATGACTACATTACGGGAAAAAGATCAGATCCGCTAAGCGTCATTGAAGTCGAAGAGGTATTTAAAGACGCAAGAAAGGGAGAGAGGCAGAGTGAAGACAAGATAAAAAAAGCATTTGGAACTTCGGACTTGGCAAAGGTTGTTGAGTATATACTCAAAAATGCGGATATACCTTTGACTACAGAACAGAGAAGCAAACTGCTTGAAGAAAAACGCAAGCAGGTTATAGACATTATAGCAAAGAACTCAATAGATCCAAGGACTAATGCGCCAAACCCTCCGCTTAGGATAGAAAACGCGATGAAAGAGGCAAAGGTGTCCATAGATCCATTTAAAAGTGCAAGCGAGCAGATTGACGATGTGGTGAAAAAGCTTAACATGTACATGCCAATAAAGTTTACTACTGTAAAAATAGAGGTTACAATACCGCCAGAATTTGCCAATAAGTGTTATGGCATACTCAAACACTTTGGGCTTAAAACAGAGCAGTGGCTTTCAAATGGCAGCCTGCAGGCCATAGTAGAATTTCCTGCTGGAATGAAGAATGACTTTTTTGATAAGATAAACGGTGCAACTCAGGGCAAGGCTGAGATGAAAATAGACTGATATTATGAAGCAAATTGTTTTTCCAGGCGAACATGTAGGGATAGAGAGAAGAACTCCAAATGTGTATATAGAAAAGGGCAAAGCTTATTCAAGCGTTGTCGGCCTTTATGATGAAAGGAGCAGGACAGTAATACCGTTGGAAGGTGCCTATGCACCGCATACAAACGACAACATTGTTGGGATAATAAAGAGCGAGAAAAATGGTATATACGAGCTTGATATCCAGCATTTTGACAGATGCCTGCTTATAACAGACAAGAGGGATGAGCTTATAAATGAAGGATCAATAGTGAGCGCCACTGTTACAAAAATAGAAAATAAAAAAACGATCATTGTTGAAATGCCCAGGATATTAAAGGATGGCATGCTTATATATGTAAAGCCAACTAAAGTTCCTAGGATAATAGGAAAAAATAATACCATGATAGGTACAATAAGCAAATATACAGGAACAAATATTGTAATAGGGATGAATGGGCTTATATGGCTAAAAGGCGGGAATACTGCGCTTGCCATAGAAGCGATACTTAAAGTTGAGAATGAAGCGCATATAGAAGGTCTTACTAATAGAATAAAGGATATGCTAGAAAAAGAAACAAGTTTTAAGAATACAGGGTAGTTTTATGAAAGGAAATAAACCAGAATTGATTGTAAATGGAAAAAGGTTAGATGGAAGGGATTTTAACGAATTGAGGAACATTAAGATAACAGCTTCTGTGCTTGACAATGCTGATGGCTCTGCTTACATCGAGTGGGGCAATAACAAGATACTTGCTGCTGTCTACGGTCCAAAGGAAGTATTTCCAAAGCATTTTGCTGACCCTACCAAAGCGGTGGTAAAATGCAGGTATTCCATGGCACCATTTTCTAGCCTTGAGGAGCATGGCAGGAGCGGCCCAAACAGGAGGGCAATAGAGATCTCAAAAGTTACAAAGGAAGTATTTGAAAATGTAATAATGCTGAATGAGTTTCCAGGGAGCGAGATTGATATATTTATAGAAGTGCTTCAGGGAGACGGAGGAACAAGAGCCGCGGGAGTAACAGCTGCTGCTGTGGCCCTAGCCAATGCCGGCATACGCATGAAAGATCTTGTGTATGCGGTATCTGCGGGCAAGATAGGAGATACAGTAGTGGTTGACTTCAACAAGATAGAGGACAATTATTCTGACTGTGATATGCCAATGGCGATTTCACCTAGAAATGGTGATGTGCTTCTGCTTCAGATGGATGGAGGGCTTACCAAAGAGGAGCTAAAAAAAGCAATTTCGATGGTTATTGAAGCAGGAAAGAAGATAAGCAGCATACAGATGCAGGCTCTCAGAGAAGTGTATACAAAAACAGCAGAAAAATATGAAAACCAAGGTGTTTGAATGGAAGCGATAGATGTTATAAAGGCTGAATATATAAAAAAGCTTTTGGCTGAAGGCAAAAGGGAGAGTAACAGGGGGATGCTTGATTTCAGAAATATAAACATAACAAACAATATCATAGAAACTGCTGAAGGATCATCACAAGTAGACCTTGGAAGCACGAGGGTGTTGGCAGGAGTAAAGCTTGAGGTTGATGAACCAATGAGCGACACGCCTAATGATGGCAATATTGTAGTTTCGGCAGAGCTGCTTCCACTTGCTTCTGCAGAATATGAAGTAGGGCCTCCAAGTCCAGAAGCAATAGAGCTTGCCAGGGTCGTAGACCGAGGCATAAGGGCTGGCAATTGTGTAAATACTGCTGACCTTTTCATAGAAGAAGGCAAGGTCTGGTATGTCTACGCTGATGTATACGTGCTAAACTACGATGGGAACCTTATTGATGCGAGCACTCTTGCGGTTATGAGTGCGCTAATGCACACAAAAGTACCAAAATTCGAAGACGGTAAAATAATAAGGGAGGAAGCATCAAGAAAG
This sequence comes from Candidatus Micrarchaeia archaeon, assembly GCA_049966995.1. Taxonomy (GTDB): domain Archaea; phylum Micrarchaeota; class Micrarchaeia; order Micrarchaeales; family Micrarchaeaceae; genus JAKAWW01. The sequence goes on from JBMFTN010000006.1 coordinate 12,608, forward strand.
CTTAAGATTGACAATATAGTCACAAGCACCACATTTAGCAAAATAGGCGGCAAGCTCATACTTGACGCAACAAAAAATGAGGAGAATGCTTCTGACGCAAGGCTTACTATTGCTACTGATGATTCTAACATAAGGGCGATGCAAAAAGGATTGAGCGGTAGCATTAGGGTTGATGAAATAGAACAGCTTGTGGATATTGCTTTTGAAAAGCACAAAGAATTAAAAGGTTATCTTAAAGAATAATATCTTTACGGATGATTAAATGGCAAATTCTAGCATAAGATATGGCGCAACGCTTAGAAAGAGGTACCGAATGGTAAAAGAGGAGAAACAGGCTTTGTATATGTGCGAAGTCTGCGGCAAAAAAGAAGTCCAAAGGATAAGTACAGGCATATGGAAATGCAGGCACTGCGGAGCTGTTTACGCTGGAGGAGCTTATACAATGAAAACTGCATCTGGGGATGCTGCCAAAAGATTCATTGATAATTTGAATACCCAAAAGGCATGATCATGGCAGTCAAAATAAGCTATTCACCAATAAACGAGCTTGTAGTGCATGAAGTAGTCAAGCTTGAACTTGACGACCTGCTCAGGGAGCGCATAACGCCTTCTGGTAACATGCCGTTATACTGGTGCAACGGCATATTGTTTGCATTTACTTCTCCCCCTTTGACAAGAGACATAATGAGAGACTATCTAAACGGGAAGATACATTGGATGGAAGTCCATTATACTGAAATGAAGAAATATGATCCTGTACTGGAGCTTAATGATGAACAGTACAAGGCGATACTTAAGATAAGAGTTATAGATACGAGCAAATCGCTGCTCCATTTGGAGTTTGTAAAATGGCTCAACAACAATAGGTGATGTTATGGCTTACGTATGTGCACATTGTGGCAAGAAAATAAAGGATGCAGAGCAGTTTGTTAGATGCCCGTTTTGCGGGTATAGGGTATTGCTAAAGTCAAGGCCAAATATACCAAAAGAAGTATCTACCGATTGATGCTAAATGCATTGAGCACTTACTGCAATATGGCTTTGCTTCAGGAGCAATACGTCGCTATTCTTTTTTCAATTCTCCGCTTATTATAATAGTCTCTGAAATACTCTTTACCTTGTCAAATTTGACACTATTCTTTGCAATAAGTGCTGCTGTGTTCTGGCTCCTTATCAGGTTGTCCACTTTAGTGAGCAGCAGGTTTGACACAGATTTAGCATCAATATCAAGTATTATGTCTTCCACAAGGCCCATCTTTTTGCCGCTATTTGTTATTATCTGTTTTCCGTACAGGTCAGATATGAGTATGGTCATTTTTTCACCTTCTTATCTCAATCCTTTATACACATTATCTTTTTGGATGCAAATATTCTTATTATGTATGCCTTAAGCTCTTCCATGAATGCTTCCTTGTCGACTTCGAGCTCCTTTTTTTCGTCTTCTGCAAACAATTCATTATGATTGTATATTAAATACTCCAAATATTCATCTGTTAAATAGTAGCTCTGTGTGTTGCAATTTGTACATACATATATAGGCATTATGGGTACTTTTTCTTTTTGCAATTCTGAAAGTCTTCTAAGAGAGCGCATTCCGCACTTTGGGCACTTCTTTTCAAGCGTCACTTCCTTGTATTCTTCGTATTTGATATTATCTACATTACTACTCTTTATTATTTTGCTTATTTCGTTTTCAATTTCCGATTCATTCATGTTGTTCATGTTCTGCTGCGTTATTGCGCCTTCACCGTTAAGCCTTGTTTCTAGGGTAACGCCAGAATTTTGCTCCCACAGTACCATTGACTTCTTGTCTTTGAGTATTAATTCGAGCTTGTACACTTTTGTGTTGCCACTTGAGGAATGGGAAACAACTGCAGTGCGCTTGTTTTCTTCCACTTAACCGCCAAATTTAAGCTTGTATCCCTCGATATCGTCTTCTGTGACTATGCTGCGCTTTTTCTTCTGTGCGTGCTTTACTGCATATCTTGCTATGCTGGCTGCCCTCTTTTCAAGCATATCCGCTATGGCTTCTGCCGCATCATCACTCAACAGTATACTATACCTTTCTTTTACCAGCTTTTTGACCAATGCTTTTGATATGATTGTCATCTAATCAGCACTCAAGATCTTCTTCATAGCCAAGGGCTCAGCTTGTTTACACATCATATATACAAAAACAATATTAACACAGCAATTTATTTATATTGGTATATTCAAAAGATAATTTGCTGATTATTTTGTATTGATACTGGTGAAATAAATGAGTGTTATTGACATAGAAGAAAAAAACTTTGAAGAAGAAGTGCTGAAATCCAAGATTCCGGTAGTGGTCGATGTCTGGGCAGAGTGGTGTGGTCCGTGCAGGTATTTTACACCTATTATAGAGGAAGTTGCAAAAGACTATGAAGGAAAGGTAAAATTCGTAAAGCTTAATTCAGACTACAACGCAAGCATAGCTGCAAAATATAATGTAATGGCAATACCAACTACGCTGCTTATAAAGGACGGTGCACTCAAAGCGGTCAACGTTGGCGCAGTGCCCAAGAATACCCTCAAGCAGTGGATTGACAAGAACATCAAATAGAAGTTTGCGTTTTTTATACTTTGTCTTGTTTATATTTTAGTGATGGTATGGTAAATCTGCAGCTTCCGAGAGGCACCAGGGACTTGATGCCAAACGAAGCAATATTTAGGAACGAGCTGCTCAAGAGATTGGAAAAGGTAATCCAGCGTTTCGGCTTCACAACAATAGACACGCCTTCTTTTGAACTCTTGAGGATCCTGTATGCAAAGAATGCAATTGGCGAAGACACTAAGCTTATATATGAATTGAAGGACGAAGAGCTCGGATTGAGATACGACAATACTGTATCGCTTGCAAGGTTCATAAGCATGCATCCTGAGATGCCTTTACCGTTTAAAAGATATTACATTGGAAAGGCTTGGCGCAGGGAAGAGCCACAGCACTTGCGCTATAGGGAATTTACCCAGATAGATGCTGATATAATAGGGGGCAGTGAGGTAAATGCCGATGCTGAAATTATCGCCCTTGGTTGCAAACTGTTCGATGAATTGGGCATAAACTATAAAGTGCAGCTGAGCGATAGGCGCATAATAGGTGAAGTATTTAAAAAGCTTGGAATTGCGGAAGAGCTGCATATTAATGTAATGCGCGCCATTGACAAGCTTGACAAGCTATCTAGCGAAGAAGTTATAAAAATTCTGTCAGACCTCAAACTCAGCAGCGAAGTTATAGACGCGCTTATCGATTTTATAACCCACAAGGGCAGCAACGAAGACAAGCTAGTATATGCTGAAGGACTAATAGGTAATAAGCAGCTTACTGATAGTATGCGAAGTGTTCTTGAGCTTCTTGATATATATAGGCCAAAAGGCAGGATTGAGATTGAATACTCAACAATGAGAGGCTTTGATTATTATACGGGCAGGGTGTTTGAATTCAAGACCGAAGAATTGAAAGAGACACTTTGCGGAGGAGGGAGGTATGATAACTTAATAAAAATTTACAGCAATCGTGAAGTGCCTGCTGTGGGTTTTGCAGTAGGATTAGATAGACTACTGGATTATCTTTCGTTCTCCGATTCTTTGAAGCTTACATATGCTAATGTATTTGTAGCATGCGTAAAAGATAGCAACCACAAGTACGGCATCAAGGTTGCAAACAAGCTGCGTTCAATGGGTATACCTACAGATATTGATACTTCGGAAAAGAACCTTTCAAACCAGCTCAAATACGCTAATTCCCTAAAAATACCTTATGTGATAATTGTTGGAGATGAAGAAGAAAAGCAGGAAAAAGTAAAATTCAGGAACCTTACTACAGGCAGTGAAGTGCTGGTAGGAATAGATGAGGTACCAAAACTTATGAAGTGGTAGAATGTCAAAATCAGAACTAGAGGAGTTGACCGATGAAAAAGTAAGCAAAGGAGGCATACTTGTAAAGCTTTACTTTGATATGCAGAATACAGACAAGGAGAAGTTGCAGCCCCTTATGACCGAGCTGATAAATGAACATTTGATGAAGGAAACCGGAGTTGTATACTGCTATGGAAGCATAGACGAGCCGATCGAAAACAAGGGCGTGTATATAACAAATGCAGTGGTTACCATGCTCATAGAAAATATTGTGCCACTTGTTGGGATAGCTCTGAGGTATTCGCCAGCTGGCATTGAGGTTTTGAGGCCTTCAAAAGAGGTTGTGCTTAAGATAAGCAACCTGCAATCGCTGCTCATGGACCTGTCAATGTTCTCGCTTGAGTATTCAAAGTATGTTCTCGAGAAAGTTTTAAAGCCAGAAGATATTGCAAACATAAACAAGCAGATCGAAAATAGGCTAGAGATAGGTAAAAAGCTAATGGAATCAGCAAAAAAGAAAGAAGATGAATGAAAAAGCTATTGCTGCGATGATTGATTTAGGTTTATAGACATATTTACTAGTATGGCAGGATTCATTATTGGCTTTGGTGCAAGACTAAAGTCGCCGACAGCGATAAACTTCTGCGTACCTACTACTTGTGCAACTACCCTAATTCTTACTATATCGCCAACAAATGAAGTCAGTGGAATTGTTGCATTCTGGAATGTGGACATTGAATAGCCTCCAGCTGTAATGTTAAAGGTATTATAATGGGCTGTTATTAAAGGGGTATTGCCGTTTAGTATTTCTACATATAGCTGGTTATTGATAGGACTTATGATCTTAAAATTAAGGAACGGATTTGAAGCGTTTACTATAAAGGTTGATGAAGTAATATTTCCTGGAGACACGGAAAGACCGCAGGTATATGTTGTTGCAAAATAATTTCCATTGTAATTTGACCATGGCCTTCCGAGGTAGCAGTTATTTTGGTTCGCGTATGACATGTTAAATGGAAGGATGCCAAAACCCTTTCCAGTCACATTCCATCCAGTATATTTACCATCGCTAAATGCACCATTAAATACATTGTTATACGCCTTTCTTGGTGGCACTGTTGTTGTGTTTATTACTACGATGGAGTAGTTTGAAGGGTTTGCACTGTAGCCTGTGCTCAAAGAAATATTTAGGGTCCCGCTAGGCAGTGTGCTATTGGTAAAGAAAGTGAGGGACTGTGATGGTGCAGAAACATTTTTATAAAATGTGATGTTGTTGATTCCACTCATTGAGAATGTCGCGCCATCGCTGCCACCTGCAAGCCATATCCCTAATGTTCCTCCCTTCCATATGCACTTGGCGCTTATTGTAGTGTTTGGCGCAATTTCCTCAAGCCTGAAATTACTGCAGTTTAGAATCGGCGTATAGTTTATTGTTGTTGTGGCAACAGTTGTGCTCACTATAGAATTTGACGGCACTGTTGAAGTGGTAGAAGACTGGCTAAGATTCGGCAATCTGAATCCAGTATATATGTACACGAGTACTATCATTATTACGAGCAGTATTATATATGCAATAAAACCTTTATGCATAAGTGTCACTTCTATTATTTATTCACTATTCTTTGACCATATATTTATTTATGCCTTATTAATAATGGTGACAGCACAACTTTTATAAATGTGCATTCTTAAATAGATTACATCTTTATGGTGTTGACAATGGGAAGCATACCCAGGAAATGGAAGAAAAAAGGAAGAATGCGCTGGAAATGGAAAAAGAAGCGCAGGAAGCGCCTCAAAAGGGCACAAAAGCGCAGGGTAGGAAAGCTTTGATTCCTACCTTTTGTCTTTTTTAATCTTTGTTTTTCTTAATCTTTGTTTTTCTCTTTGCTTTTATTTATTTCAAAATTTTCTCAAGCAGCGGATATGTCTGCATTAGCCTTTCCTGCTCCAGCTGCTGATATACCATGTATATGATGCCTACTGTAAGCAGTATGCCCATTCCTGATCCGATTGCACCTGTAAGAGTAGCAAGAGCTGCAAGAAGCCCTACGACTATGCTTCCTAAAACAGTGAGCGTTGGTATGTACTTGTTGAGGAGGCTTTCTACGATTCTTGGATCGCGCCTAAACCCAGGTATCTGCCAACCTTGGCCACCAAGCTGCTCTGCCAAATTCTTTGGGCTTTGGCCGGTAAGCTCTATCCAGAACTTACCGAACACTATACAGAGAAGAACAAGGACAACCGTGTATATTATCATGTGCACCCATTCTGGCACCAAGATCATACCACCCCACGGCAGGAACAGGTCTGTCACATGCGTGGCAAGATATGTGAAATAAGGACCATAGCCACCTATGCCGCCAAAGCTTGCTGAATATGGAAGCGGAAAAGACGGCGATATCAGATAGATAAGGCCACCGCTGAGTTGAGGCCCTGCAGCTGAAGGAGTATAATATGCAAAGAAGCGTGCTAAATTGGCTAAATTGCCAGTCACACCTGAAAGGAACCTAAACCATACGGTCATGCTCAATTCAAGCGAGGATGCAAGTATCACGGGCAAAACGCTTACATATAAGAATGGAAGCGGAAGCCTGCCACCTACTCCCCTGAATTGCTCAAAAGAAAGCGGCAACTCCACTTTCATTTCGTATACATATATACTTATCAAAAATACTACTATTGCAAATATTAAAGGACCGAATGCGAGTACAGCGGTTGAAAGCGCTGCAGCACCTCCATTCATAATCGCTTGAGCCGCTTCAGGCGTCAATATGCTGAAGGTACCTGCAACAATTGCAAAGGATACACCGCTTGCTATGAATAGGTTTATACCTGAAGTAATACCATATTTTGACATTGCTTCATCAAGGTATATTATGATTATTGCGCCTATAGCCAATTGAAGGGCAACTATGCCAAAAGCAGAAGGCGATGTGATTGGCACATATCCGGTTGAAACAAAGATTACTGCTTCACCTATGGCAAGGAGCATTGCTGAAAGTTTTTGGAGGCTTTGAAACCTTGCTTTTTGAACCATGTCGTTGAAGTCTATTTTCAGTATGCCAGATCCAGAAATGAGCTGGAGTACTATACTGGCTAGCACAATAGGGCCTATTCCTACTGTAATAAGGCTGCCGATCCTTGCAGCGAATATTATACTTATAAGCTGGAGGAAAGGCTGCGTTACAGCTGTCGGATTAACTCCTATTGCATATATGTTGTAAAGAAGGAAATAAACGCTGAGCACTATGGCGGTCCACTTGAATTTTTCTCTAAGCGATAGCGGACGCTCAGGATTTTTTATTGAAGGGATAAATCTAGATATTTTGTCCATGAATTCAAGAGCCATAGCGCATTACCTCTGTTCTGCAATCCTTATTTTATGCATATCATACTTATTTATTTCTATTGCTTTCATCTCTTGTGTGCCTGAAAGCCTTGGAAGAGCGCCATTCAAGAAAGAAAGGGATAAATCAACAAATTCGCTCCTGAATCTTGTGCCATCAAAATTAAGGATTAGGCTTACTGGCTTTATGCTTGTTACTTTTGGTTTATTTGCATAAATGCTGTTTAGCACATTTGCAAAATTAAGCATTTTTGCGCTACTCGTTTTTCCTTGTATCTTTGCTCCAAGTTCGGACCCTATGTAGCTGAATACCCCTTTCATTTCTGGCAGATATTCACGCCGCGTTAGGACATTTGATAGCAAGGATAAGAAACTGCTGGACACGCTTCCTTCTGTGCTTGTGCTTATGTTGTTTACAACATTTCCAAGTATTCTTTTGCTTTCGTTTTCGTCCATTTCGATGCCAGCCTCTGGCTCTTCTGAAGCAGAAAATTTGCACACGTTTGAATTGTTGTTTATGCACTCTGTTTCATTAATAGGTATGTATTGGTGGCGCACTGTACTTATAAAACCAGATATTATCCCAGCTTCAAAAGTGTGAATGTTTGAACCTATGTATATTGATGGCGCGCCATAAATGGCAAAAGACGGATTGGACTCGAAGATTGAGTATGTCATTGTGCCAAGGCCCGCGGACTCAAGGAAAGAAACAAGATCTGGAATGCTTTCTTCATACATTGAATAATGCTTAGTTGCATTGAGCATCCTGTACAACGACTTACCTGTTGAAAAGCCTTCTTTGTAAGTGATCCTGCGCAGGCTCTCTGTAAGGCTTGATGCACTGTGAAGCATTACTGAAAGGCTGTTGTTTTCTGTGGTGTCATTCTTATTCAGTATATTCTTTAACATAACTTCGCTATATGTGGCTGGCTCACTTGGCAGTACGCCATATTGGATGAATTCGGTGCCGTTTCCCATTATAAAATGGGTCAAGCTTTTTGCTCTTGGCTTTGGCCTGCCAACTCCACGCTTAGTGTAACCTTTTTTAGCGCTCTTTGCGCTTTTCTGCTTCATTGACACCGCCTTTGCCTACACCACATGAAGGTCGTGAAAGCTTGCTCATATAGTAGATATAAACAAAAATATTTATTAGTATTATAATCGTTATTATGTAGTAAGAATTTTCAGCTATTATGACATTTATTGCAAAAACGCTGCTGCTAGCGAAAATTCCAAGCAGTGATGCCAATATGCTCACTTGGCAGCCACAACCACCTACAAGGCTGCCGATTACTATGCTCGCTATGCTGGCGGTTGTAGCAGTATACTTTGCCTTGTTCTTCTGCGCCTTTATGATTGAATAAATTGCAACTGTTAGGGTTATTGAAGAGCTTATGCTTAATAGTGCAATCATGTATTGGGGTATTGCCGAAAAAAACTGCGTTTTTGTCTGGATTGCTATAAGCAGCTTGATCAAAAAAAAGTAGGCTATGGCTAATGTTAGGTTAAGCACCAAGTACCTTGGTGAATACACCTCTTTTAGCACATTTAGCCTCAACTCCTCACTGCTTTGTTGCGTTTAAGCCCATCACACTCTCTAGCTTTTGAATTGCTGGCAGGCTGCACACCTGTGCAGAATTGTTTATTGATGGGCAGAGTTCTGCTATGTAGACATCTGCAGCTGCATATTGCTCTTTGGCAAATGTTGTATTGAAGCTCTGGATCTGGGCAAGTATCTGCGAATGGGTCATGTATGAGATTGGTGGGATATTGCTTGACTCACCAGGTTTCGGAGTACCAAATATGACTGCGTCAACACCACTGTTGGCTACGCTGCCCCATATAGAAAATGGAGTGCCCTCAAACAGGCCTGTGCGGTTTATTAACAAATATGCGTCTTTGTACGTGGCGTTTGGAGCTGCATTTATGAAGTAGCTTACACCACTTTGAGGGAATTCAAAGCCTGCAGTTATTGGAGAATCGTAATCTGCTGAGATAAAATTTATGTAGCTGCTATTATATAGATTGCCAAATGTCACGCCCTGTTGTGTTGTGTAGTTGTCGTTGTTCCAATACAAAGTAGGCACATCGCCATCGCCCAATGAGCTATAGCCTGTAAAAAGCTTGTTAAATGTGCCAAATCTTGAAAGTGCAAGAGCTATTGCCCACCTATTTTCAGCACAGTATATGCAGGATATTGCGCCCAAGTATATCACGCTTGGCTTGCCATTTATTATGTATGGATTAACTAAATGCGCCTTTGGAACGTATATTATTCCTATATAAGTGCCATTGTTATATGTTTCCTCAAAAGGATTGCCTGGGGTCGTATTAAATATCATCTCACCTGCCGTTTCAAAATTGCTGTTAGATGCGTTATTTATTGCCGCAAGCTCAACTGAAGTCAGCGGTTTTCCTATATTGGTAAGTCTTTGGCCTGCTGAGTTGTTGCTCAAACTTGAAGGGGTTGTGTTTGTAACACCCGATGCAGGCGCCTTTGCGCCAAGGCTAATGCTACCTATGCTGTGATATGTATAGAATATTGAAATTACAACTATGACTACCAGCACTGCCGTAAGCACTTGCAAGGTCTTGATACTTTTTCTGATATCGCGAATCTGCCTTTCAATGTGTTCTTCATCCCTTTTTATGATATTATCAACTTTCTGGACTTCCTTTGCCTCCATTTTATTACCTAATTTTATAATAAATATCCTGTAAACATTTATAAATGTGTTTATCAGAATAAGGAATATGCCATCAAAAGAACGCATTCTTACAGAACAGATTGAAAAGAAACAAATTACAATTACTCCTATGGCGGATTCGCACTGCCACTTGGATCTTCTTGATGAAAAGGATATAAAAGAGGCAATAATAAATGGGGTACAGGTTATCATAACAGATGGAGTTGACACTCGATCCAACATGGAAACATTGAAGATTGCAGATAACATAAACATTTTTGCTGCTATAGGGGTAGACCCTGAGCACTCTGCATTAAGCGAAGAGGAGCTCAACTTTAATATTGGTCTTTTGAAAAGCAATCTCAATAAAGTGGTTGCCGTTGGCGAGATAGGGCTTGACAGGAAAATTGCGATAGACCAAAAGCAGTACGATCAGCAAAAAAAGGTTTTTGAAAAAATGCTTGATGCAGCTCTTGATTTGAATTTGCCAGTAAGCATACACGCAAGGGATAGCATTGGTGACGTATTAAAAATCCTCAGCGAAAAAAACGTAAAGAAGGCACATCTTCACTTTTTCGACGGAAACCTTGAACAGGCGAAGCTCGCAGAAAAATTTGGCTATATGATTTCGATACCACCATTTAAATCATCAAAAAGGAGTATGATTATTAAAGATATTGCAATAGATAATATAATGGCTGAAAGCGATGCCCCTGCCGCGGGCAAGAATCCTATTGACGTAAAGAGAGCAATAGAATTTATAGCAAGTGTAAAAGGCATTCAGTTTGAGAAGGCGGCAGATATACTTTTAGCCAATACCAAGGAATTTTTCGGTATAAATACAATGCTAATGTATAGATAGGGGCCCGTAGCTCAGCTTGGATAGAGCGACAGCCTTCTAAGCTGAAGGTCGCGGGTTCAAAATAGGCTTTTATGTGTTAACGCGTTTAAGCTTATGAAACTCCCGCCGGGCCCGCTTCTGCTTCCTTCTTATTGCTTTGCTGCGGCTCTTCGGTACTTTCTTCTGCAATATGTCTCCCGCCGCGCTTCTGTTGCCTTGCCATATTTGCATTAGCAAACTCCACAGTAAGGTCTTCATCTGCGCTGCTTTCCATCCAAGCTTTTATGTAAAGAGCAATATTCTTGAAAGGCTTTGTATAGCGGTCAGTAAGCTCATATGAGGAATTTTCGTGCTTAAGCAAGCCCAATTCAACCGCAAAATCAAGATATCTTTTTGCTGTTGCTATTGGTATGTCTTTTGGGACGTCCTTTAGCCTTAGCACTTTGTTCTTTTTCACGGTATAAATAAGCATGGCAAACCTGTATGCCTCTGTGTCATTGTCAAAAAATATTTTCGCAATGTCCTTTATGTTAACGTTTTTTAGCTTCTCTTTGAGAGGCGCATCTTCAAACTCCCAGTATTTTATTGACACTCTGGATCACTTAATACGTATTTGGCAAATAATAAATAAAAGGCTTACTTATAGCGTGTGCTGCTTTGTCTCTTTTTCCATTTTATTTTCTATTTTATAAAGGTAACAATATCCCCGTCATATAGCACATGTGATGCTCCGACTTTTTGGTTGGCAAATTTTGCGCTTGGACCAGACACATAAGCGCACTTGAGCTGATTCTTAAGCTCTGTATGCACTTTCAAAGCGGCATCTGCCACTGTAGAGCCCTTATGCAATATGATCGGCTCGTTGACCCCATTCTTAGGCCTCAGATAGACGGTCATAATTCCTATCCCTTTATAAATTGCCTCTTTGAGCTCTTCTATGTTTGCTTTATTTATTGCGCTTATCGGCACAGTTTCTATACCATATTCATTTGATATCTTGTCTGCTATTTCTTTGTAATTCTTTTGCATATCTATCTTGTTTAGCACTGCAATAGCTTTCAGATAGCAGGATCTACCTGTGATAAGCCCTATCAATTCATCTATGCTTAAATCATCTTCTATGAACACCCTTGCATTGAATATGTTAAAGCTGCGAAGCACTACCTTTATGTCGCTGCTGCTTATTGAAGACGCGTTTTTCTCTACGACTATTCCGATATTTGATTCAACTTTCTCTATTTTTACTTTGGGTATGCCCTTGTTTATATTTATGTCAAGCATTTTCAGCTCTTTAAGAAGCACGCCAATTTTTTCATATCCAAATACATCGACTACGAACACAACCAAATCAACATTGCGCAATGCGGATATTACAGATCTTCCACCCCCTATTCCCAGATTTGCGCCCTCTATGATTCCGGGCATATCAAAAATCTGTATATGGGCACCTTTGTATACAAGCATTCCTGGGATTATCTCAAGTGTTGTAAAGGCGTGAGGTGCAGTTTTCGAATTTGTGCCGGCAAGCTCATTTATTATAGTGGATTTGCCCGTGCTTGGAAATCCCACCAAGGCAACGGTTGCATCACCATTTCTCTTTACAAAGAAGCCTTTCCCATGCTTGCCCTTGCTTGCTTCGATAATGCCCTTTTTTACTTCGGCAATCTTGCGCCTCAATATACCCAGATGCTTGTCAGTTGCTTTGTTATATTTCGTTTTTGAGTATTCTTCTTTTAGCGTTTCCAGCTTTTCTTCAAGTGCACTCTTCCTTTGATCCAACTGCTTCACCTCATCGCTCCAGAAAGCAAGCAACGTGCTTTGGATGAATTACCACGCAGAGTGGAACAATGCAACCAAAACATATATCTATGTAAATAAACTTTTACTTTATTAGCATATAATGTATAATATAATTAAATATTTATTTAAATAATATAAGAATATAAAAGTGACAGAAATGGCAAAGAAAAAGGGAAAGGCTAAAAAGCGCAAGTAGGCGGTTGTTACTGCTTACTTTTTGATTTTTTTCTTTTTTTGCTTAACCTATTTATTTTGTCTTTTCTTGGCTATGCAAATTGCATAACACACTTTAATTCAATACATGGGTCATGAAAGGCCCATGTTTGAAAATCTCTTCCTGAAACTTCGGTCATTCTTGAACATTTCAAAAATTTTCTTCATTTTGTTGAAATCTGAGAGCAAAGCCCTAACATCCTTTTCACTTGTGCCGCTGCCAGACGCAATCCTCTTTATTCTGCCACTTTCATGCAACAAGTGCTCATCTTTCCTTTCATCTTTTGTCATTGAATCTATTATTACCCGGTATTTTTTTAATTTTTCTTCACTTTGTTCTATGAGGTCTTTTGGCACATCAGGTGCGCCAAGCATACCAAAGACATTTTTCAGGGGGCCCATCTTGCCCATGGCCTTAAGTTGCGCGTAGAAGGTTTCGAAGTTCAGCTTTTCAACATCTATCTCTTCCTGCTTTATTGAGGCTTCGCTGATTGCACGCTGCACATGCTCTATAAGACCACCTATATCCGGAATTCCAAGAAGACTCCCAATAAATTTTTCTGCGTTAAATGGTTCAATGTTGTCAAGCTTCTCTCCAGTTCCTATGAACATTACTTTTGCACCTGAAGCGTTTGCCGCGCTCAATGCACCTCCGCCTTTTCCTGAGCCATCCATTTTTGTTATCATTATTCCAGATATACCTATTGCGCTGTTGAATTCTAGGGCCTGCTTGCCAGCCACCTGGCCTATGTCTGCACTGATTACCAATATTTTTTCATCCGGCTTAAACACATCATTTATCCTCTTGAGCTCGTTTATCAGCGCACTGTCAAGAGCGCTCCTTCCGCTTGTATCGCATATTACCACTGACTTGTCCCTGAATTTTTCGAGTGCTTGCTTTACAATTTTTGTTGGATCTTTTTCTTCTGGTATTCCGAAGAAAGGAATGCCAGCCTGCTCTGCAAGGGTTTTAAGCTGCTCGTACGCTGCAGGCCTTGATACATCACAGCATATCAGCGCCGCACTCATGCCGCGCTCTTGGTAGAATCTGGCCAATTTTGCTGCTGATGTCGTCTTGCCAGAGCCGTAAAGACCTGCCAGAAGTATTCTGCGTCTGTGCATTTCGGGTTCATATGTATTTCCGACAAGCTTGACAAGCTCGTCATATACGATGCCTGTTATATAGTCACGGGGCGCCAAGCCTGGTGGGGGCTTGCTCCTTAGTGCCTTTTCTTCTATTGCATTGGTAAAATTGAAAACTAGCTTGACATCTACATCTGCGCTAAGCAAGACCTTTTGAAGATCACGATTGAACTCTTTTATTGTCTTTGCATCTATTATCGTCGACCTTGTAAGTTTTGCTATTGCCTGCCTGAGGCCTTCACCCAAGTCCATGATGCAACACTTTTTCAAATTTAGATTATAGACATTATGCTTGATTTATAAATTAGCAATGCATTTATGCTATGGCATGCGCCAATATTGAGTATTATGCAAGTGCACAATTATAAATTTATTGCAAAATAATTAATTGATACAATGAAACTTGTGATTGCCCAGGCCAACCTTGTACTCAGAGGCGGAGCTGAGAGGGTAGTGCTCAAGATAGCAGAGCACTACAAAGCCAAGATTTACACTGCGGAGTATGCAAGAGACAGGACATTCAGCGAATTCGCAAATCTTGATGTAGAGGAGATAGGTAGGAGCGCATTCTCAAAGATTCTGCCTTATGGGAGGGTTATGCAAGGCTTAAACTATGGGATGTCATTCTACAATTATAAATTGAAAGAGGACTATGACATAATCAATGCGCACATTGCACCAAGCCACTGGATAAGGAACAAAAATGATAGAGTATTATGGTATTGCCATACTCCTTTAAGGGACGTATATGACCTTTACGAATATCGGCTGAGTATAAGAAAGGCATACCAAAAGCCCCTTTATATGGTTGGCGCAAAGGCGGTGCGCGCTATAGACAAAGGCGTAGTAAAAAAAATAGAGGGCATAGTGGCAAACAGCAACAACACAAAAGTGAGGATAGAAAAGTACTACAAGCGAGATGCCTTGGTGCTGAATGGTGGCGTTGAATATGAAAAATTCAAGAATAATGGAAATGACAAGTACTTTTTATATGTATCTAGGATATCCCCAAACAAGCGCCAAGATTATGTAATAAGGGCATTTGAATTGTTCGGCAAAAAGGTAAAAGGCTACAAACTTGTAATTGCGGGAGATATATCGAACGACAAGTTCTATGTTGATTATTATAATGAGATTGCAGAGCTCGCAAATAAGGTCGGAAACGTGAAGTTTATGATAGGCAGACCAGACAGCGAGATTATTGACTTGTATTCAAGGGCAACTGCGGTACTCTTCGCTGCAGTAGATGAAGATTATGGGCTTATACCGCTTGAGGCAATGGC
Source organism: Candidatus Micrarchaeia archaeon (assembly GCA_049966995.1). Classification (GTDB taxonomy): domain Archaea; phylum Micrarchaeota; class Micrarchaeia; order Micrarchaeales; family Micrarchaeaceae; genus JAKAWW01. The sequence continues at coordinate 27,800 of JBMFTN010000006.1, forward strand.
AAGCTCAAAGCCCATCATATCTGTAAATGAGGGGGGCCCAAAAGAAACAGTGCTCGATGGCAAAACAGGATATCTTGTAAACAGTGTGCAGGAGATGGCTGAGAAGATGCAATATATTGCAGAGCATCCAAAACATGCCGAAGAGCTCGGCAAAAATGGTAGGCGCAGAGTAATAGAAAAATATTCTTGGAAACACTTCTTTTTTGAATATGACAAGATACTTAGGAAATTCAAGAAGCAGGTGCTTTAGCTGCATCCTCGCTTGTAGATATTACATATTTTGATATTACCTTTGCTGCGTAGTCTAGAACCCGCTTTATGCTGGCTTCAGTGTTTGATCCAGTGCATATCATTTTTCCATTCTTAAAAAGGATTATGACTGCCTTTGGATCGCTTATGCGGAATATTGCTCCGGGAAACTGCTCCGGTTCGTAGTCTACAGCCTTGACCTCTTTTGATAGCGCATAAAGGTCGATAACTGCATGCAAATCCGCGCTGACCACAATATTCTGCACTTTTATTGAAGGCATACCAATATGGCTCTTTTCATTGCTTTGACCTTTTTGTGCCGTTTAACCACCAACTATTAATAATTTATGAATAGAAACATTTTTATAGTGGCATCTTCTGCTTTGTACGGATCAGTATGCATTGAATAAGTGAAAAAATGAAAGTCGCCATAATAGGAGCCGGGATTATAGGGCTTACGCTTGCAAAAGAGCTTGCCCTGAAAGGCATAGACGTAGTTGTATATGAAAGGAAGAAAGAGGTGGCTTTCGGAGCTGAGAAGGCTTCAGGAGTGCTTTCTATAAAAGGCCTGCAGAGGATAGGGCTTAACTACAGGAGCGCAGTGCTTAATGTTCTAGATGGCGCGGTGCTATACGCTGGAAAGCAAATACTCAATGTAACAGCTAAAGAGCATAAAGCCTATGTAATAGACAGAGCCAAACTAGTGCTTAATGCTTATAAAGATGCAGAAAAAGCAGGCGCAGAAGTAAGGCTTAGCGAGAATCTTTCAAAAAAAGACCTGATAAAAATATCAAGAAATAGCAGCATACTTGTTGGAGCTGATGGTGCGGTATCAGCAACAGCAAGCACATTTGGGTTTCCACCTATAAGTGAGTATATTTTAACATACAAAAGTGTATACAAAGGGGCGCATATTGCAAATATAAAAAAGGTTGAGCTCATATTCTCAAAGGATATAAAAGGATTCTTCGGATGGACTGTGCCTTATAGTGCCGAAACTTTGGAGGTTGGCGTTGGGGTTAGCTCTAAAGCAGGTACAAACAGCTACTCAACTTTCAAGAATTTTTTGAACAATCCGATTATTAGAGGCCACACAAAATATGCAAAAATAAAAAATGGATATGCAAGCTTAATACCAATAAACACAAGAAAAGTGACTGTAAAAGGGAATGTTGCACTGGTAGGAGATGCCGCTGGGCAGATAAAGGCCTCTACTGGAGGCGGTATAATCTTTGGCGTTACATGCGCAAAAATCCTTGCCGAATCAATAAGCAAGAATGCAAAACCTGAAGAAGCGCTCAAGGATTATGACAAGGAATGGAGAAGAGTACTTAGTATAGACTTGAAACTGCACAGATTTGCACGCTGGTATTATACTTCTCTAAGCTTGGACAATCTTGAGAGGCTTTTTACTATTTCAAAAATCCTCGGCATAGAAGGCTTTTTGGGCAAGCACGGGGACATGGACAGCCCAAGCGCAACCCTGAAAAGCTTTTTCCTAAGAAGCTAGTTCTATGTGACCTCCTCCCCTACCTAAAGATAGGGGCTTCCCCCTGCAAGTGCATGGTATGTTCTCAGTTCGCCGACGCTGCTTGCGCTTCCCGTTGAAGTGCAGAGGCAATCATCTCCCTGAGCGTAACTTCGGGCAGGCCCTGCCCTAGATCTGTTGCGTATGTTTATCGCGGCATTTTGGTCTCTGTCAATGGTAAAACCGCAGACATTGCAATTATATACTCTGTCTTCAAGGGTCAGCATCTCGCTGCCCCTCTTTACATGATGGCAGTTGCTGCATTCCTGCGTCGTGTTCATCGGATCTACCAATATTACTTTCATACCAGCACTTTCAGCCTTGTATGAAAGCATCTGTATAAATTTATTCCATGAAGCGTTATAAATGGATTGCGCAAGCCTGTGGTTCTTAGCCATGTTCTGTATGTTGAGCTTCTCTGCAGCGAATGAGGTGGCGCCTGAATGTACAAGTTCGTTTGAAAGTTTATGCGCAAAGTCTTCCGACTGGTTTGTCGCGTACTTCCATTCCTTCTCAAGAGCCAGCTTTGCCTTTTGCCTCCTTTTAGATTTCATCTGCCTCCTTGCGATCCTCCTCTGCCAGCGCGCAATGTGTTTCTCCCTTTTCATTGCGAACTTCGGCTTTTCCACCTTTGTGCCGTCAGAGAGTGTGATGAAATTATTCAGCCCCAAATCTATGCCTACAGGGTTGGTATCATCTATCTTCGGCAGCGAAATATGTTCTATCGCTGTGAAAATCGCGTAGTAATGACCTGCCTCCCTTTTTATCGTGAGGTTTTTTATATCTCCACGGATTTGCCTATGCATATCTATCTTCATCCTGCCGATCTTTGACACCCTAAGCATGATAGTTTTTCTACTTTTTTCAATCGAGAAGGAGCCGTTATTCTGCGGATATCTCAGCGACTTGTACCTATTGATTGACTTGAAACGTGGAAAACCAACTTTTACTTTCTTGCCACGCATGCCCTCGTTCACTCTTCTGAAGAAGTTCTGGAACGCCCTCTGTAGCCTTATGAATACATCCTGTCTTGTCTGTGAATGGAGTTTTGAAAACTCTTTGTTTTCCTTTATCACCTCATTCATGTACCTGCTGAGAGCAGATATGTTTACCTTTGAATTCGTGTTCTTTTTGTATTCTTCTCTGATCTTCTCGAGAATTTTGTTGTAGAGCCGTTGCGCAAGTGCCAGCATATTGCCTATCTCGTTTCGCCTTTTTTCGTCAGGATAGATGGCGAATTTGTATGCTCTTATGCACTCCATAATATTATACTAAAATCAACATTTATATACTTATCTACAAATACTTAAATGCAGCCGCGCAATTCATCCACGACTTAAAAGTCGT
>JBMFTN010000007.1:0-26282 GCA_049966995.1 Candidatus Micrarchaeia archaeon
ATAAGCCAGATTATTGCATGAAAATTGAATGCTGAGCAGAGATCGGGTACATAGCTAGGATTTGTGGAGGTAAAAAGGCATAAATATCCATATACTCGATTATTCAACAGAGCAGAAAAAGTGCTACTTAAGCAGTCCGGGTGTAGATTAGTCTGCAAGTATGTACTCTCTGGATTTATAGTTATAGGTTATAACATACAGTATTCGCTCTTATAAACTTATCGCGTGTTGGGAGGATCCGCACGCGATAAACCCTTCTTTAAGTTGCTGTGTGCTTCCATAAATTTTCTACATATTTACTTGTTCAGAAAGTTTGGATTAAATTCTTGCGCATTTGTAGGGTTTATTTCTATATACTTGGAAAATACATTTAGTTTATCTTACCATACAAATACGTGTGAAAGCTGCACTGTTTATATGATAAAACACAAGTAGGCACCCGAAGAATTTTGGGGAAATCTTATCTAGTATTAATACTTTTTATGCATGTATTTATTATGCAAAAGATTAATTTCCCTAAAGCAGGCATTTATAAATACAGGTTCAAGCCACTTTATAATCCGGTGGATTTTGTAAAGCAAGAAGGCGTTCTTAAGAGTATGGGTTTCACAAAAGCAATATTTATCTACTCGGACAAACTTGCAAGGGCGTTCGCTGCACAATATGGTGCAAGTAGGAGGAATAGGGTAAGCAAGAAAGCAAGAATAAAGGATGTAATTTTATACAGCTCAAGGGCTTTAAAAAATACAATCATTGCCAGGCTTGCCATAGGCGCACCATTCACTGCTGTTACTGAAGACGAGTTATGGGCTATGGGGATAAAAGAATTTTTAATATTGGGATCGGCAGGTGGGATCTACAAAGATCTAGAAATTGGAGATATAGTGATCTGCACAAAAGCTCTGCGCGATGAGGGAGTTTCGCATCATTATATCAAGGATTCAAAATATGTTGAACCAGATACTAGACTTGTCCATTCGCTTGAGAAGGAACTAAACAGGAATAGACTGAAATTCGTTAAAGGCCCTACATGGACCATAGATGCACCATACATGGAGAGTGTTGAGGAAGTAGAAAGGTATTCCAAAGAGGGTATATTTACAGTAGAGATGGAAGCAGCTGCATTGTTTGCGGTGGCAAAGAGAAGAGGAATTCGCGCTGCTGCTGTATTTGGCATATCAGACACACTTACAAATGGAGCTTGGAGTGGCTTTTCAAAAAACTATCATAGGAAGAAAAATTCATTTGCAAATTTGGTGCGTATTGGCAAGATTTTTTCTGAGCTGAAATGACCCATTTAACATTTTTTATATCTTTACCACAGAAAAAGATCCCATTCCAAAGGCAATTATTAAACATTCTAAAATTTCTTTTCAAGTCAATTTATTCATATAATTTATTTACAAATCTAGCTGCTGCGCATAGTGTTGCATCGATAAATTCCTTGTTTCTATCGTACATGCCATTTGTTAATATGCCATTAGTGCCAAGCTCAGTCCTAATTTGTTCTTTTGTTTTTGAAGAAAGCTCTGCAACACCTTCTGCAAGCCCTATTCCGGAATCTACCATTTTTGCTAGCTTCTCAGGAAGCATGACCTTAGCGCTAGCACCAATGCCAATACAGTTATTTCTATCCACAATAACCACATAGCCATATACAAAAGTGCCATAACTGTTTTTTGAAGTTATTCCTTCTGGTCCAACGCCAATATCTGCATTTTCCTTGTCCATAGCATTTTTTGCCCTGTTTAATGCGCCCCGTATACCTTCCTCATCCCCTTTTGGATCTTCACTAACACCAGATTCAACACTTACGGACACGAATTTGGCATCTTTAAAAACCTGCTTTAATGCTAAAGTGATTGCACTTACCTTGAGTTTGTTTGTAGTCCCAATTGCAATTTTCATCAAACCACCTAAAATTTAAATAGATAAGGATATAAGTACTTCTTCATTATAAACCTTTTGCAAATTAGCTATATCTACAGATTATATATACATCAAACTCTTGAGATGCACTGCAGGTATTTGAGTACAAGAACGTATTTTGATATCTCTTCATGACATGTTACTGCACATTGCCACAGAGAAAATATTGATATGAAAAGATATGAACTATTGCCAATTCATCTTTATAAGACAGGGAAAATTCTTGGCTAAAATCTTTAATAATCTAATAGTATGGATTATTGTATTAGCCACTATAAAGTAAGCAAAAAGTAGAATTCTTTTTTAGACTTTCATCGTTTCTTAAAACCCACTTTAAGTTTGAATAAACGTCATTTTTCAATTCTTTAGCCTTATTTATTATTGTGCTTTTTTCTTCTGTATCTATTGGTTTGATGTCGAAAGTTTTTAGCATTTCTTCGATGACCATTTTTTTAAGTGTTTGCACATCTAGTTTAGAGAACTTAGCAACAAAAGGCAATGCTGAGAGTGCTTCAAAATCACCTTTCCTAAGTATGAGCCTTTTGCTTATAAATTCTGCATCCCACCGTCCTATTGCAACAACACCATGATAAATAAAAGATTTGCTTGATATGTGCTGGGCATGACCTGCTATCGGCATCCCATCAACGGTTATGCTATAGACTTTTCCAAGCGCAATTCTATCTGAATTGAGCCCAGTTACAGCTTTTAAAGCTTCTAACATGTGCTCTCCAAGAAGCTTATGCAATGCATCGGGGTTCATCATGCTGCTTTTATTTTCTTTAATAATTTCGATTGGTGCTTCTATTGAATAGGATAGGGTATTATAACTTAGGAATATTGGCTTGCCTCCGGTTATCCTTCTTGAGATTTCAGTGTCTTCCTCCCTGGTTCTTATGACAGATGGGTGATCTGATATGGAAAGCACTATTGCGTTGTTAGGTGTATCATAGAATCTTAGATACATGTGCATATTAGTTGCTGCAAGGTTTTCAAGCACTTCGTCAACAGCCATGTTTAATGCTGCACTTTCCGTGTCGTAACCGAAATATATTACACTGTGTTTATCCATGTGACATCACCAACCCGTAAACAATGTTGACCTCATATGCATTTGTTTAATCCTTGAAGTACATTTCTATACTCATATCTGCATTAATTTCTGTTACCTATTTATGCTATCCATAAACGATTCAAATTCTGCTGCTACTCTCTCTGCATTTGTGAAATGCGCATCGTGACCAGCCCCTTCTATTATACTAAGTTTAGATCCTTTTATTTGAGAAGATAAAATGCTTGCATATTTTGTGCTGATTATTGAATCATTTCCTCCCCAAAATATTAAAACAGGTTTGCTTATTTTTGCAAGTTTGGCTGGGTCAAGTTGCTCACTTTTAAAATCATTTTCTACAATGCTTTTTAGCACGTACTCTTTGTTTGAATTAATCTTAAGCGCCTTTTCAACCATCTCCCTCTTGTATTTCTCAGGATCCTCGGACATGAGAATGTCTTTGAAGTATTCGCTTATTCCTGCTGGATCCTCTAATATTATGCCCTTTAATGAATTATACAAATACTCAAAATAAGCCGCAACCCACCCACCATAAGAATGACCAAATATTGAAGGATTTTGGGCTTTGACATTGCTCATCAAATCCATCAAAGATTCGCATTGGACCTTTATTGTATAATTTATTTTTGGCGCATCTGAGTTGCCATGACCAAGCAAGTCCACAAGATATATATCCCTATTGTAGTTAATGTACTGGACAAGCTTAGACCATACCTTTGTGTTTGCGCCAAATCCGTGAAGGAAAAAGGTGCTTGTACCACTCCCTGGATGGTGCCTGTAAAAGAGATTTCCATATCTCGTTGGAGAATAGCCTTCCTCGAAGTCTTTGCCATAATCCATTCGATTCACTTACCATAGAAGAAATGTATCGGCCTGCCAAGAGCTGCCTCTGCGGCTTCCTGAACTGCCTCGCTATATGTAGGGTGTGGATGTATTGTATCTGCAATGTCTTCGAGTGTTGCCCCCATTTCTATTGCCAATGACGCTTCTGAGATCATTGCGTCTGCTTCGTCTGAAACTATCTCAACCCCCTTTACAATATTGCTTTGATCGTAAGCAATCTTTACAAAGCCATTCGTTGTGTTCAGGGCAATGCTTCTACCTAGGGCTGTTAAAGGAAACTTTTTGACTTGAATGCCATTTCTCTCTTCTATCGTACCTGCAATCGCTATTATAGGATCTGAGAATATTACTGCTGGCACGACCATATTTTCATACGCTGAATTTAGACCACTAGCCACTTCTCCAGCTATTACACCCTGTCTTATGGCTTTGTGTGCAAGCATAGGCTCTCCGATTACGTCACCTACAGCTAATATGTTTGGATCTGCGGTCCTTAGCATTTCATCTACCTTTACAAAACCTTTTTCGTCCAAGGACACTTTTGTATTTTCGAGCCCCAAGCCTTCTGTATACGGGGTAAGACCTATTGCCAACACGATTATCTCTGCTTCAAGCTTTGTGCCATCACTTAGATTTATGTATGTATCATCAAAGTTAAGAGGTGTTGCTCCTGTAATAATGTTTACTCCTATTGTGCTCATCCTTTTTTTGATTATTGCTACAGCATCCCTATCAAAATGCGAAAGAACATCAGATCTTGCTATGATGCTAACCTTGGTCCCGAGCTTTGCATAAAGCGTGCCTATTTCAACTGCAACATAACCTGCACCTATTATTGCCATTGATTTTGGTATGTGATCGAGCATCAGAGCTTTTTTATAATCTATAATTCTGCTACCAAGATCAAAGCCCTTCAATTTTGTTGGTTCTGAACCCGTTGCTATAATTGCTTTTTTGTATTTGACAGATGTACCATCAGTGAGCTGCAGCGTGTCATCACCTATAAATGTCGCTGTAGCACGAATTATTTCTATTCCATACGAATCACACAAGAATTTGACTCCATCTTCAAGTTTTTTTGAAACTCCAAGCCTCCATTCAAGCATCTTTGATGCGTCTATGCTTACATTATTTGCGTGTATGCCAAAATTTTCTGCATGCTGTACATCATAAAAAATATCAGAGATCTTAATAAGTGTTTTGGATGGTATGCATGCATAGTTTAAGCAATGACCTCCAAGTTTCTCCTTTTCTATAAGCACAACATTCTTGCCAAGCTGCGCTGCTCTTATTGCAGCAACATATCCACCAACGCCTGCACCTATTACTGCAACATCCGCTTCTTCCGGTGTGAAACCCATGACCATTTGAACACCTATAGCATTTCAAGAAATTCTGGATCTTCTATATAGCTTTTTAAGGCATTGCCAAATTTTACTGCCTCTGCTCCATCCACTACACGGTGGTCGAAACTTATAGAATACGGCAGCACTTTTCCTATTGTAATGCTGCCTTCTTTTACTACGGGCATATCCCGTATCAAGTGTATACCTAATATTGCAACATCTGGATAGTTTATCATGGGCACAGAGAGGAAACCACCGCCCAAACTGCCAATATTAGTTATTGAAAATGTGCTGTCCTTCATTTCATCTATGGTTATTGTCTGATTCTTGATTTTGCTTGAAAGCTCTTCTATCTCTTTAGCTATCTCAATAATATTCTTCTTGTCTGCATCCTTGATTACTACGACTTTTAATCCATCTGGCGCCTCTGCCGCTAAGCCTATGTTGTAATATTTCTTCCTTATGATTTCGAGCTTTTCACTATCGTAGCTGGCATTGAAGTTTGGATTTTCCTTAAGTGCCTGTATCGTTGCTTTTATTATAAATGGTAGAAAAGTAAGCTTTGTGTTTTCTTCTTTTGCAGCTCTGTCCTTTTCTCTTGCCACAATATTGTAAAGGCTTGTGGCATCTATTAAGTCCATGTGCACTGCCCTTGGGATAGTCCACGAAGCTTCCATGTTTTTTGCTATGGCTTTGCGCGTTTGTGATAATGGTATTCTTTCTATTTGGTCCTTGTGTGCATTTTCTAGTGATGCTGAAAATCCTGCTGCTACTTTCTGTACAGTAGGACTTGCTTGTGGACCTGATGTGTTATAAGCCCGCAAATCGCTTTCAAGAACCCGACCACCTGGACCAGTACCTTTTACTTTTGTTATGTCTATGCCTAAATCTCTCGCCAATTTTCTGACTGCTGGTGTTGCAATAACTGCTTCTGGACTAGCTTGTTTAATCTCCTCTTTTTGCGGTGTCTGTGCAGATGGCGTTTTTGTGAGTGCACCTTCATTAGACCCTGCAGGAATTGTACTTATTTTAGATATCTCATCTTGTGTCCCTACAGCCGCAACTAAGTCTCCTAAATGCACATCTGTGCCTTCTTTAGCAGCAATTTTAACATACCCATCAATTGGTGAGGGTATGCTTACTACAGCTTTATCAGTCTCTATTTGAAATAAGGGCTGATCCTCTTTGACCTTGTCTCCATCCTTTACAAGCCATTTAACAACATGACCTTCGGTAATGCCTTCTCCAACATCTACAAACTTTATCTCCTTCATGGTTAACACCTTAATAAGATAGCAGCTTATCTATAGCACTTGATATCCGTTTTTCATTTGGTACATAATACTGCTCATAACCTGGGAATGGATATGGGAAGCTTGGTGCGGCAATGCGCATTACAGGTGCAGAAAGATCAAATATTGCCTTGTCGGCTATCCTTGCCGCAATTTCTGCCCCAACCCCGAAGCTTAGTGGTGCCTCGTGGACTATGAGTGCCCTTCCTGTTTTCTTTACGCTTTCTATTATTGTGCTCTCATCAAGCGGATTAATAGTTCTTAAATCTATTATATCTGCAGACACTTTCTTTTTCTCAACTGCATTCTTTACTGTTTCAACCATTGTGCCATATGTTATTATACTGAGCTTGTCGCCACTGCTAACCACGGATGCTTTGCCTATAGGTACTTCGTATATCTCTTCTGGAACTTCCTGTTTAAACAACCTGTAAAGTTTTGTAGGCTCCAGGAAGACTACAGGATCATTGCCGTGCACTGCCCTGATTAGCAGTCCTTTTGCATCGTATGGATTTGACGGTTCAACCACGATTAATCCACCAACATGTGAATAGAATGCTTCTGGGCTTTCTGAATGGTGCTCAAGCGCCTTGACGCCACCACTTACTGGAGTTCTTACCACAATAGGCACTGTGAATCTCCCTCTTGACCTGCTCCTGAACCTTGCAGCATGGTTTATGAGCTGTTCAAATGCAAGGAACATAAAACCCGCAAACTGTATCTCTGGTATTGGTTTAAGGCCACCGATTGCCATGCCAATTGAGCTGCCTAATATTACTGATTCCGCAAGAGGGGTATCAACTACTCTTTCTGGTCCATATTTATCATACAAGCCATCGGTAACTCTGAAAACGCCTCCGTCTTTACCAACATCTTCCCCTAAAATTAAGACCCTGTCATTTTCCTTCAGTAGTAGGTCCAAAGCGTTATTTATAGATGAAACCATATTCATTTGCATAAAAACACCTCAAACATAAAAGTTTGCACTTTCCGCATCGTCCAGTTCTTCCTTTAATACCTGAGGTATGTAGCTGTATACATACTCGAACATTGCCTTCGGATCTGGCACAAACTTTTCTGCCTTTTCTACTGCTTCATCTATTTTCTCTTTTTGATCTTCTGCCATTTTGTTTTCCAGATCGTCACTCCATATCCCTTTTGAATTTAAATATTTCCTTACTCTTGCGATTGGATCTTTTTTGACCCAACTTTCAACTTCCTCTTCGCTTCTATATTTTGAAGGATCATCAGAAGTTGTGTGCATGCTCTGCCTAAATGTGACGCACTCTATTAATGAAGGGCCTTCATGTGACTTTGATATTGCTTCTTTTGTTGCTTTATACACTGCTATAACATCATTGCCATCAACTTGTATAATGTTCTTGAATCCTGCGGCAAACCCTTTTTGGGCAAGCGTCTCTGCTGCACTTTGCTTGCTTCTTGGCACTGATATTGCCCATTGATTGTTCTCTATTATTGTGATTAGAGGCAACTTGAACACACCACTAAAGTTTAATGCTTCGTAGAATTCGCCTTCTGAGGTTCCACCATCCCCTACATATGCTACTACTGCTTTGTCTTCCTTGCGGTATTTGAATGCATAAGCAATTCCCGCTGCATGTGGCATTTGGGTGCCTACAGGTACAGCAACGGTTAACCCATTAACATTTTCAGGCACTGCATTGCCCTCTTCCAGACCCCTCCAGTATATAAAAAATAGGTCTAATGGAAATCCTCTTACTAGATAAACACCATGCTGCCTAAAGTTTGGCACAAAGAAGTCGTTTGGACGCATGGCCATTGCACTACCTATCTGCGTTGCTTCTTCACCTATCAGTGGCGCATATGTTGCTGCCCTTCCCTGCCTTTGCAAACTTAATACTTTTGCATCTAGAGCCCTAGCAAAAGACATATTCTTGTACATATCAACTATCATTGCATCCGTAACTTCGCTAGGCATTGCGTTACTGTCGATATTGCCATTTTCATCCATTATTTGCAAATAATTTACTTCGCCTTCGAACACTTTTTTTAGCATTTAATCACATTAATAAAGAAAAACGTTTGCATTATTTAAATCTTCTTAAACTTTTCTTAACTGCAAAAACAACATATACATAGTACTTTTGTTATGATTTAGATTGCAATTTAGGTTGTTATTTTTCATTATTGGATATTAAACCAGGGCCCTTTGGTTTTATCCGAGATATACTTAATATATTTTAATTGTAATTGATTAATGATAACCAAGACTTGGGGGATTATATGGAGGATAAAGAGATATCAAAATTATTTGATGAACGATGGGAAGAACCATGGAAACTAGTTGCCAAACGAGAGAAGGCTTTGATAAAGCATAATAGCAAGATAATAAGATTGCTTGCAAGTACCCCATTACCAACAGAGTATGGAAATTGGACTTACATGGTATTCGGGGACTATACCACTGGTGAATTCCACACAGCTTTTGTTTATGGAGATGCCAGAAAAAGCTTAAAGCCTAGGAATATGCTGCTTAGAGTGCATTCCGCATGTGCAACAAGCGAGATTTTCCATGCTACAAATTGCGAGTGCAGGGAGGAACTAGAAGAAGCGATACGAAGGATAAAAAGAAACAGAAGCGGCCTTATAGTATATTTAAATCAAGAAGGTGCAGGTAACGGTATTGCTGCAAAAATCAATGCATACTCAAAAGTCCTTTTGTGGAAGGGAGAAAATATAGTCGAAGCAAAAGATAAGCAGGGTAAGCCGTTAAGCGTTTACATGGCTTACAAGATGCTAGGCTATAATCCAGACAGCAGATCACTTCTTCCTGCTGTCGAAATACTAAAAAGCCTTGGAATAAAGTCAGTAAAGCTTATGACGAATAATCCGAAAAAGATAGAAGAGCTTGAGAGGTATGGAATTGAAGTAAAGCCTGAAAGCATCCACATAAAACCTAAAAATAAGATTGTAGAGCATAGCTTGAGGGCAAAAGCAGAAATTTTAGGACATAGGATAAGCAGCAAAGATTTAAAGTAACATGTTTCTGGTTTTATTGCTTTTTATTTTTTATGTATGGTATACTTATAGCCCTCCTCATCTGCTATTTCAAACCCTAGGGATTCTATCTGCCTTCTTAGTTCATCTGCTTTTTTCCACTCTTTCATGCGCCTAGCTAAAACTCTTTCCTCTGCAAGCGCTATTACTTCATGAGGTATTTCGCTGCTTAGACTACTTAGACCAAGCCCAAATATTTTGTCAACTTTTGATATCAATACCCATTTCTGCTCATCGTTTACATTTGAGTCATTAATCAAATGTTTAATGGATATAATTGCGCTTCTCGTATCCAAGTCATTATTTATGCTGTTGTGGATAGCATCAAGATATTCTGCTGGAGCTTCTGATAAATCAACTTTCTTCTGGTCGGTATTTGCCAATATATCTTCAACTTTTTTCCTAAGAGATGCAAATTCTTTATCCACTTTTGATATTTTTTCCCACGTAAAGTCTAGAGTTTTTCGGTATGAGGTACCAAGATAGAAATATCTTAGGGAAAGAGGGTTTATGCCATGATTTACTACATCGTCTAAGGTTATAAATGTTCCAGCGGATTTTGACATTTTTTTGCCATCAACAGTCAAAAATGCAACATGCATCCAATAGTTTACGAATTTTTCACCTGTTGCCGCTTCACTCTGCGCTATTTCGTTCGTATGATGCACAGGGATATGGTCTATACCGCCAGTATGAATATCAAAGTGGTTACCTAGATATTTCATTGACATTGCAGAGCATTCTATATGCCAGCCAGGAAAACCTTTGCCAAAAGGGCTATCCCATTCCATTTGCCGCTTGGTTTCGCCGCTGAATTTCCACAATGCAAAATCTGTAGGGTTCCTTTTCTCACCAAGAGGCACCCTTATCCCGGGTTTCAAGAATTTTACATTTAGTCTAGCAAACTTGCCGTAATCTTTAAATTTTGAAGTATCAAAGTATATACCATCATTAGTCTTATAGGTATAACCTTTCTTCTCTAAAGTTTCAACAAGATGTATCATGTCTTGTATATGGTCCGTTGCTTTGCAGACAATAGTTGGCCTAGAGATATTTAGTTTTTGAGTATCTTGAAAGAAGAGGTTTGTAAAGTACTGTGAGATCTCCCATGCGGTTTTATGTTTTTCTCTTGCGGATTTCTCTACCTTGTCTTCCCCAGTATCCGCATCTGAGACGAGATGACCCACATCGGTTATGTTCATCACATGCTTTACTATATAGCCGTTGAATTCAAACATTTTCTTAAGTATGTCCGCAAATACATATGCCCTCAAGTTTCCGATGTGCGCCCTGTCATACACGGTTGGACCGCATGTGTATATACCAACGTGGCCTTCGTGTATTGGTAAAAACTTCTCTTTTTTCCTGTCTGCTGTGTTATACAAGTTTATTATCATACTTAACACTTTTAAAACGATAGTTGTTATATTATATAAAACTTACCTGCAAAAAAATATCCAAGGATATTTTATTATATCAACCACCATAAGGATATGATATTTGAGTTAAATATAAATAAAGGCAATATAAAGGATTTTATATGGTTAATGGAGTTGACAAGATTATTGAAAGCCTTTCAAGCAAAGAGGAGGCAGTATTAAAAGAAATTGCTGCTTCAGGCAACCAAGAAATTGAAGAGATTTCCAAAAAAACTGGGCTGCAATATTCTGATGTTTCTAGAAGTATTTTGTGGCTTGAAAACAAAGGCCTTGTTAAAACACTAAAAAACCCAATATACAGCTACCACCTTACCGAGATAGGAGAAAAATACTTGAAAAAAGGGATTGTGGAAAAGAGGATTTTTGACTATCTAGATAAAAACAATGCTGCGACTACAACAGAGCTTATGGAAGAGCTTGGTATTGATGAAAATGAACTTAGGGGAGGAATTGGTGCCTTAAAAAATAACGGCATTGTGGAATTTGGCACTATTAATGGTAAAAGTGTGTTAATACTTAAGAATAGAGATGAATCAAAAATAAAAGAATACCAAAATGCTTTGGCTGATTTAAGCAATGCTGCAACAAGCGTGCTAAGTGACCTTGCGAAAAGGGGCATAATCGAAAAAAAGTCTAAGAATATTATAATTGCAAGTGCCACTAAACAGGGCATGGTCGTTTATGAAGAATTAAAGCATTATGGCAAAAGAGAGATTGTGGATAAATTAACCCCGCAGATGCTTATCGGCAATTTGTGGATGAATAAAAAATTTAAAAGATATGAAATAAAAAGCCCAGTGCCATCAATCGTTGGAGGACGCAAGCACCCCCTTTACTTGATAATAGACCAGGTGAAGGAGATACTTATATCGATGGGCTTTAGAGAGCTTGAAGGAAACTGGATTGAGACTGCTTTCTGGAATATGGATAGTATGTTCATACCACAAAACCACCCAGCCAGGGATATACAAGACACTTTTTATATTGGAAAAGAAAAAGGGAGTTTGCCGGAGGACCTTAAGAATAAGGTAAAGCTTGTTCAAGAAGGGGGATGGGACACTGGTTCTACCGGCTACATGGACAGGTGGGATGAAGAAGAAGCAAAAAAGCTTGTGCTAAGATCGCATACGACTGCCTTGACTTTTAGGACTTTTGCTGAAGGAATATCAATACCCGACAAGGCGTTCACGATTGGAAGAGTATTTAGAAATGAAAATCCGGATTCTATGCACATGCCCGAATTTCACCAGATTGAAGGCTTTGTAGTTGACAGGGATTTAAGTATACGCGACCTTATAGGCTATTTCACGGTGTTCTATAAACAGTTGGGGATTACAGGACTGAAATTTAAGCCTACTTATAATCCATATACAGAACCAAGCATGGAGATATATACGCACCATTTTGGCAAACTAATTGAGATAGGCAACTCGGGCATATTCAGGCCTGAATCTTTAAGGCCATATGGCATAAAAGCAAATGTCATTGCATGGGGGCTTGCTGTTGAGAGGCTTGCCAGCATAATTTATGAGATAAATGATATAAGAAAGCTGTATGGAAGCAATAGCAGCATAGATTTTGCCAGGAATTATATGTATAAAGTGTACAAATAAATGATATCATGCCGGTTATAAATGCAGAATATGGTTTTTTTGCAAATCTTCTGGGCAAGGATATTGGAAAAGATGAACTAGAGGATATACTGTTTAATTACGGCATTGAAGTAAATTATGAAGAAAACAGCATGGCAATGGAGATAACACATGACAGGCCGGACCTGCTTTCTATTTATGCACTTGCAAAAGCGATTAGGCAGTATTTGAAAATAGAAAAACCAGAGCGCTTCGATGACATCAAGCCTTCTGGATATGAGATTATTGTTGACCGCTCAGTCGAAGAAGTGAGACCTTTTATTGCAGGATTTGTAGCAAAGGACATGCATATGGATGAAAACAAGGTCAAGGAACTTGTATATCTTCAGGAGAAGCTACATGCCACATTTGGCTCCGACCGGAGGATAGCCTCTATCGGCTTGTATGTGCGGGATATGATAAAGTCGCCGATCATTTACAAGGCTGCTAGCCCTGATGAGATTTCCTTTGTGCCATTGAACAAGGAAAGAAAAATGAACGCTACCGAAATTCTTAAAAATCATGAAACTGGGCAGAAATATGGGCACCTGCTCATGGGCCATAAAAAATATCCAGTTTTGCTTGAGGGTACAGGTAAAATAATGTCTATGGCACCGATAATAAACAGCAATGATATAGGTAGAATAAATGAAGATACTGAAAATATATTTGTAGAGATTACCGGTACAAACTTCAATAGAGTGTCGCAATTAGCAAACCTTCTAGCATATATTTTTTACACTATGGGTGCAAAATTGGAAAGCGTCAAAGTTAAATACTCAGATAAGGAAGTCATATATCCGCAGAGCAAAGAAAGGGAAATCTCTGTTAAATTCGAAAAAATCAATTCGTACTTTGGTATTAAAATTGATAAAGCGAAGGTTCGCGAACTTCTTGATAGAATGGGGTATAATGTAGAAAGCACCTCTGATGACGAGGTAAAAGTTTTAGTACCATTTTATAGGACAGATATTCTCCACCAGGTAGATGTAATAGAAGACATGATAAAAGCTTATGGACTGAATAACTTTGAATTGAAACTACCTACAACATATACACAAGGCAAGCTCCTGGCAAAGACAAAAGTTGTAAATTACTTGCGAGATCTTATGATTGGACTTGGCTTCAATGAAGTTTTCACTTCTGCACTTTCGAACAAAGATACGCAATATTCTGCTATGGGCTTAAATGAAAAGGATTATAAGCCAATAGAGGTGCTTGGTGCAAAATCAATAGACGTGAATATTGTAAGAGTTTCTATTATCCCTGAACTTCTACGCCTTGTGCATACAAATGAGCATATCCCACTTCCAATAAAAATTTTTGAGATATCAGATATTGTTAGGCATGAAAAAACGGAATCTGGCTATAAGAATGAGACAAAGCTTTCTGCACTTATATACAACACTGAAGCCACATTTACCGAGGCTAAACAAGTCCTAGACTATTTGCTGCGCATACTTGGTATAAACTACAGCCTTGAAGATAATAATATGCAATACTTCATAGAAGGCAGGGCTGGCCATATAATTGTGAATGGAAAGGATATTGGAGAATTGGGTGAAATAAACCCCAAAGTGCTTTCTAACTTTGGGCTTAAGGCTCCGGCAGTTGCACTTCAAATTAGTATCGACTTTATAAACAGTATACTAAATAAAGCATAATGGTTATGCGGATACACCTAATATTTTGATGCGCTTTCTATAGCTTGAATAGACGAGTTCTGCAATCTGAGCGGTTACTTCACCAATTTCATCTCTTATATTAGATATCTTCTTTGCATTTAAGGATTTTTGATTTTTTAATATATCTTCATTGGTTTTTCTTGAGCTTAATTCCTCTATTACAGACTTGCAGTCCTGCATCTCTTTTGTCAATGAAGACTCCACATCGTTGAGCTTCTCATATTCTAATATTGATGTCTGTATATCTGCACCTATTGCTGTACCTATTTGATTTTTTGCAATTGAAATTTCCCTTTTGTTTTCTTCTATGTGGTCAATTTTTGTTTCAAGATCTTTTAGCGAATTCAGGAATTGGACATATGCAGCGTTGTCGCTTAGCACATGAATTGGATCTTCTATTGCATTTGTGAGCTTGAATTTGTTTTTTGACTCGTAGTCGTACTTCCGTGCCGCTCTCTCGATGGGCTTAAGCACAGTGTCAAGCTCATTTATTATCGCCTGCTTCTTCTTTTGGTTATCATAAAGTTGTGTGTTTAAGGATTCTATTTTGCTTTTATATTCTACTATCTGCTTTGAAAGATCGTCTTGCAAAGATGCTGTGCCTATATCCTGATTATATATAGACAGCATGTTAAGCTCATCCATCAGAGACCTTAGTCTTGTTATATTTTCATATATTTTTAGATGGCTTGAAAGGTCTTCAGTGCCCCTGTCCAATTCCATGCTAAGGCTTTTTATGCTGTTCTCAAGCTCCTTGAATGTACTTTTCATTTTGCCGAACTTGTCCCCGTAACCCATGAAGACAACGCGGAAAGACGCATTTAATTTCAAGATATGCTCCAAAAAATTGTCAAGGAGCCATTTTATTGAAAGGAACTTTTCATATTCTGTCTGAGCAGAAGCTTTTTCCAGGTTCTGCTCAAGCATATTTATTGAAGAGATTATGGCGAATACATAGCGCGGCTTTTGCTCTATTACAGAGCTTTTGCTTATTGAGCCAATAAATTCGGCTTCTGGTTCAAAATTTGCCTTGCCGAATTCTGCGCATGCTTCTTTGAAACTTGACAATGCGTCCTTTATTCTTAGAAGCTCCCAGCTGCACTTTTCATTTATCCTCTTTGTCTTTTCGTCGAACAAGCGGATTATGTAACTATCTATTGAATCTATGCTAATTTCCTCGTATTCGGGTTTTTTGAAAAGCATTCAAGCACATTAATTTTAATTATTGATTAATTATTAAGCTATAAAATACTTTTACAAATAATTCGCAATTTGTTTAGATTGTGTGACACTGCAAAGCACAAGGTTTTTATTCCGTGGCTTCACTATTATTATTGTGGTGGCAAATGACTGAAAGGATACTCGTGCTTGCTGTAGACATAGACAATGATTTGTATAGAAAAACAAAAATCTCTGGCCCTGTCTTAGGAAGAGCAAATAATTTGAATGCCGCTACAAAACTTGTGCTTGCCGACCCCGAAGATACAGACGGAAATACGATGTTTGAAGCTGTACGCAAATATGATGAACTGAAAAAGGAGGGCTTCTCTGTAAGCATTGCTACAGTAACAGGAGCCGAGAAAGAGGGGTATATTGCAGATAGGGAACTTGCAAGGCAAATTGATAAAGTCATTGAAGCATTTAAAAGCGATTCTTGCGTGCTTGTCACAGATGGACAGAGCGACATGCGCGTGCTGCCGATATTGCAAACAAGGATAAAAGTCAACAGCGTTGATGTCCTGAGAATGAAGCAGGCTGAACAATTTGAGAGCACATACTTTACATTGCTTGAAAAACTGAAGGAACCGCACTATGCCCGCATTGTGTTTGGCATACCTGCTTTACTTTTGCTTCTTTTCGCATTGAGCTACTATTTCAATCTTGGCTGGCAACTGCCAGTTGCATTGATCGGTTTGTATTTATTGCTGAAGGGCTTTGGTCTTGAAAATGCATTGGTGGAATCATTCAGGGGACTAGGCTTTAGCGTAGAAAGGCTGAGCTTTGTGTTTTATATTGGGTCGATACTATTCTTTGTGATAAGCCTAATAGTTGGCAATATAAGCTATGTATCTGCACTTAAAATAACAAACAATCCACTTGTGCTGGGATCTTATGCCATAGAAGGATTCCTGCTTCTTATTCCTATCAGCTTGCTTCTATACCTTATTGGCAGGATTATAGACCTGCAGAATAGGCACATGCGCTATAGGGCAATATCGCAAGGCACATATATTGGCTACTCGATAATAGCAATAAGCCTCTTATATGTGCTTGCCGCATGGCTGATAGGCCAGATATTTTTCTGGCAGTTTATTGTTTATAGTATAATGGCATTTATATTTGGCTACGGCATATCTATATTTAGTCAGTTCCTCAGGAAACGCTTGGTTGAGCATTCGAGATTGAAGGAAAAAGGAGTTGTAAATGAGATCGGTGCGTACATAGGCAAGATAACAAGCATAGATCCTAAAAGTGGGCTGATATTTGTAAAAACAGAATACGGCAATGTCATAAAATATGATATAGACAGAGTTACCGACATTGATGAAAAGGTTGTTATAAGATAAAGCAGAATAAGTTGCTATTTGTTCGTGACAGAAATGTATATAAAAAGAAAGGTTTAAATTTATGTGGGAATATAATAATAAAAACATAGTGTTACATGAACTTGCAGGGCTGCATGTAAAAATTTTAAATAGCCCAGACAAGTTCAGAAAAGGAGTTCAAGGAATTGTAATAGATGAGACAAAGAACCTCCTTATAATACGCACTGAAGATAAAGGTATACAAAAGGTGCCAAAGGACAAAAGCACTTTTCTGCTGAAGCCAGAGGGCTTTAAGAAAGGCTTTGTCGTTCGCGGCGAAGAGATAATGTTTAGGAGTTATGAACGGACTGAAAAAGCATTTAAATATTACAAAAGAAGATAAAAGAACAAAAAAGAAAAATAAAAAGATGATTACTTGGAATGCAAAGATCCAAAATGCCCAATTCATGGAAATTTAAAAACTCATGGAGATAGAATTGAAGGCATTGTTGTGAGCGACAAGGCGAAGAAAACGGCAGTCGTTGAACACGAGTACACAACATTTTTGAAGAAATACTCGCGCTCGCTCAGGAACAATTCCAGGATTGCTGCTTATAATCCTGATTGCTTGCATGCAAAGACAGGCGACAGGGTAATAATAGAGGCATGCAGAAGGCTTAGTAAAACGAAGACCTTTGCTATAACAGAGATTTTGAAGAGGGCGGAAGCATGAAGGACATCGGAACAAAAATATCTAGGACACTAGTGCCAAGTTCAGTGCTCAATTGCGCTGACAATACTGGAGCAAAGACTCTTATGATAATTAATAGGCTTGGAAAAGGAGGCAATAGAAAAGGCAGATATTCAAAGTCTGGCATAGGAGACATTGTAATAGCAAGCGTTAAATCTGGATCACCACAATATATAAAGAAAAAAGTAAGAGTAATGATAATAAGGCAGAAGCAGCCATTGAGAAGGCCTAATGGCATGCGCGTGCGTTTTGAGGACAATGCTGGAATACTGGTTAATGATGCAGACTTGCCTGTCGGCACAGAAGTGAAAGGCGCCATGGCTAGGGAAGTAGTGCTTAGGAACATTAAGCTAGCAGGAATAGCTTCAAGAGTGGTATGATGATTAAGAGCGGCAAACCAAAAAAGCAGAGAAAATTTAGGTACAATGCGCCTTTGCACTTGAGGCAGCATTTCTTGAATGTGCACTTGTCAAAAGATTTAAAAGATAAATTAAAGATTAAAAAAAGGTCCTTGCAAATATCTAAAGGGGACAGCATAAAGGTCATGAAGGGAGGCAAAAAAGGCACAGAAGGCAAGGTTGTAGGAGTAAATTTGAGGAAAGGATTTATTTATGTAGATTCGCTTAAAAAGAAGAATGCCAGAGGAAAAGAGTACAATGTGCCTCTGCGCGCGAACAATGTTTACATAACAGACCTGAACCTTTCTGATAAAGTGAGGGCAGCAAAGGTTAAAAAATTCCAAGCGTGATGTTTTATGGCTAACAAAGGCAACAAGAGACATTTAAAGGCGCTTAGCGCACCCATGTATTTCGCAATCAAAAAGAAAGGCAGCAAATATGTGATTAAGCAGGATCCAGGAAGGTTCACGCTAGAAACAAGCGTACCCCTTAGTGTTGCCATCAGAAAAATATTTGGCGATAATTTAAGCAATTCTGAAATAAAAAAGATATTGAATGGCAACAATGTAAAAGTAAATAATAAGGTAATAAGGAACGCTAGGTATCCAATAGGTCTTAATGACATAGTATATTTTGAAGCATTAAATAAAATATATATGATAGGGATAGACAAACAAGCCAAATTAGTAATAAATGAGCTTGACAAGATGCCAGAGGGCAGGATACAGAAGATTATAGGCAAGTACAAGACGAAAGGCAACAAGATAATGATAAGGCTTTATGATGGCGTTACTGTTAGTTATAATAAAGAAGCAAAGGTCAACGATTCCGTAGTAATAGGCAAAGACAACAAGATTTTGAAGATGATAAGGTTAGAAGTAGGTGCAAAATGCTTTGTTTATGACGGAGTACATGTTGGAGAAACAGGAACCATAAAGGAATTGATTTCTGGCGCATCGAATAGGGATGCAAGTGCTAAAATAGAAAGCGGGAATGTCGTTTTTGACACATTATTGCAAAATATAATGGTCATTGAATAATTGATTGCATGGCAACAATGAGAGATATAAAGATAAGCAAGGTTGTAATAAACATTGGTACTGGAAGCGATAGCAATTTGCAGGGCAATGCTGTGAAGATCCTGCAGGTAATCTCACAGGCGAAACCTACTAATGCGATATCCAAGAAGAGGAATCCTGTATTCAAGATTTCAAAAGGCCAGAGCATAGGCGCATTTGTCACTATAAGAGGCGAAAAGGCTTATGCTTTGCTGCCCAAACTTTTTGAGGCAGTTGGAAACAAGATAAATACCTCCAATATATCGCTTAACAGCATAAACTTTGGCATAAAGGAGTACATAGATATAAATGGTATTAAATATGACCCGAAGATAGGTATGCTTGGAATGAACGTGAACATTGCTTTTAGCAGGCCTGGAATGAGGGTCATGCTAAGAAAAGCAAAAAATGCAAAAGTGCCTCCAAAGCAGAGCCTGATAAGCAAAGAGGAGATTAAGGAATATGTTAAGAACAAATTTGGTGTTGAGGTAGTGCAATGAAAGTAAGATATGAAGACAAGTTGAAGGGAAAAGGCAACAGAAAATGCAGCATCTGCGGCACCAGCAGGGGCTTGATAAGAGCACACAATATATATGTGTGCAGGCGCTGCTTTAGGGAAGTTGCAAAAGATATCGGCTTCAAAAAATATGGCTGAGTGTTTTATATGGATAGACTTGCTGATGCAATAAACAAAATAAAGACTAACGAGAGGATAGGTAGACGGGAGTGTGTACTTAATAATACCAAACTTGTCAAGGCAGTAATTGAGGTACTTAAGAGCCATGGTTATATAGAAGATTATGAGGAATTTGTAGATGGCAAGTTCAAGTTTCTGAAGATTAAGCTTGCAAACAAAATAAATGATATTGGAGTAATAAAGCCAAGATATGCTGTTACATATGAGCTTATACAAAAATACGAAACTATGTATATACCAAGCAAAGATTTTGGCGCCCTAATAATTTCTACCCCTGATGGAGTATTGACAAACAAAGAGGCATATAGCAAGCACATTGGTGGAAGGCTTCTGGCCTATGTATACTAAATGATTTTTATGATAGAGATAGAAATTGCTGAAAACACAAAAGTTGAGGTATCTGGAAACACCATAACAGTAAGCGGAAGCCTTGGCAAAAACAGCAGAGCATTTAATACAAACTTGCTAAATGTTTCAGTAAATGGAAACAAGATAGTAATAGATGCCATTAAGGAGAAAAAGGTATCCAAAAAAGCATCGATTGCTGAAACTTCACTCGCAAAAGAAATTAAAAATGACATCAAAGGAGTAAACAAATATTTTGAGATAAACATGAAAGCAGTATTTGCACATTTCCCACTGAGCATGAATGTTAAAGACAACATGCTTTTTATAAATAACCTTTTTGGAGAGAGGGTGCCAAGAACTGCCAGTATTGTAGGTAATACCAAGGTTGAAATTAATGGTCAGAACCTTAAGTTGAAAGGTACTTCCCTAGATGATGTAACACAGAGTGCTGCAAACATAAGAAAAGCTTGCAGGGCAAAAGATAAGGATACACGGGTATTCCAGGATGGCATATATTATGCAGAGGATTGACTTTATGATGAAGAAGACTCACCCAAAATTTAATGTGCCTAATTATGGAGCAAAGCACAGAAAACGGGTAAAGGAAAGATGGCGCAAGCAGCGCGGCATAGATAACAAGAAGAGGATAAAGAAGCGCTTTATGGGTGCAGAGCCAACTATCGGATACAGAAACCCTGAAGCACTGAGAAATGTTAGGGCAGATGGGCTTAAAATTGTGCATGTTTCAAATATCAACGAGCTAAGAGCTGCAATAGAGGAAGGTTCAAATATAAGCATTGTGCTAGCGAAAAGCATTTCTTTGAGGAAAAAGGCCGCATTTACCAAGCTTGCCGTCGAGAATGGAGTGCATGTTGCCAATCCGCCAAAAGCCGCTGGCAGAGGTGTTTAAATGGGTTTAAAAACAACTAAAAGGATTGCAAGTGAATATTTCAAAAGAGGCATAAGCAGTGTAAGGATCAAGCCTGCAGCCGTTGAAGATGCAAAAAAGGCGCTTACAAGGGAAGATGTGCACAGCCTTATCAAAAAAGGAGACATTTATGTTATTAAGGAGAAGCACAACCTTAGCATATATTCAAAAATATTAAATACAAAGAGGAGCAAAGGTAGAAAAAGAGGAAGAGGAAGGAGGAAGGGCACACTCAAAGCGCGCACAGGCGCGTTGTATGCGAAAAAAATAAGAGGGCAGAGGAGAGTGCTCGACGCACTAAAGAAAGACAAGATAATAGACAACAACACATTCAAAACATTGTATAGACTCGCAAAAGGAGGGAATTTTTCAAGCAAATTAACACTTCTGAACCATATTAGGTCAATGGGCATAGATATAAAAGAGGACAGATTTGAGAAGCTGAGGCATATTTAATAAGTGGTAATATGATAAGAAAACGCAGGAGACTGTCGCTTACGAATTACAAGAAAAGGATAGCCCTGCTTAAAAGTGGTTTACCAAGGCTTGTAATAAGAAAGAGCAACCGCTCTGTGGTGCTGCAGATAGCAGAATATGATCAAAAAGGGGACAAGATACTTGCAAGCGCAAATTCACACATGCTAGAAAAGTATGACTGGGAGCCTAGAGCCAATAGGCCTACAGCATATCTTACCGGATTGCTTCTTGCCAAAAAGTGCAAGGACCTTAAACTCGGGGATGTGATACTTGATCTTGGGTTGTACAAACCTATAAAGAATTCGCTTATCTTTGCTGCTGCAAAAGGCGCGCAGGATGGGGGCATAAAGCTCAAAGGAAGCATTGAAGTTGACGAGAAACTAATTAATGGGGAGTACATAGAGAAATATGCAAAAAGCCTTGATGATAACAAATTTAAAAAGCAGTTTGGCTACAACAAGATAGACCCCAAAAATATTACAGACGCATTTGCACATACTAAAGAAAAATTAATGGTGGTTAATTGAATTTTAAAACTAACTATCGCGAAGAGAGGACGTTTAACATTAATGAATGGGAACCAAGAACCGAATTGGGCAAAGAGGTAAAAGAACACAAAGTCACTACAATAGAGGAAATATTCCATTCAGGCAGGAGAATCGAAGAATCTGAAATAATAGATGTGCTTCTTCCGGATTTGGCTTTTGAAGTAATTGAAATAATAAGCGTACAGAGGATGACAAAAAACAACAGAAAACAGAAGTATAGGGCTACAGCTGTTGTCGGGGACCACAATGGCCATGTTGGGGTAGGCGCTGCAAAGGATATCGAAGTAAAAGCCGCAATAAGTGGGGCAATAACAAATGCAAAAATGCATGTTATGCCTGTGGTTCTAGGCTGCGGATCATGGCAGTGCATGTGTGGAACAAAGCACAGCTTGCCTTTCTCTGTAAAAGGCAAATGTGGAAGCGTAGAAGTAACGCTTAAGCCGGCGCCAAGAGGGCTAGGTATTGTTGCAAGCAAACCCGTCAAGAAAATGCTCGAGCTTGCCGGGATAAAAGATATTTGGACCTTTTCAAGGGGCAGGACTAGGGCAAAATACAATGTACTCGTAGCTACGCAAAAAGCACTAACGCAACTCAATGGTATGAAAAACATCACAGAAGAAAAGGCAACTATTTAATTATTTTTCTGATATATTTAATAAAGCGGTTTTATGGAAGACAAACTTGTTTTACCTGGGGATAAAATAGCAACAGAAGAAGAATACACTGGAGGTGCCAACACATTTACCGAAAATGGAGTGATATACTCTTCGGTTGTCGGCAGGTTAACACCAATGGAGAAGAAGATAGAAGTTACACCTGTAGGGAGAGAGGTAAAAACAATAAACAAGAACATGCTTGTGATAGGAACTGTTACGGATATGATAAAAGGAGTGGTCTTTGTCAATATTGATGATATAAGCATAGACCACAAGGAGTATCTAGCTTTAAAAGATGGCAAGATACTGCTTGAAAGACCAAGGGCTGGCTTCAACAGAATGCACAGAAATACAGAAAGACCTGCAAAGATTTGCAGTGTAGGAGATATCATACTTGCAAAAGTACTCTACAACGACAAAGATGCATACACCCTTACATTGGATTGTGAAGAATGTGGTGTGGTTCATGCAACCTGCGAAATATGCGGAGGGGATCTGGAGTATAACAAGAAGGCAAATGCACTTGTATGCACCAACTGTGGCAATAAGGAATTTAGGCGCCTTAGCGTTCTTTACAGCAAGCCAGAAGAGATAAGGAAATTGTTTGTATACACTCAATAGTGGTTAAGATGGAAGTCAAAATAGTAAAAAACGAAGGCAATGAAGTGTGGATAGAGTTTGAAAACGGAGACACTACACTGCCTGATTTGATAGCAAATACCATGCTAGAAAGAAACAATGTGGAGTTTGCTGGTGTGAGGAAGGATCATCCCGAGATAGGCAAGCCCTTGCTTGTTATTAAGACAAAGAGGAACGTTAAGGAGGAGATTGGCAAGGTGCTTGAAGAGCTTGAAGAAGAGCTTAAAGGGCTTCAGAGCCAGCTATCCAAAAGCAAATAACTGCTTGTATTTATGAGGAGCATAAAAACAGGGGTAAGGCTTGCTGCTATTGCAAGTGGCCAAATTGGAGAGAACAAGCATACAGTTTCGGGGCGCACTGTTCTTATTGCTGTGATTGCTAAGAAAAGCGAAGTTGAGGGTGTGCTTTCATCAACCGTAGCAATAAATGGCACTGATTCTTCGAACAAAATTCTTGAAATGATAAAAAAAAGCAGGTTTGGAAACCAGGTTAGGCTTGTAGTGCTTAATGGGATAGCGCTTGCAGGCCTGAATGTTGTTGATGCAACCAAGCTTTCCAAGAACGGCTTTGAAGTGATGGTAATAACAAGGCACAAACCCAGACCTTCAAAGCTTGTACATGCGCTTAGCGTGTTTGCAAAAAAAAGCAAAGTGGATGTAGAAGAACGCAAAGGTATTGTAAGGGATTTTGCCAAAAACAAGCCATTGCATGCAAATGGATTCTACGTGCAATCAATGCTAAATGAAAACAATGCAATTGCATTGTCAGGATATGCAATAGGCGCGCTCCGGCTTGCACATATGATTGCAAGCGGCATATCTAAGGGTGAATCAAAAGGCAGGATCTGATAATGCAGACTTTAAAAGGCACTGCTTGATGACATGATGAGATTATTTGATGGCTTGTCTTAGAAGACCTTTAGCTTTTGAATTGTATTTATTTTCGAAGACGCCACAAATCTTTTCTATTCTAAATTGTGCTTTCCCTTTGAGCACCGGGCAATATAAATTAGGATTAGAACGCAAAACAGGATAATACATAAATGAGCAAAAAACGCCGCACAAAAAGTGCGGCAAAAGTTTACAAGACGCATGGAAGAAAACCCACGATTTTAATCGTGAGACGGTTTCAGAGCTCATACACCGCCCCAGGAATCTTTGGGAATGGCTGAACCTCACCTATGTGCTTTGCATCAGTTATCCATGCGATGAGTCTTTCTACACCTATGCCTGCTCCTGCGCTCTGCTTTATCTTGCCTTCCTTTGCAAGCTCCAGCAAAGTTGTGTAGAGTTCTTCCTTTACGCCTGCCGCGCGCATCTTTGAAAGCATTTTGTCATGCTCATACTCGCGCTTTGCACCCGTAACAAGCTCTCCTCGCTTTGGCAAGTAAAGGTCAAAGTTATCCCATTTGTGTGTTGCAGGATCTTCAAAGTCATAGAACTCCCTAGGCAGATCTGTAATCCACGCTGGTTCATCTATGTGCTTTGGCAACTCTTCTTCCCATTCTGTACCATACTGCGCTTCTAGCTCTTCTCTTGAAAACACATCGAACGGTATGCTGAACTTTGGAATCTTTGCATGAAGGCGCGCTAGCTGGGTTTTTTTGCTTTCCTTTATGTGGTCTACAAGCCCTGCAAGAAGTTCTTCTATCAATGCTCTTATTTGCTTTGATGTTGCTCCACGTGCCTCAAAATCAAGTTGCGAGAACTCAAACAGGTGCCTGCCTGTTTTACTTCGTTCTGGCTTCTCAAGTCTTATGTTTGGGGACACAATGAAAATTTTCTTGTGCAACAAAGATGTGGCAACAAGTTTGTGCACAATCATACTATGCATTGTGCGCACTGTTCTACCGTATATGTCAAATTCAAGGCGCTTGTATATGCCAGCTGCAGGATCTGGCCAAAGAGGGTCTGTTATCGGTGAAAGAAGCACAGGCATCAATTGCACAAAGCCCTTGCTACGCATATATGATTCCATATACGCAACAACTTCTGCACCAACCTCTGTCCTTGCTCTCTTCTCTGCCAATTCTTCTTCTGTAAGCCTGTGCACAGGTTTGGGCAAACCTGTTTCCACTAACATTGTCTTCGTTTCGTACACCATATTCTCACCTTAGCGTAAGTTTTAAAAACAGGTAACGCAGTTAACACTGCAAAACATTGCATGAATATAAAAATAGACGACAGAAAAATTTGCAGTAGCTCAGCTAGCCTTGAATAATAGAGAACAATTCCGAGCTAGCACTGTTGCCATTTGAATCTTAGATATAGTTAAGAATTAGATATTTAATGCTTTTGTACGGAACGGCTTTGTTGAAAAAGTCAAATTTTGTTGATAAAGTCATAAAAATGTTGATAAAGCCTGGCAAAATCAACAAAGCCGTACGGAACACAATAGATATTTAAATATTTGAGTGTCAAATGGCAAATTATAAGCTAAGAAAGTATGATACAGTAGGATACAGTAAGCTTTAAATATGTTATTTAATAAATACATACTTGCTATTTGTTTGTATTCGTAATGAATACTTGCTTTTTAGCTTTGCATGAAAATTCCTGTTTGGAATTGGATATAGTCTTGAGGATTGCAAAAGGATTGCAGCGATTCTCGCAATTGCAATTGCGACGACTCCAGTCGATGCTGCTGGAGAGCACTGCTATCAGATTTCGACAGCCATGCAAGTCTGCTCAGTCACTTGGCTGGGCGGCGTACGGCTCAGTAACGCGTGGTCAATCTAATGTAAGGAAGTGGATAACCTCGGGAAACTGAGGCTAATACACTATAGGCTAAGGCATCTGGAAGGAGCTTTAGCCCAAAGGGTGGCGAATTGGAGCATTACCGCCTTACAATGGGACTGCGTCGGATCAGGCAGATGGCGGGGTAACGGCCCACCATACCGATAACCCGTAGGGGATGTGGGAGCATGAGCCCCGAGAAGGGCACTGAGACAAGGGCCCTAGCGCTACGGCGTGCAGCAGGCG
>JBMFTN010000008.1:0-19401 GCA_049966995.1 Candidatus Micrarchaeia archaeon
CAAAGAAGCTGATAGTGCCTGCCGTACACTTAGACAGAGCATGATCAAACCATAAGTAACTATAAACTCTTATCTTTTTGAATTTTCTTATTATTTTGAATACTATACTATTTTGAATATTGTATAGTATAAGTAACTATATACCAGAAGATATTATAAAAAGAAATAGAAATGCCACAATTATTTTACTTCTAATTTTCTTACTTCGACCTTGCTAATCTGCGCAATATGGTTTATCTTAGATGCTAATTCAGCCTGGAATTTGTTTTCATTTATAGCATTTATTATGCTATTAATATCATTTTCTTTTGCAAATGAAGCTGTAAACGCTTCCATCTCTTTCCTTATTCCAATGAGCTTCCTATGCGTTGCCCTGTTACGCGTTATAGCTATTACTTTTGCTACTATTTTTACCCCGTCTTTTGTTTCCAAAGTTTGTACCGAAGAAGCGATACTCCTATAGTGCCTAACTAGCGATTTGATATAGCTATTAAGCAATTCAATCTGCATAAGCTTTGTATGTGCTGAATTGCCTTCAATACTTACTACCTTAAACTTTAAATTTGTGTATGCATGTGATGGATTGTGGGTTATTATATCCAGACCGACGCGTATATTCCTCCCTATTGCTGCTTTGTCCTCGTTTGCTGGCATTTCACCTATAACAGCATTATTGAATTCTTTAGGTGCGTAAACAGTAAACCATTTTTTAAGTTTCCAAGTGTCTATTTTTTTCTGCAGGGCCATAGTATCATGCCTTTCCTTTTATTAGCAATTCTGCTTTTGCAGGATCATATCTCCAGTCTTGCGGGAGTTTATTATTGCTTATATAATATCTTGTTAAACGCCATATTTTAGATTCCACCCTATGTAATCGTATTGTATTATAAACGTCGCTTTTGTTTGATGCAAGATGTGCTCTTATATTGACTGCTTTTTTCATAAGGTCTACCAAATCAGGTGGCAACTGTGGTGCAACATTTTTTTCTTCCAATATCTTTGTAAGCTTCTTGCCTACGGCATGTCTTATATAAAGTACATTCTCTTTTTTAAGTTTTTCTCCAATAAGCGCCGGAGGTATGCCTTGCTTTGCATATTCGACTATCTTCTCTTCTATCTCTTCCTTGCTCATATTGGGCAGTGTAGCAGAACTTTCTGGTGGTTTTTTTGATTTTGATTTACCTTTCTTTTTTGAGTGCATTCTGGCCATCAATAATACCTCATTGACAAGTTCATTTAACAATATTAAATACAAAATAAAAAAATAAAATTTATATTATTACTGTACTCTCTCAGCGCTTGCTGACCTTGCTTTTACTTCAGTTATTCTTACCTTTATCTGCTCTCCCTCCTTTGCGTTAGGTACAAATATTACAAAACCGTCTTTCTTAGCGATCCCGTCTCCTTTTGCGCCTGTTGCTACTATGTTCACTTCTATTTCATCTCCGACCTTTACTGGCTTAGGCATAAAATAGCTTGGCTTCATGTGCATTCCGCGCCTGCCTCCCCTGCCTTCTCCTCTTCCTTCTCCTTCTGAACTTTCTTCATTCTCTCCTTCTCCTTCTTCATAGTCTTTCATCTAATCTATCTCATACGTAGAATTAGCGATTCCGCCTTACTCCGTATCTGTTAAGATATACTCTTTTATATTTAAAAACCTTTCTATACTGTAGAAATACCATTGAAATTATTCCTTTTCAGTAAATCTAAAAGTTACAAAAACGCCGCTAACCGTATTAATAATGGCTCATCAAAGTGCATAATAAAATTCTTTCATGCTCTTAAAAAGAAAATCTGGATTTACATATTTTAATCTTTCATAGCTATCAAAGCCGTCAGCAATGCCGCATGAACTTATTTTTGCATATTTTGCAGTTATTATATCTGTTGTTTTGTCCCCTATATACAGGCATTTTTTAGGGTCTGCATGCGCCATCTTAATTATTAACTTAAGGCCCTTTGGATTAGGTTTTGCAGCATTGATATCTTTTGCGCTTACTACAGCATAAAAGTATTTTTCTATCCCTGCTTTATGCATTTTCTTTAATACCCTGCCTTTATTGCCATTAGTTAATACGTATATTTTTTTGTTTCTTTTTTTGAGTTTCTCTAGAGTGTTTACAACATAATCATTAAGGTGCGGCCTACTTAAGTGCTCAACAAAGAAATTCAGCACAAGCGAAATTAAATAGTTCTCTTTTGAAGTAATCTCTTCAGCTTTATCAAAGTTTTTATCATAATATACCTTCGGAGTCCTCTTTTTCTTGATAAAGCTTATGATCCTGCCGTAAAGTCTTACATGTGTGTATAATCTTATCAAAACCCCATCCCAATCAAATATAAAGAAATCAAATTTATCTGTTAAATGCTCCATGCAATCATATATTAATTTAATAGAAGTCAATCCCTATGCGTAGATTATATCAATACTCGGCTTATCTGGCAGTGCCCTCTCTGCACGCTGTGATTTAGATGAATCTTCACTCTCTATTATCACTTTTACTTTTAATTTTTCATTTAAGTAAGGCAATGCTTCGGTGAAACTTTCGATAACCTGCTTGCTATTGAGATTTTGCAATTCAACTAAGCCTTGTATATTCTTGGTAAATTGCTGCAGGAATTTTGCTACTTTGTCCTTCTTGTCCGCATATTCCTTGTTATCTAACACTGATTTTATGCTCTTATTACGAACAAGTTCATTGTAAGCACTAAGTTTCCAATCGCTTGCTATTATGATGTGTGCCTCTTTAGGATTTTTGTTCTTATTTGCGTCTATCTTAGAGGTAAGGCTAATGGCCTTATTTACATCTTCTATTGTTTCTATAATCATATTCTCAAGCATTTCAACATTGCTTGATATCAACTCTTCGTTTGCAACTGGCCACTTTTCAGTCGAGGCAAAGCTGTCTTTACCTATGAGGTGCCAGAATTCCTCAGAAACATGCGGCATTATCGGAGAAAGCATAAGTACTATATTCTCCAGGTAATCTTGTACCACTAATTTATTCGATCCGCCTCTTTCGAAATACCACTTTAGCTCTGTTATGGAGTTGTAAAATATTTCGGTATAAGCCTCTTTGATCTCAAATTTATCTAGCATTTGTGTTGCCTTCTTGATTTTTGAATGAAGCCTTGAATATAGCCAATAATCTATGTTCTTTAATTCGTTTCCTGAAAGTTTTGACAAATTAAGAATTGTTGAATATATATACTCATTTATTGATTTTATGCTCTCTATATCATTAGGGTTAAACTCAGTGTCTGTACCAAGAGAGGATCCGCTTATTTCAACAAACCTCAAAGGATCGGCACCATACCTGCCTATTCCCTCCTTTACTGGGATTGCATTGCCAATGCTTTTGCTCATTTTCTCTCCTTCATATAATACAAAACCATTTACAACAATCTGCTTTGGTGCAAATTTTTTGTCTAGCAAAGCCTCATGGTTGAACATATACATTGTAAGGTGGTTGGGTATAAGGTCAGGAGCCGAATGCCTAGATGTATTAGTATACCAGTAATCTAACGAGTTTTTGCATTTCTTGATCAGTTCACTATCCAAACCTGTAGTCTTTGAAATCTCGTCAATGCGGCCTTTGTTATTATAAAGGTAATCAAAAAACTCTGGTTTTAGTTGTTCTGGCTTAACCCCATTAGAGTTAAGTATATTCGATATGGTGTAAAAGCTCATGTATATGGTTGAATCAGAAAGCGATTCTATAATATGGTCCTTATTAAATGGAAATCTTGTTCCAAGCCCTTCAGCGCGTTCTGTAGCCCTGAGGTTTATCCAATCTATTGCCCTCTCAAAAGCGGGCCTCAACGTTTCAGGGTATATCTTTATTTTTTCAAAAATGCTTTTCACATCTTCTTTCCATTTTGGATCTCCATAATTTATAAACCATTGATTTTCAACAAATTTTACTACGACTTTTGCCCCGCACCTACAGTATACTGGTTCATCATTGGAAAGTACATACAATCCAAAAGCATCTCCACTTGACATAAGGTCCTTCTTTATAAGGTCTCTTGCTTCTGGTTCTCTCATCCCTTTGTATTTGCCAACAAGCATTACGCCCCAATGTGATTCTTCCCTATATATTAGTTTTGTTGCAAATTCCAGCATATCGTCTATGGCATTTGGATTTGTATGTAATATTTCAAGGTAGGCAAGTGCTGGTATCTCTGGATGCTCTACTTTTGCTTCTCCAACATTAACATCACTAAGGGAACGCCCTATCTTAGCCCCAGTCTTTGTTGGCTCTATATCTATAAGCTTCCTATACTCTATATTCGGCAGTTGGTATCCACTTACCCTAAGCCTCTCTATTGCAGCATAGTCAAAGGGCGCATGTGAAGGTACACTCATGACTACCCCAGTCCCTATGTCTCCTTTTACAAAAAAGCCAGGCAGTACCAGTACCTCTTCATTATTTATTGGGTTTATTGCTTTCTTATTAAGAAGCTCGCTGCCGCTTATCTCCTTTATAAGCTCTATTTTTAACTGATATTTTAATATCTCTGCAGCTTTCTTCGCCAGATAATATTGTTCATCTCCTATTTTGACTATCTCATATTGTTCTTTTTCATTCACAAACAGGTTCGTTACTCCATATATTGTCTCTGGCCTATATGTGGCGCATCCGAATATTATGTTGGTGCCAGGCTCTCTGAATTTAATTACAGTTATCTCATCTATCTCTGGTTGTACATCATGTTTTGTATCATGCTGACCTACAGCATTGTTTTCATTTGGGCACCACCCAACTGGATGACTTCCTTGTGTAAGCAATCCCATTTCCTTCAATTTTAGGAATTGCCATTCAACCATTTTACTGAATATCGCATCAGTTGTAGTAAACTGCCTTCGCCAGTCTATACTTAGTCCAAGCTTTTTCATTCCCTCCTTCATCTCCCTTGAAAAATATTCTACAATATACTTAGGGTCAACCATCTTCTTTATATCTTCATCGCTAATTTGAAAATCCTTAAAATCATTTATAATATCCGGATCATTATTGCGAATTCTCTTTGCAAATGATATTATGGGTGTTCCGGTTGCATGAAATGCCATGGGGAAAAGCACATTTAGGCCTTTCATTCTCATATAGCGTGCATAAAAATCAGCAGTACCATAAGTTCTTAAGTGCCCAATATGCTGTGGTGAATTTACATATGGCAGGGCAGCAGTAACAAGCATTGACTTTTTGTCATTTGGTTCTACCTCAAATAACTTTTTATCTTCCCATGCCTTTTGCCATTTCTCTTCTATCTCTTTGTAATCTATCATGTTTAGCACCATCATCTAAGCGATATATATTACTTAAAGCATTTAATATAATTATTTGTTAGTTTTGTTTAAAATAAACATTTCCGCAACAATCAATTACAGCATATTAATTTAAACCATTAATTTTATTAATACTATATAACGGCGTGAAATCATGGAGTTATTGGAAATAAGGGTTATAAGCATACTAGTGATAGCAGCAGTGTATGCACTTTTTGACGTATTTAATCGGAGAAATGTGCCAAATATATTTGCATACGCAACCCTATTCTATGGGTTAATTCTTTCTGCATTGTATTTTAACTTGCTTTCATTAACTAGCATAGCAATTGCTGCAATAGTGCTAGGTATAGGATACTTAATTTATAAGATAGGCCAAATCGGTGGTGCTGATGTAATCGAGTTTGCCGCACTTTCACTAATTTTGCCCATACAACCAAGTCCATGGTTTGCTTCTTTAAACCAGTTTAACTTGCCATTCATCTTTTCCATACTTATAAATTCTGGAGTAATAGCACTTGTCATTGTTCCAATATACTATATTATTGTAGGATCAAAGCATTCAAAGAGACATAGTTTCCATAATAATATAAGCTTGAAATCCCTTTTCAAAGCTACACTGATGCTGTGTGCATATGCTATCTTCATAGTATTTGCAAGATCTATTGCAATGATAAACTTCTATTCTGTATTGTTGCTTCTAATCATAGGGATATTTTCTTTTCTAATGTTTTTATTTGAGGATATTATTGCAAAAGCTATGATCGAATATGTACCGCCAGCCAAATTTGAAGAAGGAGACATAATTGCTTTAAATTTTGTGGATAGAAAAAAAATTCACAAAGTACAGGAAAAAGTTCCTGAATTTGGTAGACTTGTAACTTCTAACATTCTGACAAAATTGAAGGAAAAGCATATACAAGAAAAATTTCCAGTATATAAAAACGCAATGCCGCTAGCCTTACCTATCCTGATCGGCGTTATAATCTCCCTTGCACTAGGTAACATGCTGCTTTTCATATTCCCCATCAGCTAATGCTATATCCATCTATTAAAGGACAAAATACCTGTTTTTGGATATATCTGAGAGCGTACCAAACACAAATCTTAGCAATAAGTATTGCTTTTCAATATTATTCAGTATAATAAAATTTAGCCATAAAAGAAACTTGGTAATCCTATAAAGTATTAAATAATTTGTTTGGCAAACAAATTTGGTGGGATGATGGAAGAATGCGAACTCTGTGGTAAGAAAATAGAGCATGCATATGTTATAGAAGTGGAGGGCGTTGAATTGAGAGTATGTGCAGAATGCGCGGAAGGTAA
Source organism: Candidatus Micrarchaeia archaeon (assembly GCA_049966995.1). Classification (GTDB taxonomy): domain Archaea; phylum Micrarchaeota; class Micrarchaeia; order Micrarchaeales; family Micrarchaeaceae; genus JAKAWW01. Next base: position 6,617 of record JBMFTN010000008.1, read on the forward strand.
GCGCATTATCAAGGCTCCAAAAGAAGAGGCTAGAGTATCAAAGTCAAATTATCATCATGAGAAAATCATGAAAATCAAGCAGGAAGAAAATAATTATGAATTAATTGATAACTATGGAAAAGTAATACGCGAAGCACGGGAAAAAATGCAACTTCCGTTAAAAGTTCTTGCCGAGATGTTAAATGAAAAAGAAACCCTTTTGTTGAGGATAGAAGAGCAAAAGACTCTGCCTTCTAGTGACCTTTTGAAAAAAATTGAAAAGGCATTGAACGTGAATCTGAAGATTGAGCAGAAGGAAGATGGCGAAGTAAATGTCCAAAATAAGTCAAGTAGTGCTAGTTTAGGTGAATTTTTGCCAAAGTGAACACATGGCAGTTGACTTAAGTAAATTGATATCAAAGAGGGAGCTTGCTCTAGAGGAGCTTAGTAACAAAATAATAGCTATAGATGCGTATAATTTTCTCTACCAATTTCTTTCAATTATACGCCAACCAGACGGTACGCCACTGATGGATTCTCACGGAGAAATAACAAGCCATTTGTCCGGAATATTTTTTAAAACAATAAATTTTATTATCAAAGGCATAAAACCAATATATGTGTTTGATGGAATCCCTTCAATGCTAAAGCAGAAGACCATCGAGGCAAGGATGAACAGGAGGGAAGAAGCTTATAAAGCTTGGCAAGCAGATAGAGAAGCTGGCAATATAGAAGCAGCAAGAACTCATGCAATGGCAAGCACAAGAGTCACAAAAGATATAGTAAGGAGTGCAAAGGAACTTCTAGACTTAATGGGTGTCGGATATATAGATGCCCCAAGTGAAGGTGAAGCTCAAGCTAGTTTCCTTTGCCAAAAAGGCTTAGTGTATGCAACAGCAAGCCAGGATTATGATACCCTGCTTTTGGGCTCGCCACTTGTAGTGCGAAACCTTACTATGACTGGCAAGAGGAAGCTTCCTAACAAAAACGTGTATATAAATGTCGTTCCTGAATTGGTTAGTCTTGAAGATACGCTAAAAAATCTTGGAATCAACAGGCAGCAGCTAATATGGATAGGAATTTTGTTGGGTACAGATTTTAATGAAGGTGTTAAAGGTATAGGCCCAAAGACTGCACTCAAAATTGCAAAAGGTGCAGAAAGCCTGCGTCAGATAGAAAATGAAGTCAAAACTAAATATAACTATTCATTTGAATTAGATCCTAGTGAAATAGAGACATTATTCCTGAAACCAGAAGTCAAAAACTTAGATGAGAAAGAAATAAATGCACTCATAACTAAAAAAATAAAAAAGCAGGAACTTTTGCAATTTATGTGCAATGAGCATGATTTTATAGTGGATCGGGTGGAAAAATATATTGACCTTCTAGACAAGAGTAAATCCGTATTAAATCAGAAATCTATAGGGGAATGGTTCCAGTAAAAAGTAGATCATTAATATAGTGATCTAGAATTAATGGATAAGCAATAATTCATTTATGCTTTATTTATGCGCTTGATAGTTCCATAATATTATAATTTACAATATTCAACTTTTTCAAAGAGTAAATTTATATTTATAGCGTACAAATATTGAGGTAGTGTTGATAATGGCCAAAAGGAAAGACTCAGGTTCGAAAAAAGATCCCAATTTGAATGACATCAACGAATTGAACAAATACATAAATAAAATCATAAATGCTCTTATTTCCCAAAATGGTGATGCAAAGGGAATTTTCGACAATAATGCATTTCAATATGGTATAAACATAAAGTTTGATAGTAATGGCATGCCAACCATAGAAAGTGCAAATGGTAACCCTGCCATTCAAAGCCAAGTAAAGAAACTAGATGAAGACCCATTATTTGACATAATAGAAAAAGACAATGAGGTTATAATAGATATCTCCCTGCCAGGTGTAAAAGCAGAGAACATAAGGATAGATTCTAGCGAAAATAGTGTGCATATTGCTGCCTCAGGGGAAAGCCATAGTTACAATAAGAAAATAGATTTACCTGTAAACGTTGATCCTTTATCCGGCAAGGCCACATTTAATAATGGAATTCTTGAAATTGTATTTAAAAAGAAAAGCTCTACCTCTTCAAGTATAGGCATAGAAATAAAATAACGTACGTTTATAAATTTAAGGGTGTGTTTCATGCAAATAACTATACCAAAATCAAACCGCAAGATAGGCAAAGCATACAGAAAGCGCAAGCTTTCTAAACTTAAAAAAGCCCATAGAAAGAAGCTAAAGGCAACAAGAAGGAAGCGCTAATTATTTTATATCGCTATATGACTGGTTGTTAAATTCATAAGCGGCGGAATCCTCTCCAGTTATTACGGATTCATAAATCTCTTCTTTGCTATTGAACTTCTTTATACCCCCTTTAATGTCCATGAGATAGTATGCGTTTAGATAACCAAAATATACGAAAACCGTCATGGCATTATCTACTTCTACCAAAACCTTTGCAGAAGGATTTCCTAATGAGATAAGCAAGCTGCACAAAAGAACATTCTTGTCCATCAGGTCTCCTACCTGGAAATTTAGTGTTTCTGAAGGATCTAGCCAAAATTGAACTGGTAGTACGATGTCTTGTATCTGGGATTTGACAAATTCAAAGGCTTTTTTACTTGCCTCATAGAAATCTCGATCATAAATATAATTTGGAAAATCCTTCTTTATCTCCTCAGCCTTTTCTATTATTTGCGGGTCTTTAGGTGTAATCAAGGTTGGCAATTCAGCAACAGAAATGCTTTCCTTTTCTTCTATAATGTCCTTATACCTTAATATAATCGCCAAGTACACCCTGTTTAGGCGTTCCAGCCGGGAATTTTCACTAGTATTTTTGCTTTCCATCTTATTAATATTAAAACAAAAAAAGATAAAATATAATCGTTATAATATAATAATATCAAATGGTATAATGTACAATAAACTTATTGCAGATATATTTAGCGAAATAGCTGCCCTTTTGAGCATAGATGAAGTTCATAATTCAATGTTTGAAGTTAGGGCTTATCAAAAAGCGGCTCTAACGATCGGAACAATGCAGGAACCTATAGAAGAAATTTATGCGAATGGCGGCAAGGAAGCTCTACAAAAGCTTCCAGGTATAGGGTCAACATTAGCAGACCGCATTATTGAATATATTAAGACTGGCAAAATCCAAAAATATGAAGAACTTAAGAGAAAATACCCTATAGATATCAAAGGGCTTACAAGTATAGAAGGCATAGGTGCAAAAAAGGCTATCTCTTTATATAAGAACCTTGGTATAAAAGACATCAATGACCTAAAAAAGGCAATAAGCGAGCACAAAATTAGCAAACTTCCTGGCTTTGGAGAACAAAGTGAAGCTTTAATTAAAAAGGGAATCGATCTTCTGGAAAAGAGTAAGGGTCGCATGCTTCTTGGAGATATATTCCCTGTAGCAGAAAGAATTGTAAATGATCTTATAAGTAGCAGACTTGTTAAAAATGCCATAATAGCAGGATCAACAAGGCGCATGCGTGAAACTATAGGGGACATAGATATCCTTGCTATTTCTGACTATCCAGAAAAAGTAATGGACTATTTTACAAATATGGCTGATGTCTACGACATAATATCAAAAGGACCTACAAAAACTACCGTGTGGCTGAAGATCGGAATAAGCTGCGATCTTAGGGTAATAGAACCAGAAAGCTTCAGTGCAGCACTACTCTATTTTACAGGAAGCAAAGAGCACAACATAAGCATAAGGAAAATAGCAATAAAAAAGGGCTATAAGCTTAATGAATACGGTTTATTCTCTAGGGGAAAAAAGCTCCCGGTTAAAGATGAAGCATCAATCTATGATAAGTTAGGAATGCAGTATATACCTCCAGAGATGAGAGAAGATCGCGGTGAAATCAAACTTGCACTTGAACATAAAATACCAAATTTGATAGAATTAAAAGATATAAAAGGCGATCTCCATACGCATACAATAGATTCAGATGGTGCTAATACCATAGAAGAAATGGCTTCATCGGCAATCAGCCACGGTCTAAGCTATATTGCAACTACAAACCATACCAAAAGTCTTAAAGTTGCACATGGTTTAGATGAAAAAAGATTCCAGAAATTTTTTGAAAAAGTTGACAAACTTAATAGTGCATATGAAGGGTTTCATATATTCAAAGGTGCAGAAGTTGATATACTCAAAGATGGATCATTGGATCTTTCAAAAACATTGCTTAAATCAATGGATATCGTAATATGCAGCATACACTCTTATTTTAATATGGGTGAAGATGAGATAACAAACAGGGTTCTAAAGGCATTTGACACTGGCCTTGTAGATATATTTGCCCATCCTACAGGAAGAGTAATTTTTGAACGTGAAGCATACAAAATAAATCTTGAAAAAATTTTCGAGGCAGCAGAAAAAAACAATATAATAATGGAAATAAATTCTTTTCCAAATAGACTCGACCTAAGTGATACCAACATCATGATGGCTTCAAAGTACAATATCAAATTCTCTATTGATTCAGATTCCCATAGGACTTCTCATTTTGATTTCCTAAGATATGGGGTAGGAACAGCAAGACGTGGATGGCTTCAAAAAGACAATGTGATCAATACATTAACCCTAGAAGAAATGGAAAAATTCGTAAAAAATAGGCAGTCACATAAATTTTGAAAGATTAAATTGTTTAATCGATTTCCCGCCATCTACACTAATTGAAGCGCTAAATATATTTTCTATTTCGTCATTTATAAGCTTCAGTCTTTGCTTTATGTATGGCTCTAGATCATACCTGTTTGCAAGATCTATAGCCATTTTAAGATATTTTTCTATGCCCCCTTTAGAAATGGTGAGAACTAGTCTGCCTCCGCATTTAGTGCATTTGCCTATTAATGGAACTCTCCTATATTTTGCATTACATGCAATACATCTGAAAGTTTGTTTTGAAAATGAATGCATATTACCTATTAAATCTGGAATAAAATGGCTCAATATTAGCTTTCTTGCGGAATCCTGCTTGTCTAGGCTTTCTAACATATCAACAAGTTTAAATTGAGCTTCAACTTTTTCAGCCATAGAATTAAGGCTAGTATACATGCTTTTCTTTGGTGATTCTTCTACTGCCTTGTAAGATGTGCCATGGGTAAATCTTAGGTTGCTATACGCCGCTTCAGTGCCAAGCCTGCTCTTGACTGTTTCAACATCTAGTTCAGAAGGTGATGGAAATTCATAGGTCTTGTTGTAAAAGTCTAAGCCGTATTTATCAATAACCTCCATTTCATGGACTTCATCATCTACCTCACTAGGGTTGACATTTAGAGTTAATATCAATGGTGCATCCATAGTGCCTCCTATTGTAGAAGGTAAATAACTTCTTGAAAAGTTTATTAACGCATCAAGCAAGAGCATCATTGTGTCTTCATCTCCATCGCAATTTCTCCTTCTTGCAGATATTGTGTATGGATGCGCAAATCCGACATTTGCGTCAGTAAAGCCAATTACCCTATTTAATATACCTACTGATGTATGTGGTGATAGCGTTATTACAAACTGTCCTATCATATCTTCGATTCTATCTGTTTTATAAAATGGCTCTAGCCTATAAAATCTAGTCAGTAAGTCATTGATAAATCTTGCCACATCCAAAAGAAATTCAGCGCCATGCCTGTTTATTATTATATCTTGGTGTTTAAGCTCTACAAGTTGGTTTTCATCTTTTAACTCTTCTCCATTATAATCTACAGTATATCCAAGTTCTTTTAAGCGTTCTATGCTCACACCCGCTTCAATAGGATAAAAGTGAGTTATCGGCATATCTGTAGCATCAAATCTGCACGTGCCGTCCTTGAAGGTATGTGCCTTATGCAAAGCCCTTAAGATTCCTTTTTCTAATGGCTCTGCTATTTTATGTTTATTTATCAACCCTCGTACACCCTTGATTGTTTTTGGAAGGCTTTGTAATCCTAGGCTATTCAATGAATTATCAATCAAGTTTATGATACTTACTTTCCTAGTGTCAAAGGTCTGCGTTTTGCCACCACAATATGGGCAAACCTCTGAGTCTGACGTCCTGCCACACGCAGTGCAAATATGCTCCAATCTTGCTCTTGAATTATGCACTCTGCAGAAAGGTTGCATTAATAATTCCCCTCCTTTGGAGCACCTATACCGTGCAATCTCTAAGTCAATACCCCTACCATTAAATTTCGATTTTTCATTTGCGTATGCTTTAAATATTGAACGTTCCTTGCCTCCATATTCATCAACAGGAAAGAGGGAATTTGGTGCAGGTTTCATCATTCTTTCTTTCGCCTTTTCCGGCCTGCCTATTCTTGCTCCAATTCTTGTAGATCTTCTCATAACCTTAAACGGTGATATGCTGTTAATAATTTCTAATACACTCTTGTTTAAGTCAATGTTATAAGCTTTTTGCTCAACCTTAAGATCTTTCGTGAAACCTAGCGTGGAAAGTATACTCTGGGCATCATCTCCTCTTACCGTTATTGCAGACTGGTTTTCAAAATGAGGTAAGCAAAGTCTTTCAACTATCGAAACAATTTTGGTGTCCTTAATATCTATACTCTGCACATCAAATACAGAATTGCCTCCAGAATTAAAATTTATATTTGCAGCACCTATTGCATCTATCAAAGTTTGCAGTTCCTCTTTTGATATATCGCTATAATCGTATATGTAGCGTGGGTGCATAGGTACATTATACTGTATTGATAATTCAAATGCCTCTTTAAATGAGGTTATATTCCCATTGCCATTGTACCCTTTGCTCATTAACTGCTCAAGCCAGAACTCCTCTACATAGCTAGTCGGCTGAAGTGGCGTATTGGTTTTTTTAAAGTCCCCAAAAGTTATTAATATATCTCCAACTGAGAGTATCTTTTTTATTTCATTCTTTACTTCAATCGCTTTCTGCGCTGTATTAATCCTAAGGGCTTCACCATTTTTCAACTTTACAAAAGGTCCTTCTATAGTGTCTACAGGCGCAGCAACACATCCTTTTCCTGGTTTATCTATCTTTAACTGAGTGCCGCATGCTATAAAGCCTCCAAGTATTATCATTGTCGCAGGCGAAAAGCCTTTCGCAGCAATACCTGTAAACCTCGATCTTCCATATCTTAATCTAAAACTTCCTGCATGGTTTGGATATGCAAGTATGGGTCTGCCAGCTACAAGCTCTTCAAGAAAATGCTGATCCTTTTTGTCATTTGTATCTACAGTTTTAAGTTTGTCTATCTTTATTATGTTATTGAGCCAACCCCAATCAAGTCCAACATTTTTTGTATGCTTAAGCACACTTTTGGCTTTCTGTGCTATGCCTTCGCAAAGGACTAGGGGCACACCCCCTCTTACCCTATTTGTTAAATACTCTTCTTCACCTTCAGCCGAAAGCCTTTTTATATTCCTATGCACGCCTATCTCAGCATGTTCCGTGGGCAATCCGTCTACACAAACTGGACAGTTTTCTAATATCGTGCGCAAGTCCTCTTCGCTTGGCATGTACTGCAATTTTGCAACAGTGTTATATAATTGTACTTCTTCTATGTACCTTTCTATTTCAATCTGTGTTGGTTTGTAAGCACCTATATTTAGTGCTCTCCTACCATAGTCTGCAAGTGCTACAGATAATGCAGCACTTGTTCCTCCGGCTCCTCTTATTGGTCCCGCATAGAGTATTGCAACGTAGTCTGTTCCGTCACTGTTTTTATGAAGTTTTACTCCCTGTACTCCCTCTGTTGGAGCAACTACAATTCCTTCAGTAAGTATTGCAAGGCCTACTCTGACAGCCAGCGTCAGTTTTTGCTCCACATTGCCAAATTTGTCATTTGTACAAATATCTTTTGCAATTTCAAATGCAAGTACCTCTCTGGAAACGGATCCATGCTTTTCCTTTATCATTTCGGAAATGCCTTTTATCCCAATAATCCCTTCTACTCTTGCAGCAAGATCTGGAGCTGGCTTTATCTCTACATCAGTTTCAACATCAAAGCCTTTTTTCTTTGCTTTGTTTGCAATTTCTTCTGCTTTCTTGAAACCATCATTTAGTATATCAAAATATGTCATCATATCTCCACATTGAAATCTATCTGCGTAAATGAACCCTTATCCGCTTCATATACTGGTAGGAGGCATGGTGTTGGGATATGTCCCTGCCTTATCTGGAATTCTGTTCTAGCCTGCCAAGTTCCGCTGTTTACAATGTCAACACCGTGGTAATTAGATATCCCATTCTTGTGTATATGCCCCATAGTAAGTATGTCTGGAATTTTTGAAATTACAAGAGGGTCTGTGTTCCCAGGAACAACAATATTTCCGCCATATATTGGTGACAAGTGTCTCCTCTTCAATATTTCTATCATCGCCTTTTCAGGGTTGGCATAACTCATTCCAGGAAGTGCTCCTATAATAGAATCAAGAGAAGTTCCATGGTAAGCTAACACATCAATTCCATGAAGCGTAATAAAGCTAGGACTAGGTAGCATGTGTACATTGTCTAAATTGTATTCTCCTATAATTTCAGTGCCAAGTTGTGGCTGTGGTTCTGCCCTCTGGACAGCATCATGATTTCCGGGAAGTATAAATATATGTATATACTCTGGTATCATCTGTAGCAGTTCCATAAACTTGCGGTACTGTAAAAATATATCCGGAACTGCTAAATCTCTGTCTTGATTTGGATAAATTCCAATGCCATCAGCTAAATCCCCATTCATTATTATATATTTTATTTTTCCAGCAATATCTTTCCTGCCCTCTACTCCTCCATTCAGCCATTTAATAAAGTGGACGAAATTGTTTTCCATAAAAAGTTTGCTTCCAACATGAATATCAGAGACAAATGCAATTGCTATTTTATCTTTCAGAATTTTGCGTTCTTTTATTGGAACGTCTGGCCATATTATCTCATTAGCAATTACAAACTGACCAGATATTTTGCCTTTTACTGCAATCACTTCGTCTTCAATTATCTTTTCTGCACTTTCTAGCATACTGCCCTGTTTAGATGGAAACTTGCTAAATATTACCCTAGTAGTACCTGTTTCATCCTCAAGCAAAACCATAATATTTCCAGCCTTTGTCGAAATTTTGCTATTTACTATTCCGACAAGTGCAACTTCCCTCCCTTCAGCATAATTTTTTAATTCCTCTATTGATTTTAATAAGCCAAATAGCGAGCTTCTATTCTCTATTATTGACCTAAGTTTGCCAAGCCTATCTCTAAAATAGCGTATAAAACTATCTACTGTACCATCTGATTTTTCTAGTTCCTGATGGTTTATTGAATATCTTGCATCAATCTCCTTTGCTACAGGTTCAAAACTTGATTTTCTTATTACTTCAATTTCTGCTTCAGTATTTGTCGGTGCTTTCTGTGTTGATAATTCGTCTAATATCTTATGGACTGCAATATTATCCAGTATCTTTAGACCTTGCTGGTCCTTGAATAACTCTATGGCCTTAGATACGAGTAACTCTATGTCGATGGATCCGCCGTCGTCTAATTTAACATCTGATGATACAAGTATACCGACATTGGCAAGTTTTGCCGCCAATTCCTTCATATTTTTGTTCTCCATTTTTAAGATATTTTTATCGATTCAAGCATGCTCAGGATATTCCAAATAGAAGTGCGCGCCTGTGGTGGTAGATTAATATCATTACTTACTGAATCCAGACTGTATATTGCTTCTGAAACGCGTATGATAAAATCAGTATTGGACTCAAGTTTTTGCCTTGCCTCTCCAATGGCACTACGTACGTTTTTAGGTACGCTCATATCATTTATAAGTAAATCCATCTGTTTCGTTACTTCATTAATTAGTTCAGCTGCTTTCTTTTCATTTTTCATGATAGTCACCTTTAAACCAATACAAAAAGATATTATATATATAGTAAATGACTATTTATAGTTTTGCAGATTTTGCTTTGTATAAAGATTAGGAAGCGTTTATGCAATTTTTAATACCTCTTTAAGCCTTTTTATAAAATCAATTTGTCCTTTGAGTATCTTTTTTTCGGCATCTTTTAGTTTAAACCATCCTACCTTATCAATCTCTGGGTATTCTCTTATTTTTCCAGAGTGAATAGGCCATTCCATTTCAAACATGTTACTTTTAAATTTAGCAACATCAAAATTGCCTTCAAGCGCCCATATATGTATAACCTTTCCACTTGGCTGCTTAATTTCTCCCAAATCTAAAAAATTACCCTTTGGTTCAAAGCCTACTTCTTCTTCAAACTCCCTTTTGGCAGCATCTAAACAGCTTTCATTGGCTTCAACAAGCCCTTTTGGTATCGTCCAAGCTCCATCATCTCTGTTTGCCCATAATGGTCCACCAGGATGCGCAAGCAAAACTTCCATTTCGCCATCTCTAAATCTAAAAGAAAGAATGCCGGCACTATGTTTTGTCATAAATACCAATCATATTGTAATATGGAGTACGGATCTAGCAAAGGCTCCAAGCGCTATTGTAATAAATGCACTTCCTATAGATATTACTAGAGTTTTGGCTATATTCCTCTTTATTGATATATTACTTATTATGGCAACAAGCGAAGCGACAATAATCAACACTGTAGCAGTTGTTAATATTGCAATAGATATCCCGAAATAACCATTTGCACCAAAGATAAAAGGAATCAGAGGAAAAATTGCCCCAATTATATACGCTCCACCAACAAAAAAGGCAGATGAAAGTGCATTTCTCCCTTTATGTTTTGAATTAATATTTGTTTCATAAGATGTAGATAGATATGCGCTTCCTGTCATAGACAGGGTACCAGAAAGCGCAATTATAATGCCACCCACCAATATCAAAAGTGGTTCTTGAAGGGCCGCTCCAAGTCCAGAAACTGCAGCCAACACTTCAACAAGGCCATCATTCATCCCTATTATAATGTCTCTTATGTTATTTAATATCGGATCAAATGTAACTATCTTGTTTTTAAGTGGTGCTTCATTCTTAAGTTCATCTTTAATAATCTTCCGTATTATCTTTTTTTCTTTATAATTTAATTCGGCATGCCTTTCTATCTCAATTATTTTCCTGTCAAGTTGTGTCTCAAAACTTTCCATTGTCTTAATGGCTATTACAAGGCCAAAAATTTTTCTAACCAATAAAATGATATAAACAAAAAGTTTGGATGTTTTCATTGGTATTTTAACTTTGTCAACCTCCAAAATTTCCGCCCACATATGTGCATGCTTATCCTCTGTTGCAGATAATCTTTCTAATATTTCCTTCAAATCATTGCGTTTTTCTCTCCGTGCTAAATCTCCAAATATTATGTGATGCATGCGTTCGGTCTTGTATATACTAACCAAATAAATGCTTTTTTTGTTTTCCATCAGAGTTTTGTTGAGCATTGTAATTGACCTAATACCAATTGTGTTACATAAATCATATTATACGAAAAAAATAAAATAGTGCTATTTTTGATAGCCTGTTTCTATCATGTCTTTTAGTAGCTCTATAAGATATGTGGCATTTTTTATAATATCGCTTTCAGTTATCATTCCTGCTATCCTATTCTGCTCATCAACTACGCAAAGTTTTTTAATGCGCTTATCTACCATAATCTTTGCAGCTTCTTCTAATGTTGTATCCTTGTTTATTGTCACGACTGGCTTTGTCATTATATGCTTTGCCTTAGAAAAAAGAAGATTCCTTTTTTTTGTAAGCAGCTTGCCAATAATATCTCTTTCAGTTACCATACCTATTGGCATATTTGATTTGTCAGATATAACAATAGAATTAATGCCAAACTTATTCATCTTTTGAGCGATTGATTTTATGCTCTCTTTTTCAGTTGCAGTTATTACTGGCTTGCTCATTATCTCGGCAACCCTTACAGAGTTGTTCATTGTGTACATTTCAATCAGATAATCTTCATACTTATAGTTTTTATTTTTATGTTAATTTTTTTTAACACGGTAAGTAAAATTAGATAGATGTCTATAAAATGTGCTTATGTACAAAAGTATTTTTACTGCTAACTGAGACCAATCAATACTAAACCTATCGTTACTACTATTACCCCTATCCACCTTAGCAAAGGTACATCTTCCATAAGCACAAAAGCAGCGAGAAGCACAGTAAATATATAACTTAAGCCACCAATACTGTATGCCCAACTTAAATGAACCCTGCTTAAGACATAGAAATAGAATACTGTAGAGGCCAAATATGCGGCCAGGGCAATGCCAAAGTAAGGTATTAACATAGTTTTGTGGACAAATGCATATTTGAACATAAGCTGGCCTGTAGCCCCAAGAAGTGTTGAGACAAAAAGCACCCCTATAAGACTTTTTTTACTTTTCATTTCATCACTCAAAAAGTCATAGATATTATTACAATACCAATAAAGATTATTCCTATACCCAGATACCGCAAGTTACTAATTTTTTCGTTGAGAACAAGCCTTGAAAGTATTACTATAAATATGAAGGTGCTTGCAAATATCGGATATACTATTGAAAGAGGCGCATTATACAATGCGTATAAGTATATGGCTAAGCTTAACACATAGCCAGCTCCACCAGTTATAACGTATTTATTCTTTATTAGTTTTATTATTTCGATAAAGGAGATATCTGGTTTAAGCGCTTTTTTGAAAGCAAGCTGTGCAAGCGAGGCTATCAGCGCCGCGAAAAGAGTCAGAAGTACTATCAAAAAAACATTCATGGTAACCATAGTCAAAAGTATTAGTGGAAATTTCATATATAAATAATAGTTTTAACAATAATTAGCTATAATAATGTTTATACCTGCATGTCCTTTATACGCTATGG
>JBMFTN010000009.1:0-18695 GCA_049966995.1 Candidatus Micrarchaeia archaeon
AACGCCTCTTCATACCCATTGACCGTATACGGCGTTGCAGGGCTCGCATTGCTCACTATATGCATGCCAGTGGGCCTTGCCACGTTCTTCCCGGCAGAAGAGGCATTTGGAAGGCTTCCAATCGGTGAATTTTTTGGATTTCTCATCCTTGAGATAATTGCTGCATATGCATACTATAAAATCTCATCATTTCTAATAACAAAGTACTCTAGCGGTGGGGGCTAAAGCATTACATCCCGTCAAATGAATCTGGCGTGCTTTCTCCTGTATATGTGATAGTCTTCCTCACAGAGCCCCTGAAGATGCTCGTTGTTCCGTTCCATCCTCTGCGTTGTAAGTTTTGTATAACAAAACCTGCAAGTTGTGGATCTCTCGCCATTAATATCTTAAATCTTGGATCATTCATCAGATTGGTTATACTATTATTGGTCTGATTTGATTGCTGTGATGTCAGCACAGTTGCTCCCCTTCTGTTATTTCTATAAGCTACCGCGTTATTTAAAAATGAGCTATTAAAAACAGAAGAGCCATTTAAAGAATTGCTTCTGAAACCTCTCTTTCCGATGCTTTTTGCATAAATAGATATACTCACAATAATCACAAAAATAAGGATGCCTATTAAACCGTTGCCCTTACTTGTTTGTTGTCTTTGGCTTACTGGTGTTGGTATGGCTGATATTGAAGTTGAGGGATTTGACACAGTAGACGAAGTTGATGGTGTGCCTCCAGATTCATGTGAATTTGTTGGAGAGGATGCTGTTGTGTTATGCAACGATGAGCCCTGTGGCATAAGCATTAGTTTAGCATTAGTCTCATTTTGGCAATTACCTCCGCCTTTACCAGTTAAAACATTAATTGTATAGTCTTGGCTGGGCATTTCTATTGTAGCCATTTTTGTCAAACACCAATTTGTTGTTGAATTGCTGAAATATGTAATCCCGTCTTGCCCAACAATTTTTATATTTGCCCATCCTGACTGCCCAGTGCCAACATAAAGTGAAAGATTGCCACCGACCCAATAGCAGCTTATATTTTTTGCTACGCCTAACCCAGGGATTGTTATGCTAAGATTTGAGCAAGAGCTGAGGCTATTTGCACCAGGGATATTTGCCACTAAAATTATCACAATTACAGCCAATATCACATTGATTCTGTTCAACATATCATCAATTTATATTATAATTTACTTTCTTTATTTTTTCAAACTGAACAAAAGATGCGTCTAATTCAAGCACCCATATAACTCCAAATATTAGTATGGAAACAAACATTGCTGCAAATGCAAATATTGTGCCGGATAAAATAAGATACAACAGCGTAATTGCAGGCACTATCGCAGTTAAGGTATTCAGACTAAGCATAGCCATGAAGCTTCCGCCAAAATACTGGGAGCTAAGTTCTAATGCCTCGCTCTTACTTCGCCTTTCTTTTACAACGGCAAGATACGGGGAGAATCCAAAGCGTATAGTGGTAATGTAAACAATAAATGCCACAAAGAATAGAAGTAGTGCTATTATGTTGTGCGATGTTTTAAGAAAAAACAAGGACAATGCAAAAAATATGTATATAAAAGATTCGAAACTTGAAATAGATATATTTACCATTTTTAAGAAATTGATATTGCCCTTTTTCTTAAAAGGTAGTGCTTTTGCAAGGCCTATCAAGCCGCCAAAGATTATGTCTAATATGTAAAAAACTATAAGGATTGATGCAGCAAATACAATTTCAAATGGCACCATATGCGGAAGTACAGCAACAAAATAGTAAAAAAGAAAGGTTATGAGAATAGCTTCTGGCAATTCTACCAAAAGCCTCAGTGCAACATGTGAAGATTTTAAAGAGCCTAAAACAGCACTTGCTTTAAGCCCCTCATATGAGGTATATACTGTATCACCCTCCATGTTATAGTCTTTTGGGGGCGATGCTGCCTTCATCTTTTTTATTTCCTTGGATTTTGCTGGCATTGCATTACCGCGCAATCATACTGGGTTTACGCTTCTTACTGGCAACACTACTGATGTACTTCCATTTGATTTTGGTGTTTTCCCAGTATACTTTACAGCTGTGCCTATAGCTGTGACCTCCATCCAATTGCCGGCCATATATTCTATCTTTAACTTTACGCCTATAATGCCATCCGCTCCAAGTTTTGCTGCTTCCGCTTTCATTCTACCTAGGGCCATCTCTCTTGCATTATACATAAGTTCTGTAATCTGCGGTATCTCTCCTTTTTGTAGGCCTTTGAGTCCACTTGCAATGCCGCCGACAAAACCCATACTGTATACGGAATTTCCAAGCACTAATGCAATAGGCTGGTACCCTCTATCCAGTAAGAGCCAAAAATCGCTTGTAGTTAGGTCGCTAGTAAAAGGCTCAGAACTACTTTTTCCACCTATTTCTTGGCCATATTGTTGATTCGCATCACTCAAAAAAATCACCATCTAGATGTGCAAATCAAAATATTTAAACCTTTTTAATAAGCTTGCGGTGGTGAGAATTTAATGCTATAATTTTTTTGTATATTCGAGTATTTTGCTAAGTAGCGTGCTTCTAAGCTTCTCTAAGTCCATCTCATTATTTTTTATACTCGCTGTAACGGAGATACCATAAGCAGTGCCAGATATGTGCTCTATTGCGATTGTGCTGCTTCCCCTTATACCTTTTTTCTTTAGCTCTTCTGTAATAAGCTTTTTTATCGCGCTAAACTTAACTTCGTTGCTTACTTCTACTTTTAGGCGCAAGGTCTTCTCTAATGCCCTGTGATGGTTAATCACGAGTGCTTGATTAAGTATACCATTAGGTACATACAATGGAGCATGAACTTCACTAACTAGCTCAGTATAAAGCAACCCTATTTTAGAAACTTTTCCACTGTAGCCCGGGATAAACTCCTCATGTGGGTATGTAGAAGGCATCTTATTGTATTGCCATGTTTGCACTGTTATATAGTCTCCAGGTTCAAAAGGCTTTGAGATTATCATGGAAATGCCTGAAAATATGTTGCCAAGGGTTGATTGTGCTGCAAGGCCTAGGACTATGCCAAGAAAGCCTGCGCTTATCAACAGTCCAGTGACATTGACATGCACCAGGTATAATGCAATAATGGCTACTATTGTATAGGAAACAATACTAAAAAGTGTTGATATTGTGCCAGCTTCTTGCTTTATTCCGTTTGCTATTATGTATTCTTTTATGATATTAGATATAAGCAGGGTTATGCCTATTCCGAAAACAAGCGACAGCAGGGAGAGCACCCATGACTTTAAATTGTTACTTAAATTTAAGTATTCAATGAGCGAGTATAGTATTACTATTAAAACTGCGCTTGCTATTATGAGCACAGTGATGCGTACAAGCTCGCTTCCTCGCGAGCTTCTTTTTTTATTTTCAAGGTTGTAATCAACTTCATCCATTAATATTAATTAACGCACATTCTATTATAAATCTTTTTGAAAATTATCCTACTTATTCAGGGCAAAATTTACTATATAAGGCCTTGAAATAGAATAGAAAATACAGATACAAATTAGGTTCAACCTAATAACATTTAAGCCTCAAGAGTAGATTTATGCACATCGATTGATTTACCAACAATATACAAAGATATTTTCAAATGTGACTTAGATGACTTTTAAAATTGCAATGATAAAGCAGGAAGTTCTGGAATGCCCTCTGTAGCCTTATAGATACATCCTGTCTTGTCTGTGAATAGAGTTTTGAAAAATCTTTGTTTTCTTTTATTACCTCATTCATGTACCTGTTGAGAGTCGATATGTTTACCTTTGAATTCGTGTTCTTTTTGTATTCTTCTCTGATCTTCTCGAGAATTTTGTTGTAGAGCCGTTGCGCAAGTGCCTGCATATTGCCTATCTCGTTTTGCCTTTTTTCGTCAGGATAGATGGCGAATTTGTATGCTCTTATGCACTCCACAAAATTATACTAAAATCAATATTTATATACTTATCTACAAATACTTAAATGCAACCGCGCAATTCATCCACGAATTAAAAGTCGTAGTATTCTTGCCCTGCGAATAAACATCAACGCATGGACTTAAGTTCATCACTCATCATTTCGGGATTCCACATCGGATCCCAAACTAGTTCAATATCAACATTATCTACGCCTGGCAACGCCTTAAGCCTAAGTTGTACATCCGCAAGTATTATGCTTGTTACTGGGCACATGGCAGATGTCATTGTAATCCTTACTTTTATATCTTTGCCTTCGTTTATTTCTATTCCATATATTAGCCCTATATCTACTATGTTTGCTCCTAGCTCAGGATCAACACAGTTGCGCAAGGCCTCAACAACATCTTTTATCATAACCATAAATAAATTCAATGTAGAAAAGGTTTTTATACTTTGCAAAAAGTAAGACGCACTTACGTATAAATTTGTCTCATCCAAGAAGGCAAAACATACATATTTAGCAGTTGCCAGTATTTCAATAAATACTCTTGTTTATCCATTCTTCTTCTCTATACTCTCTCTAGCTTCTATTGACATTCTTGCTATGCCCAGATTGCAGCTGTCATGCGTAGAACACCATGCTTGGCATTTTTCTGCAAGTTCCTTTGAATCGTAATTAAGCTTGCAGATTTCGCAGAAGTATGTGCCTTTGCTTTTATTATATCCAACCATAACAATATAAAGTAAAAAAACTTTATAAACCCCAACCTGCGTAAAGCAAGCCATAGGGCAACTGCTTTTTATATTAAAATTATTTCATTTAAAAGATACATAGCAGAAAATCCACGATTTTAACTGTGAGAGGATGCTATAAAATAAATTATGACAACTGAATACTCTTCTAATAACTTCATAATCCCATAATGTGAGATTTGGACCCATACTGTTTGCTGGTATTGATGTGTAATAAACAAACTATTAAAAACATTTCTTTACATCTATTCATAAATAAAGGGGTATAATATGGTAAAGCTAAACTATATTGTTGCCGCGATACTGCTGATAATACCTCTAGCAATATACTGCGACGTCTGGTTTTTTGATGTGATTGGACCAAGTTGGGGCAACTTACCCTTCTACTATTGGTTTCAGATAGTAATGCTGGCGGTTTCGGGCGTAATGTTTTATTTCGCCGCGTATCTAATAGACAAAAAGTGATCTCATGATACTAATAGGTATAATAGTATTCTTGGTTGTGTTTCTGTTCTTTATACTGCTTGGTTTTTTGGGCTCCAGATGGCGAAAGGGCAATCTTTCAAAGCTATTTGAATGGAGCCAAACTGGGGGGGTATTGGGTCCATATCTTGTATGGTTCCTCATAGGTGCAGACCTTTTTACGGCATATACTTTTCTTGCATTGCCTTCATTAGAGTATGCTGCTGGTTCACTAGCTTTTTATGCTGTGCCTTATGCTTCAATGGGTTTCCTAATAGGTATACTGACAATGCCAAGGCTGTGGCGCATATCTAGGAAGCGCGGTTACGTTACAGCGGCAGATTTTGTTCAGGATAGATATAGTAGTAAAAGCCTTGCAATAATTATAGCTTTAACAGGCATTGTTGCAACTCTTCCATATATCGCATTGCAGGTGCTCGGAATGGAGGTAATCCTCGAAACGATGCTGCTTGGCGTGGCGAATCTTGTAATCCTAACAAAAATCTCACTCATTGTGGCATTCCTAATACTGCTTGCATTTGTATTTATAAGCGGAATGAGGGGTATAACGCTTACTGCTGTGCTAAAGGACTTCATTGTTTTAAGCAGTGTAGCAATAATAATTATTGTGGTGCTAGTAAGCTACGGTGGATTTCACAGCGCTTTCAGCGCTCTTGCTGCACAGAAAGGCAAAGCTGTATCCGGATATTTAGATTTGCCAAAGGCACTTATACCAGCTTTTCTATCTATGTTTATAGGCAGCTCATTTGCCCTTTACCTGTACCCACACGCGATAAACGGTGCGCTTAGCGCCAAGAGCGGAAAAACATTGAGAAAGAGCATGTCTCTTCTACCTATATATGGCATTGGCCTGGCACTTCTTACCCTCTTTGGAATATTGATTTTTGCAGTTCCTAATGCGCTGGCAATTGTCAAAAGCGCTGCAAATGGATTGCTCACAATGCCAGCAATAGCATTGGAAACGCTACCGCAGTCTGTTGTGGGTTTTGTTTTTGTAGGTATATTTATTGGTGGGCTTGTGCCGGCAGCAATAATGGCAATAGCTTCGGCAAACTTGCTAACAAAGAACGTCGTTCTTCCATTCAAGAAGCTTACTCCAGAAGGGCAGACAAAACTTGCGAAGTGGCTTACAGCACTAATAATCTTCATAGCGTTGGGTTTCGTCTTTGTAGTCAACCCGACTTATGCTATACAGCTCCAACTTCTTGGTGGCATCATAATAACGCAGACATTGCCTGCAGTTTTCCTAGGTCTCTATTCTAAGAAGATGGATTGGAAGGCACTGCTGACAGGATGGCTCTTCGGCATAGTGATAGGAGTATGGCTAGTATTTCTTGCCAACAAAGGCCACGCGCTATCGACATCACTGTATCCAACAGCATTGGGCCCGTTATTCATAGGTATAATCGCCCTGACAGTCAACATAATCATAGCGGTATTGGGCTCATGGATTATTGATGTAATAGGCGCAAGAAGAGAGGGCACCATAAAAGATAGCGAATTCAATATAAAGGAAGAACTGCTTTTGAAACAGGCTTCAAAATAACACATGCAAAGGGCGAAAGCCCTTTTTTTATCTTTTGACCTGAATTCTCTTTAAGTCGATTTCAAAAATTTAGTTTATAAGTGTTATTGTGTAGTATTATTCATTTAACAGAACAGAAAGTAATTAATTTTGTTCCAAAACCTCTACTCCTTTATCTTGAGTATATTACGCAGGTATTTCCGGTAGAACTACCAATATACTCATTTTTTCCTACAAAATTTTCTATTGGCTCAAATTTTTCAATACCTGTCTCTTCTTTAAGTCCATGCTTAAGTGTTTCGATGTCATTTTCATATTCTAACTGATGCCATTTTAGAAAATCCCAAAAATCACCATTCTCTGCTCTATTTAATAATAAATAGAAATCTGCTGGATTGACAACTATTGCACCTACAGATTTTTCTACCCCTCAAATGGCAACGCTGGGAACGACAGCGACCATGAGCCTTCAAACCAAGTAGGCACCAAGCCAAAAGGAACCCCACGAATTTATTCGTGGGAGGATGTCAGTTTCTTTTCTTCGCTTCTGAATCCTGTTATGACAGACTATTAAAAAGATTAAAATACCTTGCTACAATAGGCCTTAGCCGGGGGTCGGACCCGGTCCTGAAGGTCCACAGCCTTCCATGCGGCCGTTACACTACTAAGGCCATCATTTTTGCATGCTTAAAATTCTAATAAATTTTGGACTTCTTTCACCGCTCATTACAATAGTGTTGTTACGTATATAAATATTTATACTATCCTGCATGGCGCAAGCTTTAAGTGCGTTTAACCAGTTACCTACCTGTATCGTGTTTGATGGCATTGTAAAATATGCAATAGCATAAAAAGAATTTATACTCTGAATATTTGCATAAGTATCTATGGCATAAGCAGCCTCATTGATTTCCTGTAATATTTCCAACTCTCTTGCATAAAGTGCAAGTATCGATAACAGTATAACTGCAATAAGCATTCCGTAAAATCCCATAAACTCCCTCAATTTCCGCAATCCTCTATGCACAATATGCTAAAATTTTCTCCACTAACAAAGCATTTGTCATAATACTTGCTGCATTGGGAAAGATTCCCATAATGCGCATTTGTGCTTCCTTCAATGCTGATATAGTTCAAGTCGTATGTGCTGGCAAATTTTTCTAATATTGGCATAATGCAGCTAGCATTTGCATTGATTACGCATCTTGATAATGCAGGGTTTTCATAAAAAACAAAAATAAAATCGTTTACCGCATTTATGTAATTTAATGTGTTTCTATTGATTAGATCCTGATATGCAATCCTAGTAATGCTGGTGGCAAAAATTACCATTAGCAGCGTTCCAATCAAAGCTTCAATCAATGCAGCCTGTCCTTTTGTGCTACCTAGAAACTCCATATGATCAGCTTACTTTGATGGTGCTTCCTTCATAATCTGTTTGGTAGGTGCCCGAACCTATTATATTGGCATTAATTACATAATATAGATATGGAAGAGGTTTGCAAGAAACCGTATTGCTACCAGCAAGACAATTCTCTATACTTGTGCACTTTGTATTGTAAAGTTTATTTGCTTCACTATCTAGAGCATTTACCTTTTGCAGTAAGGATGACAAGGTTGATGAATCTGGGCTTGTATTGTTATAATAAGCAAGGGCATCTTGTACATTGAGCAGCGTTTGCTGATAAAGTAAATATGTGCTTGCATTAACCACACATTTTCCTTCGGGTTTGCCAATCACAAAGTAACCATGCCCAGGATTATATGATAATCCACTTACATTACTTATGCTGGCACTGCCATAAGCAACATTGTCGCTTTCGAGTGGTGCTTTGGTGCTTCCGTTGCTGAGGTTTGCGCTCAGGGACAGATTACCCTCATGCAAGTCCAAGGTTATATTATAAGAGTATGTTGAATTAGTATCTATGCTATACACAGTGTCATTTGATGAATGAGAGTAAAAGCAGTATGTGAGCGTGTCAGACTGCGACCCTTGCAGCCATGTGCAATACCATGATCCAACCCAGAGATACCAGCTTGCGGTATTGCCGCATTCTTCCTTAAGTGGGAGCTCATTGCCCCATATATTGACATAGCTGCAATGACTGCTTACGGAAATATTTTGAATGTTGCCTAGCATGTTGAGCCCGTAGTTAGTGGATTCATAAATCCTATCTATACTAATTAAAATGTCGCTTGCGCCTGATGTGCCATTGGGCATTGTAGCATAAGTTAAAGCGTAAACATTATTTACATGCTGGGCATTTGGGTAATCCACAATAGCTGTAAGGTTAAGAATTATTTGCCCGGGCTTTAGCGGGATCACCTTAAATGGCAATACATATATGCCGCTGCTTATGTTATGATATTCGCTTGGCTCAACTGCAGCATTGCTTGAGCTGGCTTTTAAGATCAAAACAGTGGCATTTTGTGGTATGTACAATACCCCTTGCATTGTAGACTCAATACCTACATACGTGGTGTTCTGTATAATGGCATCAACGAAAAACGGGCTAGATGGCTTTATGTATATGCTAGCATTTCCTTGCTTCTCATTCAAGCTGTTGGATAATACTGAAAAAGTAGATTTTTGGCCTTTTACAAAACCCGAATAGATGCTTAAAAGTACTGTGCTAAACGATGCAACAGCAGCGAGTAGTATAATAAATTCAAGAGTTGTTTGCACTTTCATTACAATGCACCACAAGCATTTTTCTATTTTGCACAATTATTCGATTAATTCCATTATTGTAAGATTTTGCCTGATAAAACCCATATGTAAGGCAGTTTGAACCAAGATCAAGCAGGTTTGTTAGATTTCCTATTATTGTAGAAGCCTGCATTCTATCTATAAAATTGTTTAAGACTAATGTGCTTGCAATGTCTCTTGCGCTTTCAGATAATGTTGTGTTGCTTTCGATGATGCTTATCAAAAAGCCCTGCATTGCCGCAACGATTATTATTATTGCAAATACTTCTTCTAGGCCCAGCATTTTTTCATCCAAAATTTTCAATATTGGATATTGTCGCATTGAGGTTTGAAAGTATCAAATTTGCGCCTTGCGTATTAATGCTATACATCAAAATTGAAAGTGTGATTACAAAAATTAATGATATAAGCGCTGCAACGAGCATTGATAATGACATCTGCGCCATCATTTTATCATGCCTAAAGTGTATGATCCATTGGTGTTTTGGAAAAGTTCAAGCGTGCGAATTGAGCCGCTATAATTACACATATTGCTTTTAAAGTAAACAGTGCCTGCAAACTCGTAGGTATTGTTGAGATATGCTATCGATTTGTGGTTTATCGCAGCTGCACAAATGCTGCTTGGCAGATACGCAGTAAATATGCTTTTAGTATATGCCATATTGGCGTTTATCTTGGCAACAAGTGCACCTATATAGTTGCTGGCATCCGCATTGCTCGTATTCTGCAAAGCTATGCTAGAAGAAGCAAGCATTACAGTTAGGGAGGCAGCTCCGGCCGCCATATAAACAATAAACTCTACAGATGCTTGGGCCCTCACTTCAACCCCGTAGTAAGGTTTGTCAGCTGGTTCGTGATTTGATTTGCTATGCTCTGGTTTGAACTGCCAAAGAAAGCGTGCAATGCTGTTCCTTTCAGCTGCGTTATCATTGCCAAAGCAATGACTATTATGATGCTTACTGCAGATAGCATCATGATGTATTCCAATGAACTCTGTGCTTTTGAGGCCTTTAACAAAGCCATAACGGTTTTTGCCTGGTTTACATATATATTCATTTTACCACCTTATCCCGTTTAGTGCCACAAGGTAACTTGCCTTAAAGAGAAGTGCGCTAACAGCAATGCTGGAAAGCACCTTAATCAAAGACAGCCTGTTTACATTACCATGAATATTGTTGAAAATACCTATCTCCATTACGTATAATATCACCATTGAGAAAAAGGCAGCCTCACTTATTGGTACCATCCTATTTATGTTAGAAGAAAAACCCATTATATAATATGATATCCCTGCAAATATTGGAAAAAATAAAATCGATCCTAAGTTGACTATTGACATTGTATTTGTAAAATTACCCACATTCTTTGATTGCAATTCTTCTATCGCGGCAATTTCGGCAGAGAGCTCCTTCATTGGCTCTACAATGCTCAAACCATTGCTTAGCGAATCTGAAATTACAAAGAAAACTTCCCTAAATAGTTCAGAGGGGTTTTTTAGCGCAAAGGAGAAAGCTTTATCAGCATTTCCAGAAAGGCGGTATTCCCTGATTGCTTTTGATACGTCATCGTAAAAAGCAAACCTTCGGTCTAATGAATTTTCTATTGCCTTCAATGTGCTTTTTTCATTTGAAGCATTAACTACAAGATTGTTTGTAAAAATTAAAAGGTCGTACATATTGAAATTGTTGTAACCTTTTTTGAAAAAGTATGCAAATGCAAGGCACGCTGATATAAGCAATGCCGAAATTGCTATTGCCCCATAAATAGCAGAAACTATTCCAAATAGTGCGCTTGTAAGCGAAAAAGCAAACAAAACTTTCGATCTATTCATAAAATCTCTCAGCTTGGGCCCTAGTTATGCTATAGGCAGATGGTATGGCGATTAACATGGTAAACATTAAGGCGAAGGAAGATAATTCGGAAGGCATAAGCAGTGTATATCCTACAAATGAAAAGAGGACAAAAGAGGGTATTACCGAGCTTAGCAGCATGCTAACTGTCAAGTACTTCTGCAGAGCTCCAGCATTCTTAGATGCTGTGTATTTATGCTCGTACCTTAGCTTTTCAAAGAGCGTTCTGATAGAATTATCTGTATACAAGTCAAGAGAAGATATTTCTGAAATTGCATCGAGGTCTTTTGTCACAGCATGATCAAGCTTTATTGATGCCAAGGCTTCCCGTAATTTCTGGCCAAGCGCTATCCTGTCATGAAGTTCCGTGAGCAAATTGTTTATGCGCACATCATTGCTAAAGTTACTCAGCTTTTTAACACTAGATACAAACGACCTTTTGCCAAACCTTATATTAATGTAAATTAGTTTGATAGCCGAAGCCAATTTTGCTCTTTCTAGTTCTGCGGCCTTCCTTTTGTCAATGAGGTATTCCAAGAATGCGGAAAAGATTGATATCGGCATACTCATCGCCAAAGCAAGGACAAACATTGTAATCCCGAAGAATGAGAGAACAATAAGGGAAAATGCAGCTCCTATTAGTAAGTGAGCAACCAACAACTTGTTCATCAGCGAACACCATATTTTTCTATATAACTATAGGGCTCTTCATTGCCATTGTACATTTCTTCCAAGAAAGTTACGCGATTCCTGAACTCCTTTATCGCCGTGCTAATTTTAACCATATGCAGTTCGGCAAACTTTTCTATGACTTTTGATTTACCTAGGTCATTGGCCAAAATGCCGCTTCTTGCAATTTCGTTTATTAAATATGGGTTTGTTCCTATTGGTTTTATCTCATTTCTACTGAGCCACCTGTACTCATCAATACTTTCTATTACCCGCGTATCAATCGATACCTGCTTCATGAATATAGATATATCAAGCATAGAAATCAACGATTCATCAACAAGCATGGGCTTAGAACGGAGCCTTGAAAGTACATATTCCCCATTTCCACTGCTATGTATTGTTGCCATAAAGGGTATGCCTAAATTTGAGCCTGCAAAAACCTCTGCAGCCTCGTTCCCCCTTATTTCACCCAAGACAAGCCTGTCCGGTCTTAGGTGCAATGCATTGATTACCTGGTCGATAAGTGCTACTGGCCCCTTCTGGGAGCTTTGTAGTTGCACAACATTTATGAAATTGCCAAAATACTTGATTTCGTTTGCATCTTCCTCAATAGTTACTATGCGCTCAGTTTTTGGCAGGAAAATATTCAACGCCGTGAGCATGGTTGTTTTGCCAGACGAGGGTGCGCCGGATATGAGTATATTGCATTTTGTGTCTATAGCCATCCATAAGTATGCCAGAACCTCAAAAGATGCAGTCTTTAGCTCTGCAAGCCTTTTGATATTCATGCTCTTTTTACCACCTATCCTTATTGATGCTGCCGCACCTGACACAGCATAGGGGCTTATTTGGGCATGCACTCTAGTGCCTGAATATATCTCGGCATCTATTATGGGACTCGAATCATTTAACTCCCTTTCAGTAATGCCTATGAGCTTGTTAATGATAAAGCGAAAATCTGCCTCAGATTTAAACCTTAAATTAGTATTGCAGTAACCATATGCAGTATGGTAGATACCTATTCTTCCTGTTGGTGAATTTATTACAATTTCTTCTATATTTTCAGCATCTTCAAGCAATATGCTTATTGGTCCAAATCCCAGCACATCGTTAGCAACCAAATAAGACATTAATGCAGTGTTCTCTTGATTTGGATATGTCCTTAAAATGCTTGCAATAATCCCCTTCAAGAGGTTCATATTCTCTTTTGAATACTCTGTAGTTTTATTCCCAAGCATTGAATTTACGGCAATGGTCTTTACCCTTTCCATTTCTGCTTCATCTTTAGGCCCCAAGTTTTCGCAGTTTATGGAATATAACATCTGATTTCCTTTTCTGCCTATAATAGAATTGTTTTTATCATTTTTCAGCATTACCTGGTCAGGAAATTCCTTCTCAATTTTGAAAGAAAGCTTTGTTGCCGGTACCTGCATTTCTTCTTTACTCTGAAAGATTCTCTTTACTCCGATCATAAAATCATTTACCTAAATTCAATAATATTTACTAAAGTAAAATATTTATACTTTTGTATTTAAATAATGTTAAATCTGATAATTATTTATCACTTAGAGGATTCTTAGGTATCCAAATTGATATAAATAGATAAAAAGCGTAGCTTGGTATATGAAATGAGAAACATTTATAAATCTTAGTTATTAATATTGTTGTATGGCAAGGCAAGATAAGAATAATGATGAAATTTGGGCTTTCAGAAAGGTAATAAGCAAGCCTAATTATGCCGTTTTGAAGCTTTTGCTTGAGAAGTCCCCTAGGACAACCAAAGAGCTATATTCTATACTTGAAAAGCAGTTTACAAGGAAGACTTTGATAATCACTTTGCGCGTATTGTCTATGAATCTGAATGCAATACAGCCAACACATATAAGAACAGAAAATGGCTATGGTTTGGGCTACAAGCTGAATCCAAAAGTGAAAGAAATAATAAAGAGTGTTCAAAAATTCTCAAAGGTCATAGACAGCATAAAAGAGGTATAAATAATTAGCTATTCTCCAGCTTTACCTTTTTCTGCATTTTAAACATTTCAATAACCTCTTTTGTTGTTGTAGCGTCTTCAGGGCTTTTGTCCTCTCTTATTGCTTCTTCACCTACAAGCCTTGGAAACCTTAGTGCATATCCAGACTCGGTTCCATCAGGCAACTTTTCCCTGCCACATGTATGTGTTGGAGATCTTGTTATCTCGTCAGCTTTGACGACAACGACATATTTTGGCACTACCCAGAAGTCCGGGGTTATGAGGGAATCAACCCTTGCCGGCCTGGTGTTGCTCTTTATGTTGTCAAGCCTTGTTTTTAATTCATTCATTTGGGCTTCAGTAAAACCTGTGCCCAGCTTGGTAATAGTCTCAAAAACATCTCTTTTTTCATTATATGTTGCACAAAGCAGCCCTCCGAATTTGAATGCTACACGGCTTCCTTTACCCAGGAAATAGCCAACAATGACAAGATCTAGCGTATCATTAAGCTCTCCTTTGTAGCTTCTTTTCATTTTTATCCATGAGAACTTTCTTGCACCTGCAATATATGGTGAGTTAAGGTCTTTTGCAACTATGCCCTCAAGTCCATTTTCTATCGCCTTTTCAAAGAATTCCTCAAGCTCTTTTGGTGAACTCGTTATAATCCTAGTTGTTGGCATTATAGTTGTGCTGTTCTTAAGAATATGCTCAAGCATCTCACGCCTTTTTTCGTATGGCTCATTTAAGTAATCCTTACCCTCATAATACATCATATCAAATGCAAAAAGGTGGAGTGGCAGCTCTTCTGCCTTTTCCTCTATATTATGCTTGCGCTTCCTCTGTATTGTTTCCTGGAATGGGAAAAGTTCACCTGTTGTTTCATTAAATGCAATCGCTTCTCCTTCAAAAATGACTTTTTTTGCGGATATTTCTTCTCTCACAGCTTTAACAATATCCGGGAACATGCTTGTAGTATCCTCAAGCCTCCTGGAGTATAACCTTATGTTATCCCCATCTTTATGCACTTGAATCCTGAATCCATCATATTTTTGCTCTACAGCCGCCCTTCCATGCATTTTTTCCAGTATTTCAGCAGCAGTGGGCAATCTTTCAGCAAGTGCGGGCCTTATTGGCTTGAAGAGTGTCACCTTGAAATTTACTATATCTTTTTCGCCGTTTTTCGCAATTATCTTTCCGACATATGCAAGGTCACTGCAAAGGTTATATGCTCTTTCAAGCTGCTCCTTGAAGGCTCTTGATTTTGTGTATGCAAGCGACAGTGCCTCAAGTATCGTGGCATCACCAACACCCATTCGCAACTCCCCAAGCGGGTAACGTACAGCATACTTTACCTCTTCAGGGGTAGAGTTAACAATGATGTCTGCAAGGAGAGACACTTTTTGCGCCTTGCTTCCCTCTCCGCTTTTTGTGGCTATGCCCATCATTTTATTATATATATCCTTTACAGTGTATTGGGCTTCCCTGATGCTTTTTAATTTTGTTTTGCTTTTAAGCATTTTTGCAGTAATACCAAGATCTCCACTCTTTTTGTATTCATTATCCACTTCATTCTTTGTATACCCTGTCGCTACTGCGATTGCCTCTTCTACGATCTTATCAGCAATTCCAAATTCTATACCTTCAAAAGGTGGTGCCAATATGCCCTGTGTTATATATATAATATACTCAACTTCTTCAGAATCAGCATGTTTAAAAATCTCTGTCAGTATATCTATCATTTTAAGCCTGGATGACACCTCTTCGAGCTTGTCATAATATGCTGCAAGCTCCTTAAAAAGCATTTCAATTCACCACAAACTTATTGCTGCTTATTGCAGCCACTTGCAGTCCTGGTTTGTAATATATGTATTGCCTCCTTCATTAGTATTATTTGCGCTTCCTATTGCTTTTCCATAGCACTCTATCCCGGCAACGGAGTAAAAGTTGTTGTTCTTAAATATATTGAATATTGAACCGTTTAGGATAAAGCCTACTGCAACATTCTGCATGGCTGAATTGCCCGTAATCTTGAAGCCAGTTGAATTTTCCAGCAGGTAGCCGACCATTCCATATTCTGCCGTATTGTTGTAAATCTTTCCGTTTGTTGAGTTTGATACCTCAATCCCAACATGAGCAGTAATGTTATTGTTTATGACCTCTGGATAGTATGAATTCATTATATCCACGCCGGTGCTATAGTTCAAGTTTGATATTATTGTGTCATTTATAACATCAACGCTTGAATTAATGGCGGTTATAGGGTCTGTAAATCCTTTAAGTACACAGTTTTCTATCTTCGCTCCAGAAGCGTTGCGGAATGTAGCAAAAGTCCCTCCGCTTGTGGCAAGTATGGTGTGGCCGTTGCAATTTATTGTTGTTCCATTTGCATATACATTATAGCATTTGTACCCGTAAGGATACAGGTAATCTGTCATCAAAGATATGCTTGACGGTTTGTTTGCCGTGGTGCAAGTGATATCTGGGGTGAGCGTAGAAAGTGCTTCGAGCCACATGCAATTGCTTTTCTTTGTACCAAAGTTTACGCCTCCGTTTTCCGCATTTACCCCACTATTGCCAATACATAGGTAATCAAACGAGATGCTCTGCGTCATATTGTTGTTTTCTATTGTGTTATTGTTTGAAATGCCTGTAAGAAGCATACCAACATTGTTGAATGTGCCATTGTTGTACTTTATATAGTTATTTGTAGAATTATTGATTTGCAGCGCAGTGCCGCTTCTCGTTATGTTAACAGATTCTATTATGTTGTATTTTGAATTGTTAAGGTATATGCCACTATTGGCAGAGCTTTGTATCGAACCTACAAATACAAATGAATTAAGCACTTTATCAAGGTAAATCCCGTAATACGAAACATTTACTCCTGTGTTTATAACGCTTATCCCTTTTGAATTTCTTAATTCTATGGAAGTGTTGAAGTTTCTAAAATTGCAATCTGTGAATGACACGTTTGCACTATTGTTTACATAAAGACCTATTCCAGAATTAACGTATTTGGATGTAATTGTGTGGCCATTGCAGTTTATTTTTGTATTATTTGTGTTTACATCTAGGCATTTATTTGATGCGCCATAAATGTTGTTAAGTATGCTATAGTTGCCCGGCTTTGAAATATTCATGCATGAAATAACTGGCGTATATGTAAGGTTTGGTATTATGTGGCTTTTGCATGTCGCCCAGGCAGCATTAGTATACATGCATATGGTCTTCTGCATTAAGTTATATGTTGCATTTTGAGCATTTGAAGACGCATAAACATCAATTTTACTATTCTTCAACGCTACTCCGTTATTGAATGTATTTCCTAGAGATCCAGTTACATATATGCCTATAATGTTATTTGAAGTATTAAAGCTGTCAAAAAGATTCCCTGTAGATCCGCTTATATAAACTCCATAATTATTTCCATAAGCATTTAAATTACTAATTACATCGTAACTTGAATTCTGGAGTGCTATCCCTGCTTGGTTGTTTGTTGCGGTTATATTATAAATATGCACCTTTGTTGTGTTTATCGGAGCAATACCAAAATAAGAAGAATTTATATTGCAGTTCTCTATGGTTATATTCCGAACATTCTTAAGCGTTATCGCTGCATATGGGGCATAGCCCACCTGGTGGCTCTTGCAGTTGAGTGTGACATTGTTAGAGGCAATATTAATGCATGGGATATTGTACATCAGGAACAGCGGGCTTGAAGTATTGACATATTCATTCATATACACGTTAGAAGAGAGGTTATATACTCCAGGTTTCATTATTGAACCGCAACTTGTAATATTGTTTGTAAGGTATATCTGGGAGAGGTTTGTTGGTGTGTTAATCCCTTTGCATGTCAGGAAGCCGCATCCAGTATTGTTGTAACAAAGGTTTGATGCACCTTTATTTGAGTTTGTAAAGCCATTTGCACCGTAGCAATAAAAGGATACTGGCGTATCATTCAAATAATTGTCATAGTACTCATTTCCACTTGACCCTATATATATTCCATAATACCTATTATACAGCATAGTGTTGTTCTCAAAAGTATTGTTTTTCGAATTGCTGGCTACATATATTGATCCTCTTAATCCTGCAGAGAAGTCAAGTCTGTTGCCTAAAAATCTGCTGTTCCTTGTGTCATTTATATAAATGTTTTCCATATAGTTGCGGCTCATGTTGCTGTTTTCCACTTTTACAAAATCAGAGTCGTTTATATAAGCCCCATAAGAAAAATCATACACGTTGCACCCTTGTATAGAGACATTCTTTTTGCCTTGTACCAATATGCCATAGGTAAATGGGGAGACGTTGACATAAGGCCCTGCCCCCCTTATTATTTTGCCATTGCACACAAAAGCAACGTTATTGGCATTTATATTGATGCATGCCCCCTTTGAAATTGTTGTATTAATATTATTCACCAAATAATAATTTCCTGGGTTATTTATTGAAGTGCATTCCTTTATGGCACTGGCATTGACACTAGAAATTGTTGTGGTTGTTTGCGGTTTTATAAAATGCGAAGACTTTAACCCTATCAATGCAATAGCCACTATTGCAACAAGCACAATTGGAATTATAATCTTAACAAAATTCGACTTTCTGTCATTACTATTTCCAACATTGCTTGGAGTACTATATGGTTGCTGAGCCATCAATGGACTTTTCGGTGTAACCTCTACCTTCATTACACCTTCATTGCTATCATATTGATCATTAGGGGCATCTACCATGTCTTCACCTATTTAGCATATTCGTAATACAACACTAAGTATTTAAAAATAAAGCTATAAATAATATTGCAATACCTGA